>CANFBG010000095.1 GCA_947444785.1 Microbacteriaceae bacterium | reverse complement strand
CTGACGAACGCCGGTTCCCACATCGGCCTCGCCACGGTCTACCGGGCCCTGGCCGCGCTCGCGGGCGAGGGCTCCGCCGACTCCCTGCAGTCGCCGGATGGCGAGAGCCTGTACCGGGCCTGTTCCAGTGGCCACCACCATCACCTGATCTGCCGCAGCTGCGGGCTCGCGGTCGAGATCGAGGCCGACGAGGTCGAGGCGTGGGCCAAGCGCACGGCCGCCCTGCACGGCTTCAGCCAGGCCGAGCACGTCGTCGACATCTTCGGCTTCTGCAACGCCTGCGTGCCGCCGCCCGCCGAAACAGACTCCGTTTTCAGGCCATAGCGGCAGCCGAGCGCCCTGGGGCGCTCGAGCGCCGCTATGGCCTGAAAACGGATGCTCGGCTAGAGGTGGCGCTCGTCCGGGCCGTTGTAGAGGCTCAGCGGGCGGATCAGCGAGTTCGAGGCCAGCTGCTCCATGATGTGCGCGGTCCAGCCCGTGACTCGGGCGGCGACGAACAGGGGCGTGAACGTCAGGGTGTCGAAGCCCATCAGGTGGTACGCCGGGCCGCTCGGGTAGTCGAGGTTCGGCTTGATCGACTTCGCCTCGTTCATCGCAAGCTCGAGGGCGTCGTACAGCGCCGCGAGATCGTCCCGGTCGGCCTGGGCCAGCAGCGTGTCCAGGGCCGCCTTCATGGTGGGGACCCGGGAGTCGCCATCCTTGTAGACGCGGTGGCCGAAGCCCATGATCTTGCGCTTCTCGACGAGCGCCTGCGCGAGCCACGCGTCGACCGCGTCGGCCGAGCCGATCTCGTCGAACAAGTGCATGACGGCCTCGTTGGCCCCACCGTGCAGCGGACCCTTCAGGGCGCCGATTCCCGCAACGACGGCGGAGTACAGGTCGCTCAGCGTGCTGGTCACGACGCGGGCCGTGAACGTGCTCGCGTTAAACGAGTGCTCGGCGTACAGGATCATCGAGACGTCGAAGGCCTTGACCGTCACCTCATCGGGAACCGCGCCGAACACCATGAAGAGGAAGTTCTCGGAGTAGCCCAGGTCGAGGCGCGGCTCGACGATGTGCTGGCCGCGGCGGCGGCGCTGGTCGTACGCGACGATCGCGGGCAGCTGGGCGAACAGCCGCACGCTCTTGTCGAGGTTCGCCTCGGGCGACGATTCACTGGCGGCTGGGTCGAGGGCGCCGATGACGCTGACGGCGGTGCGCAGCACGTCCATCGGGTGCGCAGACAGGGGCAGTTCGTCGATGACGCGCTTGACCACGGGCGACAGGGCGCGCAGGCTGCGCTCCTGCTGCTCGAAGGCAGCGAGCTCGGCGGCACTCGGCAGCTCGCCGTGCCAGAGCAGCCACGCGACCTGCTCGAAGCGGCAGTTCGCGGCGAGCTCCTGCACGGGATAGCCGCGGTACAGCAGCGAATTCGTCTCGGGGTTCACCTTGGAGACGGCCGTGTAGTCGACGACGACGCCGGCCAGGCCCTTGCGAATCTCCGGAACGGCCGGGGTTGTGGGGCTGGTGGTCATGATTGCTCCTTTGCAGACGATGAGAGGGGTGCGGCGTTCTCCAGCAGGCTGGCGAGAGCACGGTGCAGATGCACCTGAGTAGCGGATGCCGCCAGCTCGGGATCGCGGTCGGCGATGGCCTCCGCGATCAGCAGGTGCTCGGAGGCGGCCGCAGACAGCCGGTCGGGCCGGTCTTTGGCGAGGCGGCGCACCCTGACGAGATGCGTGCGGAGGGTCTTCAGGGCCGCGATCAGGTAGGCGTTGTCGGTGGCCAGGTCGATCGCCTCATCCATGCGGCCGACCAGCTCGTAGTAGGCGTGCCGGGCCGGGTCGTCGCTGGACAGAAGCGCGGGGACGGCTCGAAGCTCCTCAGCGAGGGCGGCGAACACCGCGGTGTCGCCCCGGATGGCGGCGAGGCGCGCGGCCTGCTGCTCCAGGGCCTGGCGAACCTCGAAGAGCTCGCGGATGTTCGTGAGCGACAGCTCGGTGACCACGAGGCCGCGGCCGCTCTGGGATGCGACAAGCCCCTCGGCGATCAGTCGGGTGAGCGCCTCGCGGAGTGGAGTGCGGGAGACGCCGAGGCGCGTGGACTGCTCCACCTCGCCGAGAATGCTGCCGGGCGGCAGTGTCCAGTCGACGATCTCGTCGCGCACACGCTGATAGGCGAGGTCACTCGCTCGGATCTGGGCCATCGTTGCCTCACTCTTCTCTGCGCTGATTGTACACAGAGGCCCCACAAACCGGCTACAAATACGATCAAATCGAGACAGCATGCGCTCGTATGTATACACAGGCGCCCGTGGATTGCGCCGGAGGCCCCAATAACGTAGTCTCAATAGCTGGTTGGGCGGCTTCTCCGCCCACATGTATGCCAACCCCCACTCGTTATGAATGTGGTTTGGCGTGCCGACAAGAAATCTTGGGTAGCTCTGTGCGGGGAACCGCATCAGTTCTACGGTAATTGGAGGAAATCATGGCAGCAACCTGCCAGGTAACCGGAGCCATTCCTGGCTTCGGTCACAACATTTCGCACTCGCACCGTCGCACCAAGCGTCGGTTCGACCCGAATGTTCAGAAGAAGACGTATTACGTTCCGTCGCTTCGTCGCAACGTCACCCTGCAGCTGTCCGCCAAGGGCATCAAGGTGATTGATGCACGTGGCATCGAGTCTGTCGTCAAGGACATCCTCGCCCGTGGGGAGAAAATCTAATGGCAAAGCAGCACGACGTACGTCCGATCATCAAGCTTCGTTCGACCGCTGGCACGGGTTACACCTATGTCACCAAGAAGAACCGTCGCAACAACCCCGACCGTCTCGTACTGAAGAAGTACGACCCGGTCATTCGTCAGCACGTAGATTTCCGGGAGGAGAGGTAACACATGGCTAAGAAGAGCAAGATTGCACGTAACGAGCAGCGCAAGGTCGTTGTTGCCCGCTGGAACACCAAGCGTCTCGAGCTGAAGAAGGCCCTCATCAACCCGGCGTCCACCGACGCCGAGCGTGAGGCCGCCCGCCTGGGCCTGCAGAAGCTGCCCAAGGACGCCTCGCCGGTGCGCGTGCGCAGCCGCGACGCGGTCGACGGCCGTCCCCGCGGAATGCTCACCAAGTTCGGTGTCTCCCGTGTTCGCTTCCGCGACATGGCTCACCGTGGAGAGCTCCCCGGCATCACGAAGAGCTCCTGGTAGTTCTTCACCTGTACAAATAGAAATGCCCCCTGTCACAAGACCGGGGGCATTTCTTATTTCAGCGAGCAGCTAGCCGGCGATTGCCGGGATGATCGCTCCCGAGAAGACCTGCCACGCGAGCAGCGTCTTGGCGACGAGGCTGAGGGTGATGTAGGCGCGCTCCCCGCGGAGGTAGGACTTCCAGCCGCCGACCTGGCGGTACTGCAGCACCTGGTTGACCGCGAACGTGTTGAAGAACACGAACAGGGAGATGATGATGCCGTAGACGAATGCTGGCGGCTTCACGTCGCTGGGCGAGCCGATGGCGAAGAAGTAGATCACGATGGCGACCCACGGCACGATGCCGGCCATGGAGCCCATGATGAAGGGCGCGAACCGCTTGTTTCCGGGGGTCTCGTACTTCTCCTGCAGGGCGCCGAAGCCGATCATGGCGGCGTTCAGGGCGAAGATCGCGAAGAGGGCGGCCACGTCGGTGATGCCCGTGATCGCGGCGATCAGCCAGATCATGATGGAGGACGAGAGGGAGTACTCGACCCAGCGGAAGTAGTTGTGGTTCACCTTCAGGCCCGCGGCGTACCGGGGGAAGAAGTACGGGGTGGAGATCAGGAAGTGGAACAGCGCGGAGAGCGCCAGGAACACGACCACGCCGATTCCGATGTTCACGTCGAACAGCGTCACGCGCACGGGCGGCACGGCCATGCCGGGGGCTCCACCGAGGTAGTCGGCAGTCACGGCGAACGTCACCTGCTTGCTGAGCCGGGTCAGGATCAGTGCGAACACGATCGCCTGCAGCAGGTGCAGGGACCCGGCGACGATGTTGTACGTGCGCAGTCTCGTGATCTGTTCGTCAGTCGTGCGAACCTTTTTTGCCATGCTGTACTCCTTTTATGGGAAGCCCTCGCTTCTCTTGCTGAGAGTAGCCCCAGAGCACCCGCGTGCATAACACGAAACACGCCAATTGTGAATCTCCCGGTCTCCGGAGGCAAAATCCCTGTAAATCCGCTGATCTCTGATACATTCGTCACGGTTGAACAGACCGCAGGTGTAGCCGTAATGGTTTCCACCGTTCCCTTTCTAGAGCTGCGATTCGCAGCACAAGGTCCGAGGAGGACACCCCATGGCTGACAAGTCACTGAACAAGACCGAGCTCGTCGTCGCTGTTGCTGCTGCATCAGGCCTGACCCAGGCTGTTGTCAACGAGGTCCTCGAGTCGCTCTTCGCGACGCTCGCCGACTCCGTCGCCAACGACGTCAAGGTCACCATCCCGGGATGGCTCGCAGTCGAGCGCACCTCCCGCGCCGCCCGCACGGGCCGCAACCCGCAGACCGGCGAGGCCATCCAGATCGCCGCCGGCCACTCGGTCAAGATCTCCGCTGGCTCCAAGCTGAAGGCAGCAGCCAAGTAGGCTCTGCTCTCTCCCTGAAGCACACTGCAGTTACTGCAGCGAAAGGGCGTCACCTGTGAGGTGGCGCCCTTTCGTCGCAGGTGGGCCACGTAAAGTTGTCTGGTGCCAAGAGTCGTAAGAATTGCCGGACCAGCGGTGCTGCTCAGCGTCAGCCTGCTCGCGCTGTTTGTCGCCCTCGCGATCGGTGGCGGCGCCGCGCCGCAGCTCCTGGAGGATCCGGGACCGGTTGTTCGCTACGGCCTGCCGATCTTCTCGATGCTGGTGAACCTCGGTGTCGCCGGGGTTCTGGGTGCCCTCGTGCTCGCCCTCTTCGCCCTTCGCCAAGACCGTCCCGAGTTCAATAGGGCGCTGGATATCGCGGCTGGGTCCGCCGCGCTCGTGACGGTGGCGGCCGCCACGACGGCGTTCCTGACGTTCCTGCAGGTGACGAACCGCGCCATCCGCTTCGACGACTCGTACGGGCAGCTGCTCGGGCAGTTCCTCACCCAGGTGGCCCTCGGCCAGGCCTGGCTGAGCATCACCCTGATCGCCGCCGCCGTGACGGTGCTCTGCTTTGCCGTGCGAAACGTCACGGCGCTGTTCTTCGTCGCCCTCCTCGCGGTCGCCATGCTCTGGCCCATGGCCCAGCAGGGTCACGCCGCCGACGCGGCCAGCCATGACGCGGCGGTCACCGCGCTGATGCTGCACATCGTCTTCGCCGGCGTCTGGCTCGGCGGCCTCGCGCTGCTGGTGCTTTTGGCCAGGCAGCTCGACGGTGACACGTTCGTGAACGTGCTCTCGCGGTATTCGAGTGTCGCGCTGGTCGCATTCGTCGTGGTGGCGGCATCCGGCTATGTCAGCGCAGCGCTCAGGGTGGGCACGCTCGAGAACCTGGCGACCCCCTACGGGCTGCTCGTCGGCATCAAGGTGACGGCGCTTCTCGCCCTCGGCGTGTTCGGCGCGATCTACCGCCGGCGCATCATCGGCAGGCTGGCGGATTCCGGTCGTCGCCGCTACTTCGCCTTCCTCGTCGTTCTCGAGCTGGCATTCATGGGCATCGCGACCGGCGTGGCCGCTGCCCTCGCCAAGAGCGCCCCGCCCGTCTCGCAGGCCGTGCTTACCGTGCAGACCCCCGCACAGGTTCTCACGGGCGAACTCGTGCCGCCGGAGCTCGTTCCCCTGTCGTATCTGACGACCTGGAACTTCGACCTGCTCTGGACTCTCCTGATCTTCTTCGGCATCTTCTTCTACATCGCCGGGGTGGTGCGCCTTCGCCGCCGCGGGGTGAAGTGGCCCATCCACCGCGTGATCTTCTGGGTCGCCGGCATGCTGATGCTGTTCTACATCACCAACGGCGTCGTGAACGTCTACGAGCGCTACCTCTTCAGCGTGCACATGCTCGGACACATGGCGCTCGGCATGATGGTGCCGTTGCTGCTGGTTCCCGCGGCTCCGGTGACCCTGGCACTCCGGGCGATCCGAAAGCGCGACGACGGCACCCGGGGCGGGCGCGAGTGGATCCTGCTCGGAGTGCACTCGAAGTTCGGCACGTTCGTCTCGAACCCGATCGTGGCGGCGGTGCTGTTCGCCTCGAGCCTCCTGGCGTTCTACTACACGCCCCTGTTCCGCTGGGCGACGGTCGATCACCTCGGCCACCAGTGGATGATCGTGCACTTCCTGATCGTCGGCTACCTGTTCGTGCAGGCGCTCATCGGTGTCGACCCGGTACCCTACCGGCTGCCCTACCCCTTCCGCCTCCTGATGCTTCTGGCGACCATGGCCTTCCACGCCTTCTTCGGCCTCGCGCTGATGACGGGCACCGGGCTGCTGATGGCCGACTGGTTCGGGGCGATGGGCCGCACCTGGGGCGTCAGCGCGATCGTCGACCAGCAGACCGGCGGAGGAATCGCCTGGAGCATCGGCGAGATCCCGACGGTGATCCTCGCGATCGTCGTGGCGATCCAGTGGGGAATGAACGACAAGAAGGAGACCAAGCGGCTCGACCGCAAGGCCGACCGCACCAACGAGGCCGAGCTCGGCGAGTACAACCGGATGCTCCAGCGCCTCGACCGCAAGCCCTAGCGGGGGCTGAAGGAGATCCTGCCGTCGGGGGCCAGGTTCACCCGATAGTCGATCTGGAACGGAACATCCTCATCGAGCGTCGTGACGCTGCCGTCATAGAGCGAGCGCACATCGACCTTGATGTGGGCCATGCCGCCCGACTGGGTGAGAACCCAGCCGTCCGAGGCCGAGAGGATGCCGATGGGCGGATAGGCCGTGATGTTCCACACCGGGGTGCCGACGATCCGATCTGATATCCGCTTCGAGAACGGGCAGCCCGGCGGGAACAGCGACGTGCTCGTCGCACAGGCATCCAGGAATGAATGGATGCTCGTGGTGACGGCACCCAGGAACGCGGTGTTCGGGGCGGCGGCCACGGTCGCTGTGCGGGTCCCACCGGGGGTCTCGAGCAGCGTCGGCACCACGATGCCGGTCAGGTAGTGTGACTTGTGACTGAGCACCACGAGACCGGGAACGAGCACCGGGAACTCCGCCCGGGCCGTGAACGCCGCCTCGTCGGCCCCGAGCTCCTGGGGCGTGAGGGGTGCGGTGCCGACCGTCGCGCTGGCCCCATTGGCGACCTGCACCGCGAGCATCGCGACGGGACTCACCGAAAAGCGCCAGCTGCGAAAGACGAGGAACGGGGCGCCGTTGTCTGTGACCGTGAACTGGCTGACCCCGCGCTGCGACTCGCTCTCGGCTCCCTCGAGCCGGTAGCTGGCGGTGATGCGGTGCACCCCGCCGCCGAGATCCACGTCGTCGGTCGTTCGGATGTCGTCGATGAGCGCCAGCGAGTTCGGGCGAAGGAGTGCGGCCGCCGCCGAGTCCTTCGTGACCTGGCCGGGCAGGTCGACGCCCGGCATGTCGAGGGCGTCTGAGACGTCCCGTTGCCCGAGCGTCTGCAGATAGGTCGTGACGAAACCGGAGGGGGAGAACACCGTGAGGTTCAGGATGATGACCACGACGGCGAACAGCAGGGTCGCCACGCCCGCCGCGAGGCCGGCCCTCGTCAGGATCTGCTGCCGGGTAAGGGACTCGCGCGGCTCAGGTGCGGGGGTGTCTACTCCAGAGGTCTCGACTTCGGGGGTCTCGACTTCAGAGGTCGCGGGTGCAGGGGTCTCGGGCTCCTCCATGGGGCAAGTCTAAAGAGTGAACCCTCGAAGCCTCCGTCAAGCCGGCCTCCCGGTAGATTGGTAGCAGCCCGCATCCGCTCGTACAGACAGGCCAGACCCCGTGACCGCGCCAGAACTTTCGACCGAGCAGCGTCGTGTCTTCGAGCTGATCGAATCGACCAAGCGCCACGTGTTCGTCACGGGACGCGCCGGCACGGGCAAGTCGACGCTGCTGAACCACCTGAACTGGAACACCGAGAAGCAGATCGTGATCGCGGCCCCCACGGGAGTCGCCGCGCTGAACGTCGGCGGCCAGACGATTCACTCGCTCTTCCGGCTGCCGATCGGGGTCATCGCCGACGCCGCGATCGAGCAGAACGGCGATACCCGCAAACTGCTGAACACCATCGACACCCTCGTGATCGACGAGGTCTCGATGGTCAACGCCGACCTGATGGACGCGATCGACCGCAGCCTGCGCCTCGCCCGGCACAAGCCCATCGAGCCCTTCGGCGGGGTGCAGCTCGTGCTCTTCGGCGACCCCTACCAACTGGCGCCCGTGCCGGGCGACTCCGACGAGCGCGCCTACTTCGCCGACCGCTACCGCTCGCTGTGGTTCTTCGACGCCAAGGTCTGGAGCGAGGTCTCCCTCACGGTCGTCGAGCTGACCGAGATCCACCGGCAGCGCGACGACGACTTCAAGTTCATGCTGAACGCGGTGCGCTTCGGCCAGGTCACCAAGGAGATCGCGGACGCCCTGAACGGTGCCGGTGCCCGGCCTGCTCCGACCGACGGCACGATCACGCTCGCCACCCGCAACGACGCCGTGAACCGCATCAACGCCGAGGCCCTGAAGAACCTCAAGGGCAAGGTGCACACGGCCAAGGCCGAGACCTCGGGCGACTTCGGCGGCCGCACGTTCCCCGCCGAGGAGAGCCTGCAGCTGAAGGTCGGCGCCCAGGTGATGTTCCTGCGCAACGACATGGACCAGCGCTGGGTGAACGGCTCGGTCGGCATCGTCAAGAAGGTGGCCTCCTCGGTCTGGGTCGAGATCGACGGTGAGGAGCATGAGGTCGCCCCGGTCAGCTGGGAGAAGTTCCGCTACAGCTACGACCCCGACGACAAGAAGCTCACGAAGGATGTGATCGGCGAGTTCATCCAGTTCCCGCTGCGCCTCGCCTGGGCCGTCACGATTCACAAGTCACAGGGCCAGACGTACGAGCGCGCGATCGTCGACCTCGGGGCCCGGGTCTTCAGCCCCGGCCAGACCTACGTGGCGCTCAGCCGGCTGACCTCCCTCGACGGCCTCTACCTCACGCGCCCCCTGAAGCCCAGCGACATGATCGTGGACGAGTCGGTTCGCCGCTTTATGACCCGGCCCGCCCCCGCGGCGCCCCCGGCCCCCGCGCCGACCCCCGCCGCGGCTCCGGCGACCCCGCTGGCCGAATAGCCCGCTGGCCGAATAGCCCGACGGCCGAATAGCCCGATGGGTTAGGGGCGGCGGCCGAGCTGCTGGGCGGCTTCCACCGCGTGGCGCGTGGCCTCGACGGCCTCCGCGACCTCTGCCTGGGTCGTGGTCTGCGTGAGGCTGAAGCGCACGGCGGTCTGGGCGAGGGCGGGCTCGATGCCGAGCGCCACGAGCACGTGCGAGGGCTCGTCGCTGCCCGCGGCACACGCCGACCCGCTGGAGGCGACGACGCCGCGCTCCTCGAGGCCCAGCAGCACCGACTCCCCGCTCGTGCCGGGGAACAGGAACGACGCGATCGAGGGCAGGCGGTTGACGGGGTCTCCGGTCAGCACCGCCGACGGCACGGCCCGAATTACGCCGTCGATCAGCGAGTCCCGCAGCAGGGACACCCGGGCACTCGCCTCGGCCCCCTCGGCGGCGGCGAGCGTTGCGGCCACCCCGAGTCCCACTGCCGCGGCCACATTCTCGG
>CANFBG010000094.1 GCA_947444785.1 Microbacteriaceae bacterium | reverse complement strand
GCATGGGCGACGACGGGCAGGCCCTTGGCGTGGGCCGCGCCGACGACGGCCCCGAGAACCGCGTCGCCCCAGACCGGGCCGGCCTCGGTATTGAGGGCGATCTTGACCTGGGACACCCCGTGTTGGGCCATCTCGGCGACGGCAGCGACGCCCTCGGCCGGGGTCAGGATCTCCCGGATCGACGCGGCCGGGGCCCACTCCCGTGAGCTGGGATAGCCGCCGATGCTCGTGAGAAAGGCGCCTGCGAAGTCGACGCCGACGTGCGCCGTGGGGTAGCCGACCCGGCCGGCGCGCGAGAACTCAGCCGCCTCGAGGGGCTCCCAGCCCAGGTCCTTGACCCGAGCGATGCCGCCGGACAGCAGCGCGCTCCGGTCGATCAGCCCCAGGTGAACGTGGTGATCGGTGATGCCGTGCAGCACGACGCCGGGCAGGTGCGCCTCGATCGTGGCGCGCCGGTTGAATGCCTCGGGCGCCAGGCTCGCGTCGCGGCTCGGCAGCGGGCCGACGAACTCCAGCGAGCCGTTCTCGACGCGCAGCACGCTCGGGCCCAGCCACCTGCCCAGCCAGACGTCATCGGCGGAGACGAGTACGGAATCCGTCTCGCTCATTCGTAGGGCTCATTCTGGCCGACCTCGGTGCGCACGGCGAAGAGCTCGGGGAAGAAGGTGAGGCTCAGCGCGCGCTCGAGGAACTTCACGCCGGTCGACCCGCCCGTGCCGTGCTTCATGCCGATGGTGCGGTTCACGGTCTTGAGGTGCCGGAAGCGCCAGAACTGAAAGTTGTCCTCGAGGTCAACGAACTCCTCGCAGGCCTCGTAGGCGTCCCAGTTCTCGTCGGGGTTCTCGTAGATGTCCTTGAAGACGGCGACCAGCTCGGGGCTGAACACGTGCGCCTTGGTGACGTCGCGGGTCAGCAGGTCTGCCGGGATGGCGTGCCCGGCGCGCGCGAGGTAGCGCAGCAGCTCGTCGTAGATGCTCGGCTCCTCCAGCAGCGCCTCGAGCACCGCCCTGGCAGCCGGATCGCTGTCGAAGACCGCCAGCATCGCGGCGTTCTTGTTGCCGAGGATGAACTCGACGGCCCGGTACTGGTGCGACTGGAAGCCCGAGGAGTTCGCCAGGGCATCCCGGAACTGCGCGTACTCGGTCGGCGTCAGGGTCGCCAGCACCGACCACTGCTGGGTCATGACCTCCTGGATGTGCTTGACCCGCGCGATGCGCTTCAGGGCGATGCGCATGTTGTCTTCCCGCAGCAGGTCGCGGGCACTGCGCAGCTCGTGCAGCAGCAGCTTGATCCAGAGCTCGCTCGTCTGGTGCTGGATGATGAACAGCATCTCGTCGTGGTGCGCGGGCTCGCTCATCGGCCGCTGGATGCTCAGCAGCTCGTCAAGTGCGAGGTAGGAGCCGTAGGACATGCGTTTCGAGAAGTCGGTGACTATCTCGGCCTCAAGGTGCCGCGTGTTCCCGTCGAGGGCGCTCTCGCTGCCCGTGTTGCTGGTTGTGCCGGTCATCAGAAGCCTCCGCCTGGAGATCAGTTGTGCGACGAACGCCAATACGTCGACACGTCGACGAAATGGTCGGTGGGGCTTCACACCCCTAAACGGTTGCCAGTCATGTTGAAGCCCTGGCTGAAGCCGGATGCAAGCACGATGAAGGCAACCATGTATGCAGCCACAGCGAGGACTGCCAAGACAACAGAAATGTAGCCGATGACCACGCCTGCGATCGCGAGGCCGCGCCCCGACTCACCACTGGTCTTCAACTGCTTGAGCGCGATGTGGCCGAAAACGATTCCCGGGATGGCTGCGAAGAAAACGAGCGCAAACGACAAGATCGCAAAGAGGTTCGTTTTCGGAGCGGCCTGCAGCTGCACCGGCGGAACATCTGCCGGAGGCTGCTGAGACGCTGGGAGAATTGTCGTGTCTGACATGATGCCGCCCTAAAGGTAGAAGTGATGTGACGAGTAGTGGACTTGATCGTTGCGTATACAAAAGACGAAGTTGCCCGAAACCCGGCCCTCGACCAATTGTCCAACATCCAGTCGGAAATGTGTCTGCGCGTCAGCCGTCGACCAGGTCGATGAAGGCGCTGAGTTTGGCCAGGGTGTCGAAGTTGCCCGGCAGAAACTCGGTGAGGGCCGGCGAGTAGACGAGATAGGCGGCCCACTGGGCCCGGGAGATCGCGACGTTCAGGCGGTTCGCGAGGAGCAGGAACTCCAGGCCCCGCGGCACCTCCAGGGCCGAGGATGCCGCGAGCGACACGATCGCTATGGCCGCCTCCTTGCCCTGGAACTTATCCACGGTGCCGACCGGAACCGCGGCCAACCCGGCCGCTTCCAGCCGCTCCCTGATCAGCTCGACCTGCGCGTTGTATGGGGCGACCACGATGATGTTGCCCTCGGTCATCGTGCTCGTCGCGTGCTCGTCGGTCCACGAGCGGCCGAGCAGGTCGCGCACGATCTCGACGATGCGGTCGGCCTCCTCGGGTGACGAGGTCGAGTTCAGGGTGTGCCGAACGGGCACGGCGTGCAGGCCGGGCACGATGCCGTCGAGTTCACGAGAGACTCCGACCGACTCGAGTCGGCCCTCGTACGACAGCCGCGACACGGGCGCGCAGACGTCCTTGTGCATGCGCCAGCTTCTGGCCAGGAAGTAGCCGAGCTCCACCGGCAGCACGTCGTGCCCGTCGGCGAGCCAGCCGAGTGCCGAGACGTCCACGGGCTCCGGATGCGACCCGGTGCTCACCTGCGGCAGCTGCTGCGGGTCGCCGAGCAGCAAGAGGCGGCGGGCAGAGACGGCGGACGCGATCGTGCTGGCGAGCGAGAACTGGCCCGCCTCGTCGATGACGAGCAGGTCGAGGGAGCCGAGTTCGATCTTGTTCGGGTTGCTGAAGTCCCAGGCGGTGCCGCCGATCACGAAGCCGCCGCCCTGACCCGTGAACTCGGAGAAGTTGGTCGCCGGAAGCTCTGTCCAGCCGCCGGCGGGAGCGGTGTCTCCCGACTTGCGCTTCTTGCCGACCCTGCTCGGCAGCACCCCGGCCTTCAGCACCGCGCTCAGCATGTTCTCGACCGTGGCGTGCCCCTGCGAGACCACGCCGATCTTCCAGCCGTACTTATTAACGAGCTCGGCGATGACCCGCGAGCCAACCCGCGTCTTGCCGGTGCCGGGAGGACCCTGCACGGCCAGATACGAGTGATCGATCTTCAGCAGGCTGTCGCGGATGGCCTCGCCGACCGCCCCCAGCTCTTCGTTGACGGCCGTCGGCTTTACCGTGACGAGGCCTCCCCGGGGAGGCTGGCGGCGCAGAATCTCGAGCGCCGCATCCGGCAGCATCTCGGGCAGGGCGTCGAGCACCCGCTGGCCCCAGGCGGCGATCGCCTCGACCAGCGCCTTCGGGTTGGGCTGCTTGCCCGGCGCGAGGGCCATGGGCAGCTGGTCGTAGACCGGCGCATCCTTCGTGAGTTTCTCCGTCAGGAAATACGCCCCATCTTCGACCGCCGTGATCTCGGCCCGATCGTGCGTGAAGCGCGCACCCGGCTCGTTGCTGGCCTTGATGGGCGGGAAAGGAGCGTCGTAGAGCAGGTGCGGATTGTTCCCGGGCTTGAGCGAACTGCCCGGCGCGAGTTCCCCGGTGAGAACGAGCTCGCGCGAGAGGGTTCGGTCGCGGCCGACGAGGCTCCAGTCGCGAACGACCTCCGCGGTGCCGATCACGAGCACATCGCGCGTCTCCGACCACTCCTCGACCGGGTTGCGCAGGCGGTCGTAGTGCTCCTGCCAGAACTTCTTGCCCTCGCGCCGGTGATAGTCGATCGCGGCAGACGCGAGGGCGATCGCCGTCTGGTCGGCCGTGCGTTCGGCCGGCACGATGTCGGCGACCTGGGCGGCGAGTTCCAGATAGATGGGGCTGGGCTCCCGCAGCGCGAAGTCGATTTCCAGGGTCAGATCACGAGCGGATGCGCGCGGCACGCCATGGGCCGCGCCCAACTCGAGCAGCCAGTCCCTGAGCTTCAGCGTCGACACGCAGTCGTAGCGGTTGTAGTCGGCGATGGCGTCGAGCTTGGCCTGTCCGTCGACAACCTCGCCGGCGAGGATCAGCGCCCGGGCATCGGCGTACTCGGTGATCGAGTCGGCGGCATTGTCGACGCCTGTGCGACGCTCGTCTCCCATGTAGAGCGGCTCGAGCTTCTTGATCGAGTAGCTGCGCGAGCCGATGCGCACGCTCTTCTTCACGATCGGGTAGAGGTCGACCAGCACACTGTCGATCAGCAGGGCATCGACCTCCTCCTCGCCGACGCCGTGCCGAGCCGCTATCGACAGCAGGTGCGTGCGCTCGTAGGAGGCGTAGTGGTAGATATGCATATTCGGGTATGTAGCACGGCGCTCGGCGACATAGGCGAGGAACTGCTGCAGCGCGACCCGCTCCTGGGCCAGGTCGTGAGCCCAGAACGGGATGAAGGTGCCGTCGTTCTCGATCAGGCCGAAGAGGTAGTCGATGCCCCAGGCGCCGTTCTCGCCGTCGCGATACAGCGGGTCGCCCTCGAAGTCGAAGAAGATGTCGCCCGCATCGGGCTCCGGGATTGCCGCAAGGGCCTCGGGCGCAAAGACCGTGACGGCGGGCGCGCCATCGGCCGTCGCGGTCAACTGGATGGCCGCCTGATCGCGGAGGCTCGCAAGAGTGGCGGCCGCGAGACCTTGCACCGGAAGCATTCGCTCGGCTAGTTGCTCGATGGTCGCGACGCCCGCGGCGGCAAGCTTCTTGCGCTGCGTCATGCGCATCCCGGCGACCAGGAGCACGTCTCGGTGCAGGCTGACCTGCTCGGCGCAGGAACGGCACGAGCCGCACGCGCTGTACCGCTCATCGCCCCACGGCGTTGCGTCGGTATCGGCCACCCGCTCGTCGATGATGCGCACCAGGCGGTCGCGACGGCGGCGGTACACCGGCATGATCTCGGTCAGCCGGTGAGTGGTCTGGGTGCCGTCGCCGAGCAGCAGGTGCACCTCGGCCCCGATCGGCACGCCGAGCGCGAGCAGTTGATCGCTATATGCCGCCAGCTGCATGACCGCGGTGATCTTCGCCTTGCGGGCGAGCTTGGTGTCGAAGACCTCGTAGACGCCATCGTCATTCAGCATGATGAAGTCGGCGAACCCGATGAACCGCCCGTCGAAGAACGTGGCCTGGAACAGCACGTCACGCTTGGCTCGGAAGGCCTCGGCCGTGGCGGCCGCGGCAGCCACATAGTCGCGGGCCCGGGGCCGCTCGAACTCCGCAACGTCGCGGGTCAGCTTCAGCTGCTCGAGGTAGCGCAGCTCGTGCTCGTCGCCGAGCGCGCCTGCCCGCGCGAGCATCGCATCCGCTTCATCAAGGACGGCGTCGATGCGGCCCAGCTTCGCATCGAGCTTGCGCATCACCGCCCACTCGCAGTTCGCGGCGGCCGTCAGGTCACTGGCGCTGTAGATAACGACATCATCGAGAAGAAACAAGGAGCCCCCTGGCTGTGGATGACATGAACGCTACCGGCTGCCGCCGACATCCTCAGTTCGTGCGGTCTACCTGCGCCCGATGCGCGACCCTCAGGATCAACACCTCTACGGTCTGGTCGTTGATGTCATACATGATTCGGTAGCTTCCGCGCCGAGCACTGAAGCTACCTTCAAACCCCCGGGACAGAGGATTACCGACTCGACGAGGAAACTCAGCCAAATCGCCGTAGATGAACTCGACTATTGCGGGGATGACCCGCTCGGGAACGCCTGACAACTGGCGGCGGGCCGTTGGCGAAAACACCACCTGATAGGTCACGCTGTGCGCTTGGGAACACCAAACTCGGCACGAACCTGCTCCTCAGTCAGTCCTTGACCAGCTCGAATCTCTTCTCGTGCAGCCGCGACGCTTTCGAGCGCGCCCTCTTGGCTCAGCCAGAAGAGAGTCTCTTGCAGTTCCTCCCAATCAGACGCCCCAATCAACACGGCAGCCGGAACACCGTTCTTGGTGATGGTCACCTGAGCATGCGTGAAGAGCGCACGCCGGGCATCACTCTCACTCACGGTTTATTGCCATGCTCGACGCAATGTTGCGAAACAGGGAATGACCTGCCGGTGCGCGCTGATTGACCCTTGTGAGATGTCCTCGGACCAGCCGTCGACGCCACGGCCAAAAGGGGATCCGCTCATGCCAGTACTCGAAGAAGTCCTGAAGGCCAACGCCGCCTATGCCGCCGACTTCGGCACCAAGGGAGAGCTGGCCATGCCGCCCGCGCGCGCCTTCGCCATTCTCACCTGCATGGATGCGCGGCTCGACCCCGCCAAGTATGCCGGCCTCGCGGAGGGCGACGCCCACGTGATCCGCAACGCGGGCGGCCGCGCGTCGGACGACGCCATCCGCTCGCTCGTCATCTCGTACAAACTGCTCGGCACCAAGGAGTGGTTCGTGATTCACCACACCGACTGCGGCATGGAGACGTTCACCGACGAGGTCATGCGCGGCCTGCTCGAGAACAGCCTCGAGACCGCGGCGCTCGGCGAGGCTGGCTTCTACGACGTCGGCACCGGCCCGGGCTCGGCCGAGGGCAAGTACATCGACTGGCTGACCATCGCCGACCAGGCCACGAGCGTGCTCGAGGACGTTACCCGCATCAAGGCGCACCCGCTGGTGCCCGCCGGCATCCCGGTTCGCGGCTACATCTACGACGTGAAATCGGGCCGCCTCATCGAGGTGCCCGCCGCCACGGCCGCCGGAGCCGCGAACTAGCCTTCGCTGAGAGAATATTGACCCGTGAATCTCGTCCGGCGATCCCTTAGTCTCAGCCTATGAAGACCATCGGATTGCTGGGCGGGATGAGCTGGGAAAGCTCGGCCCTCTATTACCGGCTGATCAACGAAGCCGTGCGAGACCGGATGGGCGGGCTGCACTCCGCCAAGCTCGTCATGGCCTCCGTCGACTTCGCAGAGATCCAACTCCTGCAGTCGGCCGGTGACTGGACTGCGGCGGGGCAACTCCTGGCTGAGCAGTCGCGGGGACTCGAGGCGGCTGGAGCCGATTTCATTGTGATCTGCACCAACACCATGCACAAGGTCGCCGCGGATATCGAGGCTGCCGTGTCCATCCCCCTGTTGCACCTGGCCGATGCGACCGCCGAGGCCGTCTTGGCGGCCAACCTCACAACAGTGGCCCTGCTCGGTACGGCGTTCACGATGGAGCAATCCTTCTATACCGACCGACTGGCGTCCCACGGGCTCACCGTCATCGTGCCCGAGGAAGACCAGCGCGCGATGATTCACCGGGTCATCTTCGAGGAACTCGTACTCGGGGTGGTCAGTGATATCTCGCGCCGCGAATACGTTTCTGTCATCGATTCACTTCACGCGAGAGGTGCCCAGGGCGTGATCCTCGGGTGCACCGAGATCGAGTTGCTGATCGGGCCCGACGACACCACGGTTCCCGTGTTCCCGACGACCCGCATCCATGCCGCGGCCGCGGTGAGTTTGGCGCTGGCCTAGTTCAACCCGAGCAGTCGACCGGTGACCGCCGAGGCGATCAGGGGTCGACAATTCGAACATCGCTTTCTGCGATTTGATTGCAGAGACGTCGATCCGTCCGCTAGCTTGAGCACCACGGGCGGGTATCTGTGCTGGTGGGGCACGGTATTCAGCTTTTGAATCGAACTCGATGCACAAAGAATGGGGAACAGTCATGACGTTTGGTCAAGCAATTCGAAGCGGGTTCCAGAACTACGCGAGCTGGCAGGGACGAGCCACGAGAAGTGAGTACTGGTGGTGGGCGCTGTTCGCCTTCATCGTGACCCTGCCCTTCAGCATCGCGAATCAGGTGAGCACCCAGGTCGCCGTCGCATCGGGAAATACGGCAGACGCTTTCGGTGTCGCGTTCTGGCTGCTGATACTCGTCGGGCTCGCACTCTTCCTGCCCGGCCTCGCGGTGCTTGTGCGCCGCCTGCACGACACCGACCGCTCGGGAGGCTGGTACTGGATCGCGCTCGTGCCCTTCGCCGGCGGGATCGTTCTCTTCGTCTTCATGCTCCTTGCGGGAACGGCCGGACGAAACCGCTACGACGTCGGTTAGGCGACTACGCGGTCACTCGCAGCCGATGCCGTCGCCGTCCCGGTCGAGCTTGGAGCTGTAGCCCGGGTCGCCCTTGTGGATCGGGGCGGCACCGGCTGCGCGCACGGCGGTGCAGTTCGCGTAGGTGATGGGAGCGCCCGGGGCTGCGGGTGCGGGGGCGTCGGCAACCGGGGCTGGGGCTGCGGGGGCTGGGGCGGCCGGGGCTGGGGCGACCGCGGCTGCCGGGGCGAACGCTGACGTGAGGGCCTTCTGGTCTGAGCAGGTGGTGAGCACCCGAGTCATGGCATCGTGCTCGGCCTGAGTGACCCACAGCCCGTAGGTCGCCTTGACTGAGACCTGACGCGCAACATACGGGCACCGGAACGCCTTGTTGGCGGGAAGCCAGGTGGCGGTGTCGCCGTCGCCCTTCTGGGAGTTCGAGCGGCCATCCACCGCCAGCAGGTTCATCGGGTCGTTCGCGAGCGCCTGGCGCTGCCCCTGCGTGAGTTGCTGCGCGCCGGTCTGCCACGCGTTCGAGAGGGCCACGAGGTGGTCGATCTGCACGAGAGCGGATGTCGACTCCCCTCGAACGAAGTCGATCGTGGCGGTCGTGTAGGGCGAGACCAGCACACCGGTCATCACGCGGCAGGAGCCGGACCTGGTGATCGACGTCAGGTCCCGGGCCAGGATGTCGTTTCGCGTATCGCAGCCGTTGCGATCGACATCGAGCCAGGCGGCGCCGAAGTCACCCGTGCGGTCGTACCCGGTCTTCGGCGCCTTGCCCTTGATCGGGATCGTCGCCAACACCGCGAGCGCGGTCGTGTCGGCGGTGCTAGCTGCGACGGGGGCCGTCGCCGTTTCGGTCGGCTGGGCAACGACGGCCGGGTCTGCGGCAGCCTCGTCGGTGAAGGCCGCGGTCGCCAGTGGCGAGGAGACGCTGGTCGGCGCGGAGGCCTCCCCGGGCGCGAGGTTCGCGGAGGCGACGCCGGTCGTGGCGGCGCATCCGGATACCGCGATGACGATGCCCAGCGCCAGCAGTGAAGTAAGTCGAGCGCGAACAACCCTCTCAAGCCCGCTGCCGGTTGCCGGCGGGCGCGTTGCCCCGTTGTCCAGTGTCATGATTCCCCTTGCTCTGCCGTGCACATGCGCCCCAACGAAGTGTCGAGCTGATCCTAAGCCGGGTTCATCCCCACCCTCGACCACACCGGCCCGCCCGGGAGCCTGACTCCGTAATGGTTCTCGTCGGAGACCTCCTAGACACAAGAATGTCCGTGACTTCGCCCCAAGTGCGGGAGCCTCCCGGCATTCGAGCACGAACCGGCAAGTCGGCGCGCGCCGCGGCCCGCGCGCGAATGGCGCTTAGGCTCTCTCCATGGCTACCGTCACTGAAGTCGCTGTTCGTTCGATCGAACCGGAGGATCGCGTCAGGTGGGCCGAGCTCTACCGGGCATACAGGGAGTTCTACCGCCTCACACCAGACGACGCCGTCATCGAACGGGTCTGGGGCTGGATTCTCGATCCTGCCAACGAGGTCGCGTGCCTCGTCGCATCCGTTGACGGCCGTGTCGTCGGCCTCGCCCACTATCGCCGCTTCGCGAGGCCGTCCTCCGGCACGGTCGGGCTGTTTCTGGACGACCTGTTCGCGGATGCCGACGCACGCGGGCAGGGCGT
>CANFBG010000093.1 GCA_947444785.1 Microbacteriaceae bacterium | reverse complement strand
TTTCAGACCCCCGTTCACCCGTTCACGCGCGAACTCGTGGCGGCGGTTCCGCGGGTTACCCGGTAGAATTTCATCAACATGGCGTTGAACCGGCAATCACCGGGGAGCCCTCGGAAGAACGGATGCGGCGACTGAAAGGTCTGCCGATTCCGCTAGAACCGAGCGGGTCTGGCCCGTCACAGCCAAAGAAAGAGCGGTTGCCCGAATAAGAGGTGCACATCGAAAGATGCGTGGCATGAAAATCGGGGACAAGCGAGGTGGTACCACGCGTTTCGGAGCGTTTCCGTCGGGCGTCCTCGTGGAACAGGCAGAGAACCCAAGCCCGTCCAGGAGAGTCATGTCGTATCCCAAGCAGTCCGATTCCGAGTCAGTGGCCGGGGCCGAGCCCGAGCCCGAGCAGCAGGGAATCGCCCCGAGCCCGAGCTTTCCCGCACTGGAGGAGAACATCCTCGCGTTCTGGAAGCGGGACGACACGTTCCGGGCGTCGATCGAGAACCGGTCGCACGACAACGAGTGGGTCTTCTACGACGGCCCGCCGTTCGCCAACGGCCTGCCGCACTACGGCCACCTGCTCACGGGCTACGCCAAAGACCTCTTCCCGCGCTTCCAGACCATGCGCGGCAAGCGCGTCGAGCGCCGCTTCGGCTGGGACACCCACGGCCTGCCGGCCGAGCTCGAGGCGATGAAGCAGCTCGGCATCACCGAGAAGAGCCAGATCGAGGAGATGGGCATCGAGGTCTTCAACAAGGCCTCCCGCGACTCGGTGCTGCGCTACACCGGCGAGTGGCAGGACTATGTCACGCGCCAGGCCCGCTGGGTCGACTTCGAGAACGACTACAAGACGCTCGACATCACGTTCATGGAGAGCGTGATCTGGGCATTCAAGCAGCTGCACACCAAGGGCCTCGCCTATGAGGGCTACCGAGTGCTGCCCTACTGCTGGAAAGACGAGACCCCGCTCTCCAACCACGAGCTGCGCATGGACGACGACGTCTACAAGATGCGCCAGGACCAGACGGTCACGGTCACCTTCCCGCTGAACGGACCGAAGGCCGAGGTCATGGGGCTCACCAACGTGCGGGCCCTCGCCTGGACCACTACCCCATGGACCCTGCCCACCAACCTCGCCCTCGCCGTCGGCCCCGCGATCGAGTACGCCGTCGTTCCCGGCGGCCCGAACGGTGCCGCCGATGTGCACTCCGACACGGTCGAGGCGACGGGCCACGAGTACCTGATCGCCCTCGACCTGCTCGGCAACTACGCCAAGGACCTGGGCTATGAGTCCGCCGCGGATGCCAAGGCCGCCGTCAGCCGCACCCACCTGGGTTCCTCCTTGGAGGGCATCACCTACGATCGCCTCTGGGACTACTACGCCGACACCGAGACGTACGGCACCCAGAACGCCTGGCAGATCCTCGTGGCCGACTACGTCTCGACCACCGACGGCACCGGCATCGTGCACCAGGCACCCGCCTATGGCGAGGAGGACCAGAAGGTCTGTGAGGCCGCCGGCATCCCCGTCATCATCTCCGTCGACGAGGGCGCACGCTTCCTCTCCGCCGTCTCGGATGTCGTGGGCCAGCAGGTCTTCGAGGCCAACAAGCCGCTCACCCAGCTGTTGCGCGACAACGGCCGGCTGCTGCGCCAGGCGAGCTATGACCACTCCTACCCGCACTGCTGGCGCTGCCGCACGCCCCTGATCTACAAGGCCGTCTCCAGCTGGTTCGTGCGCGTCACCGAGTTCCGCGACCGCATGGAGGTGCTGAACCAGGAGATCGAGTGGATCCCCGAGAACGTCAAGGACGGCCAGTTCGGCAAGTGGATCGGCAACGCCCGCGACTGGTCGATCTCCCGCAACCGCTACTGGGGCTCGCCCATCCCGGTGTGGAAGAGCGACGACCCCGAGTACCCGCGCATCGACGTCTACGGTTCTCTCGACGAGCTCGAGGCCGACTTCGGCGTGCGTCCCACAGACCTGCACCGCCCGTTCATCGACGAGCTGACCCGCCCGAACCCCGACGACCCGACCGGCAAGTCCACCATGCGCCGCATCGAGGACGTGCTCGACGTGTGGTTCGACTCCGGCTCGATGCCCTTCGCCTCGGTGCACTACCCGTTCGAGAACGAGGACTGGTTCGACAGCCACAACCCGGCGGACTTCATCGTCGAGTACATCGGCCAGACCCGCGGCTGGTTCTACACGCTGCACGCGCTCTCGACCGCCCTGTTCGACCGGCCGGCATTCAGGAACGTCGTCAGCCACGGCATCGTGCTCGGCAACGACGGCCAGAAGATGTCCAAGAGCCTGCGCAACTACCCCGACGTCTCCGAGGTGCTCGACCGCGACGGCGCCGACGCCATGCGCTGGTTCCTGATGTCCTCCCCGGTGCTGCGCGGCGGCAACCTCGTCGTGACCGAGGAGGGCATCCGCGAGGGTGTTCGCCAGATGATGCTGCCGCTCTGGAGCACCTATTACTTCTTCACCCTGTACGCCAACGCCGCGGGCACAAACGGATACGAGGCAAAGCTTCGCACCGACTCGACCGACGTGCTCGACCGCTACCTGCTGGCCAAGACGCGCGAGCTCGTCCACGATGTCACCGCCCTGCTCGAAGCGTTCGACGCCACGATGGCCGCGGCGAAGCTCCGCGACTTCGCCGACGTCTTGACCAACTGGTACGTGCGCCGCTCCCGAGACCGCTTCTGGAGCGGCACCGACACCGATGCGTTCGACACGCTGTACACGGTGCTCGAGACGCTGACCCGCGTAGCAGCACCCCTCTTGCCGCTCGTCACCGAGGAGATCTGGAAGGGCCTCACCGGTGGGCGAAGCATCCACCTCACCGACTGGCCCGACGAGAACCTCTTCCCGGCCGACCCCGGCCTCGTGCACGCCATGGACCAGGTCAGGGACATCAGCTCCACCGTGCTGTCGCTGCGCAAGCAGAGTGGCCTGCGCGTGCGGCTGCCCCTCGCGAACCTCACGATCGTGGCCCTGAACGTCGACGGCATCGCCCGCTTCGAGTCGATCCTGGCCGACGAGCTCAACGTGAAGAGTGTCACCTTCGTCGAGCAGGGCCCGACGAGCGCCGCCGACTTCGGCATCACCTCGCGCCTCACGGTGAACTCCCGCGTGGCAGGTCCGCGTCTCGGCAAGCAGGTGCAGCAGGTCATCGCGGCAGCCCGTGGGGGCGACTGGTCGCTTGCCGACGGCATCGTCACGGCCGGCGGCATCGAGCTCGTCGAGGGGGAGTTCGAGCTGGTGCTCGAGACCCAGTCCACGGGCGAGAACGCCGGCAATACCGCCCTCGCGCTGCTGCCCGGCGGGGGCTTCGCGCTGCTGGACACCGCGATGACCCCGGAGCTTGAGGCGGAGGGCCTCGCTCGCGACGTCATCCGCGCCATCCAGGACACGCGCAAGGCGGCCGGCTTCGACGTCAGCGACCGCATCAACCTCGACCTGGTCTTCTTCTCCGAGGCGGATGCCGCAGCCCTCCGCAGCGTCAGTACCGTAGACGTCGCCCAGGAGACGCTCGCCACCAGCTTCACCATCACCGGCCCCGCCGAGGCCTCCCTGCTCGACGGGCATCGAGGCGGTCTGGCGAGCGAGTGGATCGGCAGTGTGACCGCCGTGGCCCCCGAGCATGTCGCCCAGGTCGAGGCCGAGAAATACTCCAATGCCGACCTCTTCGTCGTCGCCGTCAGCCGGCAGTCAGGAATCTTCAATGTCTGATCCCTTCGATTTCGATCGCCCCTCTGACTCGGATAAGCCCGAGTCCTCGAGCTATCTCGGCCCGCTGGATCACTCCGATGACGACGAGTTCGTCGACGAGTTCATCGCGGAGGGCGACGCCGTCATCGCGGCGCTCTACTCCCGCATCGGCGAGGGTGCGCCGGAGCCGCGCCTGTCGGCGACCCGCCGCGTCGTCGAGCTTCTGGGCGACCCGCAGCGGTCCTACCCGATAATCCACATCACCGGCACCAACGGCAAGACCAGCACGAGCCGCATGATCGAGAGCCTGCTGCGGGCCCTCGGGCTGCGAACGGGCCTCTTCACCAGCCCGCACCTAGAGCGCCTCAACGAGCGCATCACCATCGACGGCGAGCCGATCACGAATGAGGCACTCGCTGCGAACTGGGACGACATCGTGCCGTTCATCGAGATGGTCGACGCCGAACTGCTGATCGCCGGCGAGCCGAGCATCACATTCTTCGAGGCGCTCTCCGTGCTGGCGTTCGCCTGCTTCGCCGATGCACCCGTCGATGTGGCCGTGATCGAGGTCGGGATGGGCGGGGAGTGGGACTCGACGAACGTCGCCGATGGCCAGGTCGCCGTCTTCACACCGATCTCGCTGGATCACACCAAGCGCCTCGGCGACACCGTCAAGGAGATCGCGCTCACCAAGAGCGGAATCATCAAGCCGGTCTCGCACGTCGTGACCTCAACCCAGGATCCCGAGGTCCTCATCGAGCTCGTGCGTGCCGCGGAACTCACCGAATCGAGCATCCAGACCCAGGGCGAGGGCTTCAGCCTCATCTCCACCAGCGTCGGAGTCGGCGGCCAGGTCATCTCCATCAAGGGGATCGCCGGCAGCTACCGCGACGTGTTCCTCCCGCTGTACGGCGCCCACCAGGCCCAGAATGCGGCGGTCGCCGTCGCTGCGGTGGAGTCATTCCTCGGTGGAGGCACCCAGGCCCTCGCCGAGGACGTCGTCACGGAGGGCCTCGCCACGGCAACGAGCCCGGGACGCCTGCAGCTGATCGGCACCGAGCCGACCGTGCTGGTGGATGCCGCCCACAACCCGGGCGGAGCCGTGGTTCTGGCGGCCGCCATCTCCGAGTACTTCACCTTCGACCGTGTCATCGCAGTCCTCGGAATCCTTGCCGACAAGGACGTCGTGGGGATCGTCACCGCCTTGGCGGATGTGGTGACGGAGTTCATCGTGACCGAGGCCCCCTCGGAGCGCGGCATCGACGCGGACGAGCTCGCCGGAATCGTCGTCGGAATCGTGGGCCGGGACCGGGTGAGCGTCGAGATCAACCCCCGCCGCGCCATCGAGCTCGCGCGGGAACAGGCCGGGGAATCGCCCCGCGGCGCCGTTCTGATCACCGGATCGATCACCCTCGTCGGCGATGCCATCGGGTTGGCCAAGAAGGAAGGCTGGAAGCCGTGACCGCTGAATCCGCCCCGGCCGGCACGCCGGCCCCCCGACGCTCGGTGAAGCGCATGCTCGGCTCCATCGTCCTGGGGTTCGAATCCGTCGTGATGTTCCTTGCCGCCCTCGTGATCTTCGGACTGGGGGCGTTGCCCCCCGTCCCCGCGCTGGTGGGCGGCGGGCTCCTCTGCGTCGCACTCGTGGCAACCGCGGGGCTTCTTCGCTACCCGTGGGCCTTCATCGCCGGCTGGGTGCTGCAGGTCCTCATCCTGGCTACGGCCATCCTCGTTCCCCTGATGGTCATCGTCGGGGCCATGTTCGGCGGCATGTGGGTCTATTGCATGATCCGCGGCGCGGCCATCGACCGCGAGAACAACGCGCTGTAGCGCTCAACTTTTTCTCTTCACCCATTCAAGTTCCTCGAAAGGACACCTCATGACAATCTCCAGCGAAGAAACCCTCGTTCTCGTCAAGCCCGACGGCGTCGCTCGCAACCTCACCGGCGAGATCCTCAGCCGCATCGAGGCCAAGGGCTACCAGCTCACCGACATCAAGCTGGTTGTGCCAGACCGTGAGCTGCTCGCCGCGCACTACGCCGAGCACGAGGGCAAGCCGTTCTACGAGCCACTCATCGAGTTCATGGAGTCCGGCCCGATCGTCGCCATCCGCATCGCCGGGAACCGCGTCATCGAGGGCTTCCGCTCGCTCGCCGGCACGACCGACCCCACGACGGCGGCACCCGGAACGATCCGGGGCGACCTCGGTCGCGACTGGGGACTGCGCGTGCAGCAGAACCTCGTGCACGGCAGCGACTCTGTCGAGTCGGCCGAGCGCGAGCTCGCCCTCTGGTTCGCCTAGGGGTTAGCGGAAGAAGATGCTGGTGATCGCGTCGAGGCGAAGCTGCGCCTCGACGACGATCACCATGTAGCCCAGGAGAACCAGGATCCACGTCCACGGGTAGACCTGGCGGAACAGGTCGCGCGACCGCTCGCCGTTGCCGAAGTGGCCCTCCTTGAGGTTGAACACACTCAGGTAGAAGAACAGCGGAATGACGACCGACCACACGACGAGGCAGTACGGGCAGAGTGTGCCGAGCACGAAGATGCTCTCGTAGGAGAGCCATCCGACGAACGCGATCGCCCCCAGCATGCCGACGTTGAAGGTGATCCAGTACCAGCGGGCGAACCGCGCACCGGCGAGGATGGACACACCGACGAAGATCGGGGCCATGAATGCGGCCACGCCGATGATCGAGTTGGGGAATCCGAAGACCGAGCCCTGGTTGCTGCTCATATTCAGCCCGCACTGAACGAGCGGCGAGATGTTGCATGACGGACTGTATTCCGGATTTATGAGGGTCTGAATCTTCTCGAGCGTGAGGTCGAAGGCGGCGAACCAGCCGATGACACCAGCCACGATAAGGAAGATTGCGAAGTAGATAGGGCGCTTGGTCTGCTGCTGAATTTCCGTCACGCTCGGATTATCGCACAGCACTAAAAGCACATTATGAGAATGCGTGCGACAATTGAAAATAGTTTCTCGGGCCGCGTCCGGAGAAACGCCAACGAAGGCTTGTCGGACACGACGCGCCAGACCGCATGGTCAGACGCCAGATCCGAAGATTTTTGCATAATGGTTTCGAACGAAACAGTTCCAAAGAAGTACACCAGGAAGATGACCAGAGCCTCAGGCCGGTCTGCACGGTGTAAAGGATTTGCGAGTGGCTCGCTAAAGCGGGCGGCTGGCACGAGAGAGTACCTGAACGGTGGTCGCGGCCACAGGTTCGGCCAAGGAGTGCACCAGTAATGGTGGAAGACAACGGATCATCAGACAACAAGAACACCGAATCCTCGGGCGTGCCCGAGACTGCCGGGCCGGTGCGCAAGAAGAAGCTCTTCGGTTCTCGCCGGCCCGCAAAGGGTGCCTCCGCGGCGCCCGCGCCTGCCGAAGACGAGGCGGCCGTCGTCGTTTCCGGGCCGGTTGAGCCCGTAGCCGTCGAGGCGGCTGCAGTCGTGCCTGCTCCCGTCGAATTCGACGAGGAGCACCCGGGTCTCGCCCCGCTCGCCCCGCAGAGCAGTGCAGTCGAGCCGCCTGCCCTCCAGCAGCCGCGTGCGACCACGTCGCTCTTCTTCCAGGCCCCGGATATCCTTCCGCTGCCGCCCCTGCCCCCGCGCGCAGGCGGCCAGCAGTCCCGTGAGGACCGCCAGGGTCCGTACGACGACCGCCAGTCAGACTTCGACGAGCCCACCGTCAGGCGTCGCTCCCGTCGCCGCTCCGGTGAAGACAACGCACCGAGCGAGAATGACCCGGCCAACACCGTCGTCAAGGTTCGCACGCCCCGCCCCGAGCCCGAGCTGATCACCGAGCCGCAGCGCATCAAGGGCTCGACCCGACTCGAGGCCAAGAAGCAGCGCCGCCGCGACGGTCGCGATGCCGGACGTCGACGCCCGGTCGTGACCGAGGCGGAGTTCCTTGCCCGGCGAGAGTCGGTCGACCGCGTCATGGTCGTGCGCGCGAAAGACAACAAGATCCAGATCGGCGTTCTTGAAGACGGCGTCCTCGTCGAGCACTACGTCGCCAAGGCGCAGGATGCATCTCTCATCGGAAACGTCTACCTCGGCAAGGTCCAGAATGTCCTGCCCAGCATGGAGGCTGCATTCGTCGACATCGGCCGCGGACGCAACGCGGTCCTGTACTCCGGCGAGGTCGACTGGGACGCCGCGGCTGCCGACAGCCCCACAGGAAGCCAGCCGCGCCGCATCGAGCTGGCGCTGAAGCCCGGTGCGACAGTTCTCGTGCAGGTGACCAAGGACCCGGTCGGGCACAAGGGTGCCCGCCTCACCAGCCAGGTGTCCTTGCCCGGTCGCTACCTCGTCTATGTGCCGAACGGCTCCATGAGCGGAATTTCGCGCAAGCTTCCCGACACCGAGCGCGCCCGGCTGAAGAAGATCCTCAAGGAGGTCCTGCCCGAGAACGTCGGAGTCATCGTGCGCACGGCGTCCGAGGGCGCCACCGAGGAGCAGCTGACGCTCGACGTCAACCGCCTCACGTCGCAGTGGTCCACCATCAGCGAGCAGACCCAGAAGCTCCAGGCCCCGGCACTGCTGCACAGCGAGCCGGATCTCCTGATCAAGATCGTGCGAGACGTCTTCAACGAGGACTTCGCCCGGCTGGTCATCGCGGGTGACGACGCGCGCAGCACGATCGAGACCTACCTGAGCCAGGTCGCCCCCGACCTGCTCGACCGCGTCGAGCGCTACGAGGGCGAGCGCGACGCGTTCGACGAGTTCCGGATCGCGGAGCAGATCGAGAAGGCGCTCGAGCGCAAGGTCTGGCTTCCCTCCGGCGGCTCCCTCGTGATCGACCGCACCGAGGCTATGACCGTTGTGGACGTCAACACGGGAAAGTTCGTCGGCTCCGGCGGAAACCTCGAGGAGACGGTCACCAAGAACAACCTCGAGGCCGCAGAGGAGATCGTTCGCCAGCTGCGTCTTCGAGACATCGGCGGCATCATCGTCGTCGACTTCATCGACATGGTGCTGGAGACGAACCGCGACCTCGTTCTTCGCCGGCTCGTGGAGTGCCTGTCGAGGGATCGTACGAAGCACCAGGTCGCCGAGGTCACCTCGCTGGGACTCGTTCAGATGACCCGCAAGAAGCTCGGTCTCGGCCTTCTGGAATCATTCAGCGAGGCGTGTGAGACCTGCGCCGGCCGCGGGGTGATCGTGCATCACGACCCGGTCCTGAAGCACCGCAGTGCTCTCGCTCCGGGAGCCAACGGCACCGCCGGCGGCCAGCAGGATCGCCGCCGATCGGCCCGCTCCGGTTCCAACGGCCAGGCCTCGGGCGCGAATTCTTCCTCGAACGTGGCCCCGGCCGTGAAGACGCACGGAATCACGGATGGCGCGAAGAGCGCCCTGGCCCAGATCGCCGCGTCAACCATCCACACCAACACGGGCCCTGTCGAGGTCGTTTCCTCGGAGCAGCTCGCTGCGGCCGAGGGTGAAACCGAGGCGGCGCCCACAACCGAGGAGTCGACGAGGTCGAACGGCACGTCAGGCCAGCGAAACTCGGGGCAGCGCACCGGCAGCCAGCGCGGGGGAAACCAGCGAAACGGCGGCCGCCGAAACGCGGACCAGGGCGATGCTGGCCAGTCCGACTCGGCACCGGATGAGTCGGCCGTCGACGAGTCCGCGCGGGCGGTTCAGCAGGAGACTGCCACGACCCTCCCGTCCGGCGTTGAGTCCGAGCCGAGCGAGTCGGCACCGCGAGGCCGTCGTGGAAGCCGTCGTTCGCGGTCACCGCGCCAGGAGACCGTGGGGCAGGAGACCGTGGGGCAGGACACCGCCGAGGCCGAATCGGCCGCCCCTGAATCTTTCACCGGGGAGACCGCGGCCACCGAGCCTGTTCGGTCCGCTCCTGTCAGAGAGACGGCAGCCGAGCGTCCGGAGCTCTCGATCCTTGAGATCCCGGTGGCCCTCACGGCCACGAACCGACGTCGAATCAGCACCCATGACGCCGAGGTCCTCCTGGACTCCGTTCTGGATGCGCTTCCGGAGCCCAAGCAGCCCGGGCAGGGACGCGCCCGCAGTCGTCGGGTAAGCACCGC
>CANFBG010000092.1 GCA_947444785.1 Microbacteriaceae bacterium | reverse complement strand
CATCACCCGCGTGCTGACCGACACCGAGCTGCGCGCGAACCTCGCAGTCCGCGGGCTCGACCGCTCCCGCGCCTTCAGCTGGCGCGACTCGGCCGAGAAGGTCTGGCAGCTGCACGCCGACATCTAGCGCCGCATCCGCAGGCCAGAAGTGGCCGTGCGGTCTTCCGTGTGCGGTGCGCGGTGCCCCAGAAGACCGCAGGGAGCACAGTTGATTCCGCCTACTTTGCCGTGCTGAGCACCAGGGCGTCGGCGATCTTCTGGTGGATCGCGGTGAAGTCCGGCGCCTGGGGGTCGACATCCGGCGGCACGAGTTCGACGGTGTCGATCTTCTGACCCTTGCTCTTCATGGCGAGGTCGATGAAATAGGCGAGTGTCGACTGGGGGATGTCGGTCTTTACGACCTGGGCTCCGGCCTCGGCGATGCCCTGGAACTTGGACAGGACGTTCACCGGGGAGAACTGGGTCAGGATGGCCGCCTGCAGCACGCGTTGGCGCTGCATCCGGTCATAGTCGCTGGTGGTGTGACGGCTGCGGGCATACCAGAGGGCCGTCGCGCCATCCATGTGCTGCTGGCCGGCCTCGATCCAGCCCTCGACCTCGTTCAGCTGCTCGTCGCCGCCGATGGGAAGCCGCTCGGCCACGTTGATGTCGACACCGCCCAGGGCGTCGATCAGGTCAGCGAAGCCCTGCATATCGATCAGGACATAGTACTGCAGGCTGATACCGAGGGCACCCTCGACGGCATCCTTGGTGGCCTCGACGCCGGCGTTCGAGCCCTTGGCCGCGGCATCCGGATACAGGTCCTGGCTGAATGCCATGACGCGCGAGTACAGGAAGCTGATCTGGCAATCACTGCCGCAGTCATAGCTGCCGTCGGGGGCGTAGTCGGAGCCCGACAGGGGGGATGTCGTGGCCAGCGGGGTGTTCTCGAGGTCGCGCGGCACGCCGACCATCGTGACCTTGCCGGTATCCGCCTCGATGCTCACCACGGAGAGGCTGTCAGGCCGGAGCCCGTCGCGGTCGGGGCCGGCGTCGCCGCCGAGCAGCAGGATGTTGTAGCGCCCGTTCACGGGGGGCTCCGCGGCGGCCTGCACGTTGAAGATGCTCGAGACCAGTCCGCGCTGCACGTTGACGAGGTAGGCACCGTAGGCGGCGGAACCGGCCGTGCCGAGCAGAAGCGCCACGGTGAAGAACGAGACGATGGCCCGCATCGGCGGTCGGATGCGCACCATTCTCACCAGCCGGAGCGTGTCCAGCGTCAAGATCAGCCAGAGGGCGGCGAAGAAGGTCAGGAACCCCTGAACCGCAGTGAGGGTCCACTCGAGGGTCACGATCGAGAAGATCACCTGGGGCCAGATGAGGTAGATGACCGCGGTCACGGCGGCGAGACCCCAGAGCAACAGGGTGAAGAACAGGCCGAACCGGCCGAGTCGGCGGCTGCCCGCGAGAACCTGGGGCGCACCCGGGATCAGGAAGTTCAGAATCACCAGGTACCACGCCCGGGTCGTCATCACACGGGGGGAGGCGACGTCCGGGTAGCGGATGGGCCGCCCGCGGCCGTCGGTGTCTTGGCGAGGCGTCATAGGCGCGACTGCAGGTCCTGGTTCTTCTGCTCGACAAGCTGATCGAGCTCAGTGCGATAGGCGGAAAGTTTGTATTCAAGCGTGACATCGGAAGTCGAGAGAATGCTGACGGCGAGGAGGCCGGCATTCTTCGCCCCACCGATCGACACCGTGGCAACGGGAATTCCCGCGGGCATCTGCACGATGGAGAGCAGCGAGTCAAGGCCGTCGAGACGGCTGAGCGGCACGGGAACGCCGACCACGGGCAGCGTCGTGACGGATGCGATCATGCCGGGCAGGTGGGCCGCACCGCCGGCACCCGCGATGATGACCTTGAGCCCCCGGTCGCGTGCCGACTTGCCGTACGCGATCATCTTCTCCGGGGTGCGGTGCGCGGAGAGCACCTGTACCTCGTGGGCGATGCCGAAGTCGGTGAGCACCTGCACGGCGTCGCTCATCACGGTGAAGTCGGAGTCGCTTCCCATGACGACGCCGACGAGGGGGCCGGCTGCGGGCACTGAAAAGTTATCTGTCACGACGCAATCGTATTGGTCAGTCGGTGAAGAACGCCGCCGCGGCACGCGCCATGAAGGCAACGTCGTCGAGATCGTCGCCGCCGGCGGTGACGTGACCGACCTTTCGGCCGAGCCTCGGCGCCTTGCCGTAGTTGTGGAACTTCACCATCGGCGCCTCGGCGAACGCGAGCGGATAACGGTCGGCCAGCGAACCCTCGCTGGGCCCGCCGAGGATGTTGACCATCACGCTGAACGCGTCGCGGCTGCCGGTCGCCCCCAGCGGGAGGTCGAGGACCGCGCGCAGGTGCTGCTCGAACTGACTGGTAGTGGATCCGTCGATCGTCCAGTGGCCGCTGTTGTGCGGGCGCATTGCGAGTTCGTTCACGAGCAGGCGCTGGTCTGTCGTCTCGAACAGCTCGACGGCGAGCACGCCGGTCACGCCCACGCCCTCGGCGATCATCGTGGCGATATCCGCGGCGACATCCGCGACGCGGCCCAGGCTGCCGGGAGCCGGCGCGATGACCTCGGCGCAGACGCCCTCGAGTTGAACCGTCTCCACGACGGGCCAGTAGGCGATCTCGCCGGACGGCCTCCGAGCGACGAGCTGGGCGAGTTCACGCCGGAAGTCGACCTTCTCCTCGGCGAGCAGGGCGCCGCCCCGGCCATCCTCGGCCATGATGCGGAACCAGTCGGCGGCCTGGGCGCCGGCAGTGACGACCCGCACGCCCTTGCCGTCGTAGCCCCCACGCGGCGTCTTGACGACCGCAGAGCCGCCGTTGGCCGCGATGAAGTCATCGAGCTCGGCCTCGCTGGAAACGGCCGCCCACTCGGGGATCGGCACGCCGAGCTCGGCGAGCCTCTGCCGCATGACGATCTTGTCCTGGGCGAAACGAAGCGCGTCGGGAGACGGATTGACAGCGTGGCCGGCCTCGACGAGGGCTCGAAGAACGGATTGGGGAACGTGCTCGTGATCGAACGTCACGACGTCGACCCCGGCGGCGAACTCCAGCACGGTGTCCTTGTCGAGGTAGTCGCCGACCGCGTAGGCCGCGAGTTCAGCGGAGGAGCCGACGTTCTCGGCCAGCACCCGCAGCTCGATCCCGAGGTTCACCGCCGCAGGAATCATCATCCTGGCCAGTTGTCCGCCACCAATTACACCCACGCGAATAGTCACGATTCCAGCCTAACGTCGGGGAAAGGCCTTGTCTCTCCACGGGTTGCCCAGGGGTTCGGCTCGGGCACGGCCGCGTCCCGCGGCCGCTGCTCACTCAGATCGAGGATGGCCTGCAGCACGAGGTCGGGCGCGGGCACATCGGTCAGCAGCACGCCGATGCCCGAAGCGCCGGTGACCCGAATGTCGGCCGAGCGGAAGAGATGTTGCAGCCCCCGGCGCTCGAGCGTCACATCGATTCCCCGGGAGAGCAGAAAGTCGCGCCGCGTGTTCACGAGGAGACCGCGACGCAGGATTATCCTTCGCGTCGTCACGACGTAGCGATGCGCAAGCCAGGCGATGACGGGCACGACGGCGAAGACGAGAACGAGAACCGCCGCGAGAATCAGGACCGCCTGATTCATCCATGGCTCAGGCAGGCGGCCGGCGATGTAGCCCGTGGCGGCGGCCACGAGGATGGCGATGACAACGGGGCCGGCGAGCCGGCGACCGTGGGATCGGAACCGCGCGATCACCTGTTCCGGCTCGGTCTCGTTCAACGCGGTCATGCACTCATTAAAGCGGCTAGAGCCTCAGGTGTGTCACGTCGCCCGCCGACACGACGACGAGCTCGCCGTCGGAGGCCTGCTCGATCTCCAGGCGGCCGAAGCCATCGATTCCCCGGGCGATCCCTACCACCTCGCGCTCGCCCGGCAATTCGGCCCGCACGGAACTGCCGATGCTTGAGCAGAGCAGGCTCACCTCGGCATGCAGCCCACTGGCCAGGGCATCACCCTCGTTCTCGACGAACGCCGAGTACAGGCGACGGAAGTGAGAGAGATAGGCGGCCAGAACCCGATCCAGCAGGTCGGCCGGCGGGAGCTCGTCGAGGATGCCCTCGATCGACAGGGAGGTCGCCGTGGCTACGGGAAGCTCCTCGGGGCGAAGTGCGAGATTCACCCCGGCTCCGAGCACCACACCCGAGTCCGGCAGCAGCTCCCCGAGGATCCCGCAGACCTTCCGGCCGTCGATCAACACGTCGTTGGGCCATTTCAGTGCCACCTGGCTCGCGTCCACGGCGGCCGAATCGGCGGCGGCGATAACGAGCGAGCGGATGGCCCCGGTCATCGCGGCGCCCGCGAGCAGCGGCAGCCAGCCCAGCGCATCCATCGGCAGGCCGGCGCCGGCGGGAGTCCGCGGCCGCAACAGCACCGAGGCCGCGAGACATTTGCCCGCCGGGGCGACCCACTCGCGACCGAGACGGCCGCGACCCTTGGTCTGGGTGTCGGTGACGAGGGCCGCGAGGTCGACCCAGCCAGCCGCATCCGCACCGGTGGCGCGTTCCCTCAGGGCGTCATTCGTACTTTCGACGCTCGGCAGCCACTCGAGACGGGGGGTCTGGGCCTGGCTCAGTGGGAGTTTCATAGCCCACACCCTACGCGCGCCCGGATGGGGCTGGGCGATAGAGTGAACGGCGTGAGCGAAGACGTAACCCCACAGGCGCCCGATATGTACACGACGGCCGGCAAGCTGATCGACCTGAAGAACCGGTACCACGAGGCGGTGACCGCGAGCGGTGAGGCCGCCATTGCCAAGCAGCATGCCAAGGGCAAGAAGACCGCACGCGAGCGGATCACCGAGCTTCTCGATCACGGATCCTTCGTCGAGCTCGACGAGTTCGTGCGCCACCGCACCGTCGCGTTCGGCATGGAGAAGTCCCGGCCCTACGGCGACGCGGTCGTCACCGGCACCGGCACCATCCACGGCCGCCAGGTCGCCGTCTACTCGCAGGACTTCACCATCTTCGGCGGCTCCCTCGGCGAGGTCGCGGGCGAGAAGATCATCAAGGTGATGGACCTGGCGCTGAAGACCGGCGTGCCCATCATCGGCATGCTCGACTCCGGCGGAGCGCGCATCCAGGAGGGCGTCGTGGCCCTCGGCAAGTACGGCGAGATCTTCCGCCGCAACACTCAGTCCTCGGGCGTCATCCCGCAGATCTCCATCATCATGGGCCCGGCAGCCGGCGGCGCGGTCTACTCCCCCGCGCTGACCGACTTCGTCATCATGGTCGACAAGACCAGCCAGATGTTCGTCACCGGCCCCGACGTCATCAAGACCGTCACCGGCGAGGATGTCGGCATGGAGGAGCTCGGCGGCGCCCTCACCCACAACTCGGTCTCCGGCGTCTCCCACTACCTCGCCAGCGACGAGGAGGACGCCCTCGACTTCGCCCGCAGCCTGATCAGCTTCCTGCCGGACAACAACCTCAGCGACCCGCCGATCTACGAGAGCGACGTCGAGCTCGAGATCACGGATGCCGACCGCAAGCTGAACACGATCATCCCCGACTCGCCCAACCAGCCCTACGACATGCACACGATCATCGAGCACATCGTCGACAACGGCGATTTCCTCGAGACCCAGCCGCTGTATGCGCCGAACATCCTCGTGGGCTTTGCTCGCGTCGAGGGCCGCTCCATCGGCATCGTCGCCAACCAGCCCAACGCCATGGCCGGCACCCTGAACATCGAGGCCGGGGAAAAGGCCAGCCGCTTCGTGCGCTTCTGCGACGCGTTCTCGATCCCGATCCTGACGCTCGTCGACGTTCCCGGCTACCTGCCCGGCACCGACCAGGAGTGGACCGGAGTCATCCGCCGCGGCGCAAAGCTGCTCTACGCCTACGCCGAGGCCACCGTGCCGCTCGTCACCGTCATCACCCGAAAGGCCTACGGCGGAGCGTACATCGTCATGGGCTCGAAGCAGATCGGCGCCGACATGAACCTCGCGTGGCCGACCGCCGAGATCGCCGTCATGGGCGGCCAGGGTGCCGTGAACATCCTCTACCGCAACGAGATCAAGAAGGCCGAAGCGGATGGCGAGGATGTCGCAGCCGTGCGCACGAGACTCGCCAACGAGTACACCTACAACGTCGCCAGCCCCTTCCTCGCAGCCGAGCGCGGCGAGCTCGACGGGGTCATCGAGCCGGCCGCCACCCGGGTCGCGGTCATCAAGGCACTGCGGGCGCTTCGCACCAAGCGCGCCACGCTGCCGCCCAAGAAGCACGGCAACATTCCACTGTGATCGATTCAGTCGAGGCACCCCCCGAAGGGGAGCCGATTGTGGAGCTCTCCATCCTCACGCCGAACCTCTCGGCGGCGGAGATCGCAGCGGTCACCGCGGTCATCCGGGCGGCCGCTGCAGAGGAGTCCCTCAACGGGGATTCAGACGAGCAGAACGTCGCCCAGGGCTGGAATTCCGGGGCCAAGCGCGCGGTCCGCGGCGAGATCCGTCCCGGCCCAGGGCAATGGCGGCGTGCCCTCTAGCAGTCTCCGACCGGGGATAGCACGAGCGAAAATCGTGCAAAGCGACATTTGTCCCTTTGTCCTCATTTGTGCCCACTTGCGGCGACTCCCGTTCGGGGGCATGCTTGGCACAGCCCGCTGTTCACCGTAGGGGCTGAAGTCAGGTCGCACGTTACTGAGGGTAAACACGTTGCGACTGCGGTTTAGTCCGCGGGGTGTCAGATGTGAGCGGGAGGTCGGGGGATCTCTCGCCACAGGTCGAGTCGGTCCTCGATGGCATCGGGGTCGGCCAGAAGGTCGGCCGCCCAGCCGAGAGCGCTCGCCATCCCATCGCCCGCGGCGGTCAGACCGACCACCGTGACGGCGGTGTCTGAGCGCGCCGCTGCTGTTCTGATGACGAGTCGATCGGCGCCCGATTTCCGCACCTCCCGGGCCAGTTCATTCAAGACGACCTCGAGCTCAGGCTCGCCCAGCTCGTCAAGTCCGCCATCGTCAAGGAGCGAGACCTCGATGCCCCGGCGCCTGGCCGCCATGACCTCGGTGCGCATTTCACTGCTGAGCAGCCTGCGCCCCCTGATCTCGTCCCGAATGGCCGCCTCCAGGAGAAGACACTCCCGTCGCTGAATCTCCGAGAGCTGCCCGTCGGCGGCGATGACAGCCCGAAGCATCGGCGCCGCAAGCCAGTTCATCTGCAGCAGGCGCCCCTGCCTTTCGAACAGCATCGCCTCCTGGCCCGCCTGCCACTGGTCGGCAGACCTGCCCGCGGCTTCGAACTGCTGGGCCTCTCGAAGCCCGGCCGCAAGCGCGAGGGAGAGGGCGTGGGCGACCCCGACCCAGACGGCACCGCCGACGACGCCGATCGTCGTCAGCGCCAACGGCCCCGCCCAAACCGTCACCGCCGCCGCCAACAGTCCGATTCCGATCCACGCGAAGCCTGGCCGCCGCCGCACGGCGGTGATCACCATGAGCGTCGCGAAGGCCGCGACAGACCAGGTCGCGTAGCCGTTGTCACTGCTCGCGTCGAGCTGCGAGAACACCAGCAGCGTCATGGCCGCCCCGACAAGGATGTCGACCATGGCCAACCAGGTCGGCATCCGGGTCTGCCTCCTCGGCCAGAGGCTGAGGATCGAGGCGCCGCAATACAGCAGGAGGGCGGCCACGGCCGGCCAGGGCGAGGTCGGGATGCCTAGGGAGTGAATCCCGAGCACGACGTGATAGCTCGAGAATGACGCGGCCAGAATCAGGATGAGGGCTCGGGGGGTGGCGATCATCCGCGGGGCTCCGGCCAGGTGATCGCGATCGAGGTACCGGCCCCCGGGACAGATCTCACGGCCACACTGCCGCCCACGGCGGCCATCCGCTCTCGGATCGAGACTCGCAGGCCGAGGCGGTGTGCCGACACCGAATCCAGGTCGAATCCTTGTCCGGAGTCGGCGACGAGAATCATGATTCCCTGATCGCCGTCGGTGCCGATCGCCACCGTTCGCACCGGTTCCAGAAGATGACCGGTCGCATCCGCTGCGGTGCCGACCCCGATGGCGTCGACCCTGATGGAGCCCGCATGCTGCATGCTGTTGACCATCGCCTGGGTTGCGGCCGCGAGCACGGCCTCGGTGACATGCCCGGGTACCGACCGCTCCGGCTCGGCCCCGTGAGCGAAGAGGAACTCCACCGGCAGGGAAGAAGCCACAAGCTCCAGTCTCTGCCCGATATCGGCCAGAGTGACGCTGCGAAGTTCCGCGCCGAAGGGCCCGGACGACTGAAGCGTCTCCAGGGCGCCCTCCGCCATCCCGACGCTGAGAAAGCGTTCCATGGCGGTCTCGCTCTTGGCTGCGACGAGGAGTGTCGCGAGCACCTGGTCGTGCAGGATGGCATCCACGAGGGACCGCTGGGTCTCCCGTGCCTCGCTGCGGATTGCGACGGCGTACCGTTCGGCCGCAACAAGGCGGGCGGCATCGACCCGATCGGCCGAGTGTCGGAGACTCGTGATCAGGATCAGCGCGAAGGCGCCGAGAATCAGTGCGTACACGGCGTCGAGGGCTGCGATCTCCCACTCTGCCCCGCCGCCCTCGGGCCGAACGCGGAGCAGCGCGAAGAGAATGGGCAGGAGGGCGATGTAGAACGCCGCCACGACGACCGGGAAGGCGATGACCGCCAGGGCCATCCCCAGCGTGATCACGTACCAGAGCCAGGGCGACAGGGCGCCCATGGCCTCGACGTCGCGCACGGTGAGCGGCCAGACGACGAGGGCGAGCACGAATGTGACCGCCTGGATGCCGGCCGCCAGCCGCACCGCCCGGGCGAGGATGGCCGCTACGGCGGCCGCCAGAATGCTGCAATAGATAGCGATCGGGATGCCGACGGAGCCCATGGGGTCGAGGTACCTGCCGGAGTCGAGAACAGCGGGCAGGCACTGCATCACGAACAGTAGGGCGAAAATGGCCGCGACGCGCGACGTGACCCGCTCTATCCGGATGCGGCTGGAGTCCAGGCCCGAAGGATTAGACGGCACCGGTGGGGCCGAGCGCGAGGATGCCGTCTTCCACGGCTCGTTTGAGGAGGTCGACCTTCGTCGGGGCGGCGCGGCCGACCTCGACGTATTTGGCCCGCACGCGGTCGAGATACTCCCGTGCTGTCGTGACCGCAATGCTCATTTCGAGCGCGACCAGTTTCAGCGGCAGTCCTGCGGCGTACAGGTGCAGAACCTCCCGCTCCCGTGCCGTGAGCTTGACCTGGGAGAACTCGGCATCGGCGTCGAGCGCGCTGGCCCAGTCGAGGTTGTTCAGCACTCCCCCGGCGGCGACGGTCGCGACCGCGGCCATCACGGTGCTCATTGCCGCAGACTTCGGGATGACCCCGGCAGCGCCCGCGGCGAAGGCCTCCCGGATCAACGGGGTGCGATCCGCGATGCTGTGGGCGAGCACGGAGGCTCCTGTGCCCCGGGCGGCGGTGACGTTCTCGGCGACCGAGGACCCGTCGCCGAGGCTGAGATCGAGCACGATGACATCGACGGGCCGGCCGCCGATCTGTCGCACCAGCTCGGCGACGGTCGCGGCGACGGCCACGACCTCGTAGCCACGCTCCAGGCAGGCCGCCCGGAGCCCCAGGAGAACGGACTCGTGGTCGTCGACCATCGCCACCCGAACGAAGTCAGTCAGTCTGAGCGGCCCCATAGGATTCCCCAATCACGTATTACACCTGATCGTAGGCTAGACCCCCGACGACGTCGGGCCGCTTCCCTCACCCCGTCGCAAGGCCAGTCCTCGTGAGGTCAGTCCTTCGAGAGAACGGCGACGGTCTCCACGTGGTGCGTGTGCGGGAAGAGGTCGAAGGCACGCAGT
>CANFBG010000091.1 GCA_947444785.1 Microbacteriaceae bacterium | reverse complement strand
CTGAACACGACCATCATCGAGATCGCCGTTCTCGACGCCAATCCCGCCCTCGCGGCCCAGATCGCCACGAGCATCTCCACCAGCCTCACCCGGGTTGTCGAGCGCATCGAGACGTCGTCGGCGGCCGCGGGCGCCCAGTCCCCGGTGCGGCTGACGCTCGTGCAGCACGCCACGGTCGCCCAGAAGCCCACGAGCCCGAACATGCCCGTGGACATCGCGCTGGGGGTGATCGTCGGCCTGGCCCTGGGCGCCGGAATCGCGATCCTCCGGGACCTGCTCGACAACCGCATCCGCAACGAGAAGGACATTCGGGCGATCACCGATACGGCGATCATCGGCGGCATCGCCTTCGACCCCAAGGCCATCAAGAGGCCGCTCATCGTGCACCTCGACCCGCGAAGCCCCCGCGCCGAGTCGTTCCGATCGCTACGAACCAACCTGCATTTTCTGGATGTCGGCCGCGCCGACCGAAGCTTCGTGGTGACCTCCAGCGTGCAGAGCGAGGGAAAGAGCACCACCGCGGCGAACCTGGCCATCGCGCTCGCCGACGCCGGCTCCCGGGTGCTGCTGGTGGATGCCGATCTCCGCCGTCCCCGGGTCGACGAGTACATGGCCGTCGAAGGCGCGGTCGGGCTCACCGACCTGCTGATCGGCCAGGCCCAGATTCAGGACGTCATCCAGCCCTGGGGAACGGGATCGCTCTCTGTCCTGCCGGCCGGCATGATCCCGCCGAACCCCAGCGAGATGCTGGGCTCGACCGCGATGGCCGCGCTCATCGCGGAGTTCAACCGCATGTTCGACGTGGTCATCTTCGACGCGCCGCCGCTTCTGCCCGTGACGGATGCCGCGATCCTGTCGCGCCTGGTCGGCGGCACCATCGTGATCTGCGCCGCGGGCCGAACCCACAAGGGCGAGCTGAGGGGGGCGCTCACCGTTCTGGAGACGATCAAGGCGCCGGTCTCGGGGCTCGTCCTCACGATGCTGGCCACGAAGGGCGCCAACGCGAATGCGTATGGCGGCTACGGCTACGGCTACGGCTATGGCCCCGATGTTCTCCGGAGCCCTGAGCTGCACGCCATCCCTGCGGCCCCCCTCGCATCACCCCCACCGGCGGCGAAGGCGGCGGCCTCCGCTTCCCCGGGGGCCGCGGTGCCCTTGCAGGCCAAGGCCCCGCGCAAGGTCGTCCTCGACTCGACCAAGGGGTAGTCGATGCAGCGGGAGGCGACGGAAACCCAGGCCGCGCAGGCCGGGCCGGTTCTGCCCGGGGGCGACTCGGTCGAGAACTGGCGGGCCACGGTCGCAGCGCGGCTCGTGGTGACCGATCTCCTCGTGCTCATCTGGGTCGTGTTCGGCGTGCAGATCGCCCGGTTCGGCACGGTGTCCCTCGACGCGATCGTGAGCGACCGGCGCGGGGAGAGCTCCGTCAGCTACTGGGTGGTCTCCGTGGCCCTCATCGCGGCGTGGATGCTCGTGCTGACGGTGTTCGAGACCCGCAGCATGCGCGAGCTCGGCTCGGGCTCGAAGGAGTACAGCCTGATCATCGAGGGCGCCCTGCGACTCTTCGGACTCGTGGCGATCGCAGCCTTCGTGCTCCGGTTCGACGTCGCCCGCGGCTACATCCTGGTCGCCTTCCCGCTCGGGGTGCTGGCGCTGCTGCTCTCCCGCTACATCTGGCGGCAGTGGCTGGTGGCCGAGCGCCAGCGCGGGCGGCTCTGCTCCCGAGTGCTCCTGGTCGGAAACGCCGAGTCGGCGCTGTTCGTGGCCACCGAGCTGGCCCGCAAGAGCGGCTCGGGGTTCATCGTGGTCGGGGCCTGCCTGCCGCAAGGGCACGAAACGGGGGAGCTGCCGGGATCCCGGGTCCCCGTCGTGGGCGGTCTCGATGGGATTCCCGAGTCGATGGCCGCGAGCGGTGCCGACACGGTGATGATCACCAGCAGCGGCGACCTCGCGCCAAGCCGGCTGCGTGAGCTGACCTGGGCCCTCGAGCCGGGGCGCCAGCACCTCATCGTGGCGCCGGGGCTGGTCGATATCGGCGGACCGCGCCTTCGAACGAGGCCCGTCGCGGGGCTGCCCCTGATGCACGTCGAGATCCCGCGCTACGAGGGGGCGAGCCGCAATGCCAAGCGGGCGTTCGACCTCGTGGGCGCCGCCGTGCTGATCCTCGGCCTGTCGCCCTTTCTCGCCGTGATCGCCGCCGCCATCAGGTTCTCGGGTCCCGGGCCGGTGATCTTCCGCCAGGAGCGGGTCGGCATGAACGGCGTCCCCTTCCCGATGCTGAAGTTCCGCTCCATGGTGGCGGATGCCGAGCTTCTCCTGCCCGAGCTGCGCAGGGAGCCGGGCGACCAGGCCAACCGCGTGCTGTTCAAACTGAAGAACGACCCCCGCGTGACCCGGCTCGGCGGCGTGCTTCGGCGCTTCAGCCTCGACGAGCTGCCCCAGCTGGTGAACGTGCTGGCCGGGCACATGTCCCTCGTGGGCCCCCGCCCCCCACTCGCGGACGAGGTCTCGGAGTACGAGCGTGACGCGCACCGCCGGTTCATGGTCAAGCCGGGCGTTACGGGCCTGTGGCAGGTGAGCGGGCGCTCCAACCTGTCGTGGGACGAGAGCGTGCGCCTCGACCTCTACTACGTCGAGAACTGGTCGATGATGGGCGACGTCGTGATCCTCTGGCGCACGGCCAAGGCGGTGGTGGCCCGTGACGGCGCCTACTGACCCGGCCGCCCGGGCTGCGGCCACCGAGCGCCAGAAGCGGATTCGCCGTCGCCGGTGGCTCAGGACAGGCCGGCGGGTGGGGCTCGGGCTCGCCGCCGCGGCGATCCTTCTCGCAGCATGGGTAGGAATCCGCGGGTATGCCGCGGTGCGCGAACTCCAGGAGGCCGGCCCCCTCGCATCCGCTCTTCAGGCCGACGTGCTGAACGGCGACGGTGCGGCCGCTGCCCTGGATGCCCGTTCCCTCGCCGGGCACACGTCGACGGCGGTGTCCCTTACCGGTGACGTGCTCTGGCGGGCGGCGGAGTTCGTGCCTTGGGCGGGAGAGAACCTGGCGGTCTTTCGCGAGCTGGTGACCGCGACCGATTCGGTGGCCCACGGCGCGGTGCTGCCGCTGGTCGACGTCGCCGCCACCGTCAGCCTCGCCGATCTCAAGCCGGTCGATTCACGAATCAGGCTGCAGCCGCTGATCGATGCCCGGCCCGAGGCGGCGAGGGCCCGGGCGGCGCTCGCAGCGGGTGCGGCCGACGTGGCATCGATCGACGGCTCGCACCTCGTGCCGCCGCTCGCCGAGGCCCGCGACCGGCTCGCCGGCCTGCTGGATGGGGCCGCCCGCGCGGCCGACGGGCTCGATCGTGCCGTTCGGCTGGTGCCCCTGATGCTGGGCGCCGAGGGGCCGCGCAACTACGTGCTGCTGTTCCAGAACAATGCCGAGCTGCGCTCCAGCGGCGGAATCACGGGGGCGCTCGCCCTCGTGCACACCGACGGCGGCTCGTTCAGCCTCGCCAGGCAGGCCTCATCGACCGATCTTCCGGCCTTTTCCTCGCCCGTTCTCGACCTGCCGACAGAGACGCGCGCGCTGTACGGCGTGAACACGGCCCAGTACATCCAGGACGTGAACTTCACCCCCCGGTTCGAGCTCAGCGGGCGGATCGCCGCGGAGATGTGGCGGCGGCGCTTCGGCGTGACGCCCGACGGGGTGCTCTCGGTCGACCCGGTGGCGCTGGGCTATCTGCTGGCCGCGACCGGGCCCATCCGTCTCGATACCGGGGAGACCCTCACGAGCGAGAACGTCGCCAGGTTTCTGCTCAAGGACGTCTACACGATGTACCCGAAGCCCCTGGATCAGGACAGGTTCTTCGCCCAGGTCACCGCGAAGGTCTTCTCCGCCCTGGGCTCGGGAAGGGCCGCCCCCCAGGCGCTGGTGCGTGCGCTGATCCGGGCGGGTGGCGAGGGCAGGGTGCTCGTCTACAGCGCCCGCGACGCCGAACAGCAGGTGCTGGCCGACACGAGCCTGGGCGGTGCGCTGCCCGTGAGCTCGGCGACCAGCCAGGGGTTCGGGGTCTACCTCAACGACGGAACGGGCGCCAAGATGGGCACCTATCTCAGCGTCGGGCTCTCCACCGGCACGGCCGTCTGCCGCAATGACCGTCTGCCCAACTACGAGGTGCGGGTCACCCTCGAAAACACGGCGCCCCCGGATGCGGCGATGAGCCTGCCGCCGTATGTCACGGGCGCCGGCGGGTACGGGGTGACCCCGGGCGACATCCTGACCAGCCTCAGCGCCTACTCGACCCTGGGCTCCTACAACCTGGGCGTTCGACGCGACGGGAAGCCGGCGGCCTACCAGGCCTCGCCCGACGGAACATACACCCTGAGCAGGGTTTCTGTTCTCCTGAAACCCGGAGAGAGCACGGTGCTCGTTTTTCGATTCCTTGGCGGCGAGCCCGGCGCCAAGGCCGTGACCCTCACGGGAACGCCGATGCCCGCACTGGCGGGCGTCACGAGCCATGAGGTCGCATGCGAGAGGGCGGTGAACTGAGCGACGCCGACTTTTTAGCATGAGGAAACCCGAATCGCAAGGGCTCTGAAGTCTTTCGGAGCCTGCCTAATGTCGAGTCAGCCCCACGCGAGGCGGATCGACCCGATCCAGATCAACAAGAGGAAGCCGAAAATGAATAGAAAGACCATTGCAACCGCGTTGCTCGCACTTCTTGCGGTCTTCGCCCTCCCCGCCGCCGCGGCCCATGCCGTCGACGGATACACCACGGGCCCCGACGTCACCATCGTCGTGAACGGGTCCTCGACCATGACCTTCACCGGGTTCGTCCCGGGAGAGTCGACGACCGCCTCGGCCCCCGACAACGTGGGCCTCGCGATCGTCAAGGCCGCGTCCATGGCCACGAAGAACGCCGACGGCGCGGGCGCTGTCAGCTACGTCGCAACCTCGGCCGTGATCGGCACATTCACGATCACCGTCACCGGCGAGAGCGGCCGGATCGCCGTGGGTACCCTCACCGTCCTCCCGATCGACACGGCCGCCGGCAACCTGCCCAACACCGGTTTCGGCGTCCCCGCGCTGATCATCTGGGGTGCCGGTGGGGCGCTGCTGTTCGGAACCGCGATCGTCTCGGTTCTCGTCGTCGCCCGGCGCCGGCGCGTCGAGGCCTAGCTGCACAGGAAAGGCCCTGCCGCCGGTTCTCTCGAATCGGCGGCAGGGCCTTTCTCGTGCGTGCCCAGGGCAGCGTTTGCCTAGGGGCGGCCGAGGCCCTTGTACGTCCAGCCGGCGGCACGCCAGGCGGCAGCGTCCAGGGTGTTGCGGCCGTCGATGATGCTGGCCGTGCCGACCAGGGCCTTGGCCCACACCGGGTCCATATGCCGGAACTCGTCCCACTCCGTGACGAGCACCACGAGGTCGGCACCCATCAGGGCAGCCGCCGGATCCGCCGCGTAGGCGAGCTGCGGGTGCACGCGGGACGCCGTCGGGATCGCCTGCGGGTCGGTCGCCGTGACGATCGCGCCGAGGCCGTGCAGCTGCACGGCGACGTCGAGGGCCGGCGAGTCACGGATGTCGTCGGAGTGCGGCTTGAACGCCAGGCCGAGAACGGCGATCTTCTTGTCGTAGACCGATCCGCCGAGTGCCTCGACGGCGAGATCGACCACGCGCTGGCGGCGGCGCAGGTTGATGGCGTCGACCTCTTTCAGGAACGCGACGGACTCGCCGCGGCCGAGCTCCTCGGCACGGGCCGTGAACGCGCGGATGTCTTTCGGCAGGCAGCCGCCGCCGAAGCCGACGCCCGCCTTCAGGAACTTCCAGCCGATGCGGTCGTCGAGGCCGATCGCGGTCGCGAGCTGGGTGACATCCGCCCCCGTGACCTCGGCGATCTCGGCCATGGCGTTGATGAATGAGATCTTCGTGGCCAGGAACGCGTTGGCCGAGACCTTCACGAGCTCGGCGGTGGCGTAGTCGGTGACGACCAGCGGGGTGCCGGCGGCCAGGGCCGTGGCGTACACGCCATCGAGCAGGGTCTTCGCGCGCTCGGCCTGTGCGGCCTCGGGCGGCAGGCCGTAGACAAGGCGGTCGGGGGTGATCGTGTCGCTGACGGCGAAGCCCTCGCGCAGGAACTCGGGGTTCCAGGCGAGCAGGGCGCCGGTGCCCGATGCCGCAACCTTCGCCGCAAGCTCCGCCGCGGTGCCCACGGGCACGGTCGACTTGCCCACCACGAGGTCGCCCTCGGCGAGGTGGGGGATCAACCCCGCGACGGCGGCGTTGACGTAGGTCAGGTCGGCGGCGTGCGAGCCCTTCTTCTGCGGGGTGCCGACGGCGATGAAGTGCACCTCGGCGCCCGCGGCATCCGCCATGCTCGTCGAGAAGCGCAGTCGCCCGGTGGCGGAGGCCGAGACCAGGATCTCGGGCAGCCCCGGCTCGAAGAACGGCGCGCGCCCGGCGGCCAGGGCCTCGATCTTGGCGGGGTCGATGTCGATGCCGACGACCTCATGGCCGAGCTCGGCCATGGCGGCCGCGTGCACGGCGCCTAGGTAGCCGCATCCGATTACTGAAAGCTTCATAGACTCTCTCTCCCCATTGTCTGGACCTCTGAATATTAGTCGAGGGCCGTGTCCGCGGCTGCCGGGCGAGGTCACAGCGATCGGGCCATAGGGTGAAGGGGACATGTCTGAGAACCCCACGCGAGCCTTCACCTTTGAATCCGTTGCCTATACCGACCCGCGGGCCATCGCCCTTCGGGCCGTGATGGACGAGGAGATGTCGGAGCGCTACCAGCCCGCCGGCACCCAGGGCATGGACCCGGTGATCGCCGCCGCCCTCTACGTCGATGTGGCGAGCATCGCGTCGACCATCCTCGTGCTGGATGCCGACGGCACCCCCATCGGTCATGCGGCCCTGCGGCACCACGACGGCGACTGGGAGGTCAAGCGCGTCATCATCGACCGCGGCCAGCGCCAGCGCGGCATCGGGCGGGCGATGCTCGAGGAGCTGATCCGCATCGCCGGCGAGGCGGGGGCCCCACGCCTCATCCTGCAGACGGGCGACAAGCAGCCGGAGTCGGTGGCCCTGTACACGCGTCTCGGCTTCGTGCCCATTCCCGCCTACGAGCCCTATCGCAGCGCCATCCCCAACAGCCTCTGCTTCGAGAAGGTGCTGGCGTAGCCCAGCCGGGCGTGCCCGCCTGGGTTTGCCGGCCTGGGTTTGCCGGCCGCACCGCCTCGAGCTAGTCGGTGGCGGGCGTGAGCTGCCAGCGGGCGAATGTCGCGGTCAGGGCCCTGTCGGTGGCGATCGCCGCGGTCGTCCAGTCGTGGGCGCTGTCGGCCACCTCGAAGTAGTCGGTCTTCATGCCCGCGGCCTTCGCGGCGGCGGCGGCCTCCTGCTGGCCTGATTTATAGGTGTGGTCGTTGGCGCCGACCGCGAAGGTGGCGAAGGTGTCCTTGAACGGGGTGCCGGCCGACAGCGTCGCCAGCGGCTGGGCCGCGTCGTACCTGGCCCTGTCGCCGCCGAAGGCCGTCTTGACCGTCTTGGCTACGCTGCCGATGCTCACATCGAGCTCGCCCGAGATGTCGATCAGGGAGCCGAACAGCGCCGGGAAGCTCGAGCCGAGCTGGATGGCGCAGGTGCCGCCCTGCGAGAAGCCGCCGATGGCCCACTTGCTTCTCTCGGGCAGCACACCGAGGTTCGCCCTGATCCAGTTCGGCACGTCCTTGGTCAGGTACGTCGCCGAGTTGCCGAGCGGGGAATCGATGCACATGGGGTTCGCGTCGCGGCTGCCGAGCTGGTCGGGCGCGACGATGATCGGGGCCAGGCCGCCGTGGGTCGCCGCGTACTTGTTCGCAACGTCCAGGGCCCCGGCAGCGTTGAACATGTCGTCGGGGATCCCCGGCTGGCCCGACAGCAGCACCATCACCGGCAACAGCGGCGGGTTATCGGTGAGGGCGGCCGGCGGCAGGTAGACCACGGCGTTGCGGGCGACGAAGCCGGAGATCGTGCCGGGGATCGCGACCGAGGACACCCGGCCCACGGCGGGCATCGAGGCGGGCGCGCGCCACGTGGCGATCGTCGCCTTCTCTGCGGTGGGCACAGCCGTGGCGACCGGCAGCGGCAGCGACTCGGCCGCGAACTCGCTGATGCCGAGGGTCGAGCGGATGGTCGAGTACTGGCCGAAGTCGATGTTGATGCCCATGGCCACGGTGACCACCACGACGAGGGCGGCGCCGACCGAGGCGAGGCGCCTTTTCCAGGTCGCGTGCCACAGGCCGACGACGATCACCGTGAGCACGATGACGCCGGCGGCGAAGAAGGCCTTGGTGACCCAGGTCGGGTCGAGGCCGAACGTGTCGGTGACATAGATCAGCCACCACACGAGGGCCAAGGTCAGGAGCGAGCCGGTGACGATGCCCCAGGAGACTCCGACCACCCAGCCGCTGTGGGTCCACCGGGTGCTCGGCCGGATGAGAACCAGCGCGACGACCGTGAGAATCGACAGGGCGTACATCACGAAGACGAAGGGCCCCTCGGCGATGTTGATGTCGAGCAGGGCGTTCATCGCTCGCCTCCCCGAGAAGACGCGGCCCGATACGAGCGGATGGCGAGAACCGCCAGCGCACCCAGCAGGGCGCCCGCCGTGTTCGCCGCCACGTCGGCGAGCGACGCGAAGCGGTGCGGCAGGAAGAGCAGCTGAACCAGCTCGATCAGCGCGGAGGTGACGACGCCGGCCAGCACGGCGATCCACCAGCGCCGGAGCGGCAGCAGCATGGCAGCGATCGCGCCCAGCGGCAGGAACATGATGCTGTTCGAGGCTGATTCCACGACGTTGTAGTCGACCGCCTCCGGCACTCCCGCCGTGTGCAGCGCGGCGAGGGCGGCCTGCAGGCTGTCGTGGGCGCCCGCGTCGACGGGGGTCGGCCAGAACGTGATCACGAAGATCGCGGCGGCCGTTGTTCCGAGCGCCAGCCAGCCCCAGCGGCGCGCTGTTGCGCGCCCGGAAACCTGTGGCGTGGGCGATTCGGACATCTGAACAGAGTAGGCCAACGATCAGGCCCCGTGGAGTCGTCTGGGCTAGCGTGGAGGGCTGAACAGCTGACTCCCAGCTATAGACCGAAGGGCTTCATCCTCTATGACCGTTTCTTCCGAGAGCACCGCATCCGAAACCTCAGGGTCGTTCGCCGTGGCCTCCGGCCCCGTCGGCTGGGCCGCGCAGCTTGACCTCGTGTCGCTGATGCCGAATGCGGCGGGTGCGGCCAAGGCCGATCCGAAGTGGTTCGAACAGGTCCCGGAGGAGGCGTTTCTGCACTTCGCCCGGGCGCAGCACGCCGCAGGAGGGCTCTCGGCCAAGAACCTTGAGGTCTTGAATGCCAACGCGCCCGGCTGGTACGACGAGTGGGAGCATGCCGACCCCACCTCGACGGAGGGCCACCTTCGGCGAACGGCGGTGTTGGGCGGCGTTCTTCCCCGGCATATCAAGGTCACGGCGCACTCCTTTGAGGGCATTCTCGAACTCACCGACGACTCGGGCGAGCGGCACGTCGAGATCACCCTGGCGGGCACCGACGCCGAGATGCGCGAGCAGCTGGCGCAGGCGCTGATCGTTCTCGAGAAGCCGGCCGGGGCCTAGGCCGGAACCGACGCTGCCGCCGCGGGTACCCACGCCACCAGGCTCGTGTGCCCGGCGGCGGAGGTTCGACTCCAGGAGTGCGTGACCTCGTCGAACATCGAGCTGCCGCGACTCGATCTCCACGTCGACCCGCACCGCCTTTCCGTGCCGCACGGCGTTGCTGACGCCCTCTCCGGGGCAACGGGTGGCTCTGAGGCATCCGCGTGACCGGGGCTCTGGGCCCGCTGTTCGCTGAATCGGCCAATCGAGACCACCGCCAGCGTCATCACGAGCAGGGAGCTGAGCATGGGGGCCGGT
>CANFBG010000090.1 GCA_947444785.1 Microbacteriaceae bacterium | reverse complement strand
GTCCTGGCCGTCCTGCTCGTCGTGCTGGCCCGGATGGTGCGCATCGTGCCGCAGGCCCGGGCTGCGGTCATCGAGCGGCTCGGCCGTTACGTCCGCACCGCGACGCCCGGCCTGACCCTGCTGCTGCCGTTCGTCGACCGCATGCGTCCGATGATCGACCTGCGCGAGCAGGTGGTCAGCTTCCCGCCGCAACCGGTGATCACCTCGGACAACCTGACCGTCGGCGTCGACTCGGTCATCTACTTCCAGGTGACCGATCCGCGGGCCGCCACCTACGAGGTCGCCAACTACATCACCGCCGTCGAGCAGCTGGCCACGACGACGCTGCGAAATGTCGTCGGTGGACTGAACCTCGAGCAGGCGCTGACCTCCCGCGATGAGATCAACGGCAAGCTCCGCATCGTGCTCGACGAGGCAACCGGCAAATGGGGCATTCGCGTCGGTCGCGTCGAGCTCAAGGCGATCGACCCGCCCGCCTCCATCCAGGACTCGATGGAGAAGCAGATGCGCGCGGAGCGAGAGCGCCGCGCCGTGATCCTGACCGCCGAGGGAACGAAGCAGTCCGCGATCCTCGAGGCGGAGGGATTCCGCCAGGGCGTGATCCTTCGGGCTGAGGGCGATGCCAAGGCGGCGGTCCTCCGCGCCGACGGTGAGGCCCAGGCCATCATGACCGTGTTCGACGCCATCCACCGTGGCGAGCCCGACCAGCTGCTGCTGGCGTACCAGTACCTGCAGGTGCTGCCGAAGCTCGCCGAGGGCAGCGCGAACAAGCTCTGGATCATCCCAAGTGAGCTGACCGAGGCCCTGAAGGGCATCGGCGGAGCACTCGGCGGCAAGGTTGACGCCGTCGCCGCTGCCCGCGCGGCCGCAGCCGGCACCTCCGCCGACACTCAGTAGGAATCACCGAGACGCGCCCCTGTCGTTCGTCGTCATCCGTCACTAGGCTGTGCCTGACATGACGGAGATCGAGCGAACAGGGGCGTTTTTCGCGCCGCCACTCCCCCGCGTCCTGGCCCATCGCGGCCTCGCGCTGGGCGTTCCGGAGAACACGCTCGCCGCCTTCGCCCAGGCCGTCGAGGCCGGCGCGCAATTCATCGAAACGGATGTGCGCGCGTCACGCGACGGCATCGCCATGATCTGCCACGACGATGACCTCGTTCGGATCGCCGGTGTCCCCGGGCGGGTCTCGTCGTTCACGGCGAAGGAGCTCGGCGCCTTGGACCTCGGGCAGGGCGAGGGCATGCCCACCCTCGCGGCCGCGCTTGCCGCCTTCCCCGCCGCTCGATTCAATATCGATCTGAAGTCGGCCGACGTCGTCATTCCCGCGGTGGCGGCAATCAAGGACTGCGGTGCCGAAGAACGGGTATTGGTGACGTCATTTTCGGACAGCCGGAGACGCCGGGCCCTGAAACAACTGCCGGGAGTTGCCTCCTCCGCATCGGCGCGGTCATTTCTCGTGATCCTCTTCGCCGCGAAGCTCGGGGTGCTGCGTTTTCTGCCCGGCTTAACGCGCGACATCGGCGCAATCCAGGTGCCCGAGCGGCTTGGGCGCCTCAGCGTGTGCACCCCGCGGGTTATCGCCGCGGTGCACCGGGTCGGCCTCGAGATTCATGTGTGGACGGTGAACGAGCCTGCCGACATGCTGCGGCTGGCCGCCCTGGGCATCGACGGCATCGTGACCGACAGAGCCGACCTCGCTCTCGGCTTACCCCCATTCAGGCCTGATAGCATTCCATGACCCCCCATCTGGGGCTGAGCGTTGCCTGAGAGTGTCATGACAAATGGCTCCATCGGTAACGATTGCACCCACTCGTGGGTTTATACAGGTAATTGCATCGCGAGAAAGGACCACACAATGGCGGATCGCAGCTTGCGCGGAATGAGACTTGGCGGCCAGAGCCTTCAGAGCGAAGAGGGCGTCATCTTCTCCCCGCGCATCACCCACAACTATCACTGCCTGCACTGTGGCAAGGATACTCAAATGATTTTCTCGGCCGACGCCGAGGCTCCTGACCAGTGGGAGTGCCGCTTCTGCAGCCTCCAGGCAACGCGCATGGTCGGCTCGGAACTCGTCGACGTGGCGCACACCGAGACCAAGGTTCCCCGCAGTCACTGGGACATGTTGCTTGAGCGTCGCACCCGCGAAGAGCTTGAGGAACTGCTTCAGGAGCGTCTGACGTTCCTGCGGGCCCGGCGCGGCCAGTCGAAGATCGACGCATAGCCGCACCGGTCATCCGGAATCAGCAGTACGACGGGCGTCCCGCTCGAAGCATCAGCTTCGACCGGGGCGCTTTTTCGTTCCCGCTCTTGTTCCCGTTCCCATTCTCGGGGCGACGGCGACGATGAGCCCGGCGAGCCCGAGTCCACCGATGAGCAGTTCCAGTCCCTGGCCGAAGAGGGTGGCCGGGGTCGGTGTCGTGGACAGAGGCACATCGGCGATCATCGACCCGGCCTCATATGGCGCGATGGCGATGATGGTCTTGCCGTCGGGGCCGATGATGGCGCTGTTTCCCACGGTAGAGATATTGACCAGGCTGCGGCCCGTCTCGATGGCCCGGAGCCGTGCGATCGAGAGCTGCTGCAGGTTTTCGTTGGTGCGACCGAAGTCGGCGTTGTTCGTCTGGGCGAGAATCACCTGCGCTCCCTGGCCCATCATTTCGCGCATTACCGAATCGTCGGTGATGTCGAAGCAGATCGAGATGCCGGCGATGACGCCGTTGACGTCGAAGACGGTATCGGTCGTGCCCTTGCCGTAGTCGCGCGTCACCAGATCCACGAGGTCGGGAGCCAGTGCCCGAAAGAGCGGCCGGGCCGGCATGTACTCCGCGAAGGGAACCGGATGCCGCTTGTCGTAGATGTCGGTGGCGCCCTGGCCGGCCTTCCAGAGCAGGGACGAGTTGTAGTACTCCCCCGCAGCCGTCTGGGTGATGGTGCCGACGACGAAGGGGGCCTGCATCTTCTCGGACAGGTAGTTCAGGGCGCGGGCCGCCTGGGGGTACCGCGTGGGATCCATGTCGGAGGCGTTCTCGGGCCAGACGACCATGTCGACCTTCTGGCCGATGAGCGGCAGCGTCTCGCTGATGTGGTCGTTCAGGATGTCGCCGAACGCGCGCTGGGAGAAGAGCCCCGCGTCGGAGTTGCCCTGGACCGCGGCGATGCGGGAGGTTCCCTGGGTGGGGGCAGGCCAGGCGGGTACGGCGAGAATGGCTACTACGGCCGTAGTGACCCAGAGCAGGCGGCGCAGGACGGGGATACTGCTCTCGCGCACGAGCTGGATGGCGAAGGCGATGACCCACACCATGATGAAGGACAGTCCGGCGAAGCCGACCCACGCGACGAGGGGTGCCAGCGGGCTCTCCGATTGGGTGAACGCGACCTTTCCCCAGGAGAAGCCGCCCTCGGGCCAGACCGCGGTGATCGACTCGCGCAGCACCCAGAGGCCCGCGATGACGATCGGCACGAGACCGATGCGGCCGAGGCGGGTCGGCCAGACCCTCGGAGCCACGCGGTAGACGATCGCGATCAGCATCGCACCGAGGCCGAAGAAGATCGACTGCAGGCCGGCGAGGGCCAGCCACGGCACAGGGCCGAGGTACAGGGTCAGCCAGAAGATGTGCACGCCCCAGAAGCTGAATCCGGCGATCAGGCCGAGCACGAAAGCGCGGCCCGGACGCTGCCCGATGAGCGCCCACAGCACGAGGGCGATGCCGGCGAACACGACGGGCCACCACAGCTTGTCTGGCGAGCCGGCATCGAGGATCGCGCCGCCGGCCGCCGCGGTGAGAAGTGCGAGCCACAGGGGCAGCAGCGGCGTGGCGACAGTGGGCGCCGTCAGCGAGGGGGCATCGCTCCAGCGCGGAGGCGCGGGGCGGCGTGACGGCCGACCGGGGCGCGGGGCCGATGGGCGCGCGGCTGGCGGGCTCGCGGCTGGCGGGCTCGCGGCTGACGGGCTCGCGGCTCTCGGGGGCGTGGGTGAGGATGGGCCCACGGACGGGATGCTGGCTGTCATGGTGCCGCCTACGCCACCGAGGAGTACGCGACGATGCCCCGGCGGATCAGGTCGAGGGCGTCGCGCGCCGTGCGGGCCAGGCGGGCGTTCGGCTGGCCCTGCAGCTGGTCGAGCATGTCGATGGTCTGCTTCGTCCAGCGCACGAAGTCGCCGGCGGCCATGTCGGCGTCGTTCAGCACGTCGTCAAGATTCGCACCGCGCGCCCAGCGGTGCATGGCGAGGCTGAGGCCGACCGAGATCGGCGAGGAGATCGGCAGCCGGTGCGCCGTCTCGATCTCCTGCAGGGCGACGAGGATGTCCTGGGACTTCGTCAGCGCCTGGCGGAACGACCCGCGGGGCAGGAACCGCTCGGCGACCTCGTTCTCGTCGCGGCGGGGCTCATAGACGAGCGCGCAGGCGATGGCGGCGAGGCCGGCGGCGTCGAGCTCATCCCAGGCGTGGCGGCGCAGGCACTCGGAGACGAGCAGGTCGCGTTCGCCGTAGATGCGCTTCAGCGCCTGGCCGTGGCTGGTGAGGGTGAGCTCGCCGGCCGCATCGGAGGAGAGATAGTCGAGCTGCACCAGCACCTCGGTGACCCGGTCGAAGACCTTGGAGATCGCGCCCGTGCGGGTGTTGATCTGCTGGGTCAGGGCGTCGGAGTCCTTCTTCAGGCTCCACCAGCGCTCGGCCCAGCGGGCGTGCTGCTCGCGCTCGGGGCACGTGTGCACGGGGTGCTGCTTGAGCTGGCGACGAAGGTCTGCGATGCGCTGGGAACGCAGGTCGCGGTCGCCCTTGCCCGTGTGCTCGGCGCGTCCGGCACCCGAGCGCTCGAGGTCGGTCAGTTGGCGGCGCAGCTCGGCGTAGGCCGCATAGTCGCCCCGCTCACAGGTCATCGACTTGGCGAAGCCGGCGAGAGAGGTCTCCTGGCTGCGCAGCTTTCGGGCAAGATCCACGACGGCGCGGTCGGCCTGGAACTGCGCGAAGCTCGACTCGAGGCTCTCGCGCGTGCGGGCGCGGCCGAAGCGCTCGATCAGGTTGACGGCCATGTTGTAGGTCGGCCGGAAGCTCGAGTTCAGCGGGTAGGTGCGGCGGGACGCGAGCGAGGCGATCGCCTGCGGGTCGAGGGTGTCGCTCCAGTGGATGACCGAGTGCCCCTCGACGTCGATGCCGCGCCGCCCGGCCCGGCCCGTGAGCTGGGTGTACTCCCCCGGCGTGATCGGCACGCGGGCCTCGCCGTTGAACTTCTCGAGCTTCTCGAGCACGACGGTGCGGGCGGGCATGTTGATGCCGAGCGCCAGGGTCTCGGTTGCGAAGACGACCTTGACGAGTTTCTTCTGGAAGAGGATCTCGACGACCTCCTTGAACGCGGGAAGCATGCCGGCGTGGTGCGCGGCGACTCCCCGCTCCAGGCCCTCGAGCCACTCCCAGTAGCCGAGAACCGCCAGGTCCTCGTCGAGAATGGTGCGGCAGTGCTCGTCGACGATCGCGCGGATCTCATCGCGCTCGACGCTGTCGGTGAGGCGCACGCCCCGGCGCAACACCTGCTTGACGGCCTGGTCGCAGCCGACCCGGCTGAAGATGAAGAAGATCGCGGGCAAGAGGTTCGAGTCATCGAGCAGGTCGACGGCCTCGGCCCGGTCCATCCGGTCGCCCGGTCCCCCGCGGTTCGGACGCGAGGCGCCGCCGCCCCCGCCGCCGTTCCGGTCGCCGCCGCGGCGCCGGTCGTTGTTGCCGCGGTACTGGCCGCGGATCGGTGCCATATTGCGGGCGATGTGCACGAGCTCGGGGTTCACCCGGTGGCTGGATGCCTTGCCGGAGGAGTCGAACAGGTCGATCAGCTTGGTGCGCACCAGCACGTGCTGGTCCAGCGGCACCGGGCGCTCCTCGGAGACGATCACGGTGGTCTGGCCGCGAACGGCCTGCAGCCAGTCGCCGAACTCCTCGGCGTTGGAGACGGTGGCGCTGAGGGAGACCATGCGCACGCCCTCGTTGAGGTGGATGATCACCTCCTCCCACACGGCGCCGCGGAAGCGATCGGCGAGGTAGTGCACCTCGTCCATCACGACGAACGCCAGGTCGGTGAGCAGGTCGCTGCCCGCGTACAGCATGTTGCGCAGCACCTCGGTGGTCATGACCACGATGCGCGCCGTCGGGTTGATGTTGGTGTCGCCCGTGAGCAGGCCGACGTTGTCGGGGCCGTACTCGGCGGTGAACTCCTGGAACTTCTGGTTGCTCAGGGCTTTGATCGGGGCGGTGTAGAAGACCTTCGCCCGCTTCTGGTTCATCGCGAGATACAGCGCGAACTCGGCCACGACGGTCTTGCCGGCGCCCGTGGGGGCGGCGACCAGCACGCTGTCGCCATCCTCGAGGGCCAGGCACGACTCGATCTGGAACGGGTCGAGCGCGAAGTTCAGGGCAGAGCTGAACGCGTCGAAGAGCGGATGCGCGCTGCGAACCTTGCTCGCGGCGTAGCGCTCGGCGGGACTCAGCGGACGATCGGTATCTGAAATGGCCACGTGGGTATCGGCCGGCGTTTAGGCGGCCAGCTCCGTCTCGAGTCGGGCTGCAGCCTTGGCGGCGCGCCGGTCATGGATCCACGCCACCCCATAGGCGGCAAAGTAGAGGAAGACCATGGGGATTGCGAGCAGGAACATCGACACGACGTCGGCGGCCGGCGTCGCGATGGCGGTGAACAACACGATCACGAGGATGGCGATGCGCCACGACTTGATGATCGAGGCCGCGCTCAGCACGCCGACGAAGTTCAGCAGCACGATGAACACCGGCAGCACGAACGCGATGCCGACGGCCAGGACGAGCTTCAGCACGAAGTCGTAGTAGCCGCGGGCGCTGATGATGGCGGAGTCCTGCGAGGTGGCGAAGCTGGTCAGCAGCTCCACGATGTGGGGAACCACGAGCCAGCCCGCGTAGCAGCCCAGAAGGAACAGTGGGATGGATGCCCCGACGAAGCCGACGGAGTACGCCTTCTCCTTCTTGGTCAGACCCGGCACGAGGAAGGCCCAGATCTGATAGAGCCAGACGGGTGAGGAGATCACGATCCCGACGGTGATGGCGATCTGGATTCGCAGGTCGAACGCGCCGGTGATGTCGGTGAAGTTCAGAGCGGCGTTGCGGTTCTGGTCAACCGCGAGCTGGGTGATCGGGGCCCGGAGCGCATTCAGGATGTACTCGGAGGCGATCCAGCCCGCGATTGAGCCGAGGATGATGCCGGCGGCCGCCCGGAAGAGCCGCTTTCGCAGCTCCACGAGGTGCGAGCCGAGCGACATCTTGCCGTCGCGACTTGCACCCTTCTTGGTACGGGTGGCCACAGACGCTAGGGCTTCGGCTTGGAGTCGGGGTTTCCGACGTCGGCCCCGGACTCGGTCTTGGCCTCAGCCTGTGCGTTGGCGGTCGCAGACGTGTCGGATGAGGTCGAGGCGGCCGGGGCGTTCTCGTCTTTCATCGTCTTGATCTCGGTGCGGAAGATGCGCATCGACTGGCCGACGCTCTTGGCGAGGCCCGGAAGCTTCGGTGCGCCGAACAACAGCAGGACCACTGCCAGGATGATCAGGAGGTGCCAACCATTGAGGTTACCTAGCACGATTTTTTCCTTCCAGCGGGTTTGCAGATATCAGAATCTTACCTCGAAGGATTCTTTGCTCCCTGCGAAGCTCCTTGACGAGGGCACGCCGCTCGAGGAGTGCCTCGCGTCGCGCAGCCTGTTCGGCGTAGCCCACGAGGATGGCATTCTCGCTCGGTTCGAGGGCGACCTCCTTTATGTTCGCGGTGGCGGCATCCAGTTGGGCGAAGAGCGCGTCGAGCTCGTCGAGCACCCCGGTCGCCTTTCCGAAAAGGCGCCAGGCGACGACGCCGAGCATGCCCAGAACGCCTACGGTCAGGCCGACCCAGATGACGAGCCACGACCACCAGGGCATGGCCTAGATCTCCCGGTCGGCGGTGTCGACAGGGGCCCCTGCTTCGGCGCCGGCCGGGGTGCCGGCTGCTGCGCCCGCCGGGGCGTCGGCGTAGCGCGCCGCACCGGCCGCTGCCCAGTCGGCGACCGCCATCCGGGCCTCGGGCGGGCTGACGACCCGAACGACGCCCGCGAGGGAGGCGACGAGGCGCTTGAGGCCGTGGAAGTGGGCGACCCGGATGCTCGCGCGGCTGAGGGCCCCGTCCTGCGTGACGCGGGTGCCCTCCGGGACGTAGTCGCCGAGCAGCCCCATGGCCTCGGTCGGGAACTCGAGCACGACGGTGAGGTCGTTCTCGGAGGCGTCGAACAGCGAGTCGGAGAGCTGGAGGTCGGCGGCCTTGAACTCGATGGCCTCGGTCGTGTTCTCGAGGGCATCGATGCGGTCGAGCCGGTAGGTGCGGATGGCTCCCCGGCCGTGGTCATAGCCCCGGAGATACCAGTCGTCGTTGGTGGAGTCCAGGCGCAGGGGGTCGACCTCGCGGGCCTCCCGGCCGCCCTGGGAGTTCAGGTAGCTGAAGCGCAGGCGGGTTCCTGTCGCGAGAGCGTCGGAGATCTTCGGCAGCCAGGTGCTCGCCTCGGTGGGGGCGACCGCAACCTCGCTGGGCACGCCGGTCGAGCCTCGGGCCAGGGTCGCCGCGAGCCGGGCATAGGCGGATGTGCCCGCGTTCTCCGGCAGGGACTGCAGGTACTGAAGCCCGGCGATCAGGGCGGATGCCTCGCGGGCCGAGAACCTCGGCGAGTCGTCGATGGCGACGAGCTGCGTGAGGACGATCTCGTCGCGAAGCTCGAACGCGTCCCAGTCGATGTCGAAGAGGTCGCCGTGCTGGTAGAAGTCGCTCTCGCCGGGGATGCCCGACACGGCGATCAGGGTCACCGCCTCGCGGATCGTGTCTTGGCTGACATCGAAGTGCCGGGCGGCGGCGGCGACCGTCACCTCGGTGCGATCGATCAGGTAGGGAACGAGACTCAGCAGGAACGCGAGCTTGTCCTTCGCGAACTTGAAGGTCGTGCCGGCGCCGGCGGCGGCGTGATTCAGATCGGTCATGCGCTCGGCTCCGAAGCGGTCGTTGTGGGTTCGGCGTGGGCGGCGGTGTTGGCGGCGGCGTGGGCTTCGGCCTGGGCGGCGGCGTGGGCTGTCGCCGTCTGCTCGAGGCGGCTGCGCACGGCGTCGATGAGGTCGGCCGGGGCCGTGACCAGCACCTCGGGGCCGAAGCCGGCCAGCTCGTCGGCGATCAGGGCGGTGTCGCTGAAGTGCAGCGAGAGTGTGCCGTCGGGGTTTCGGATGCTTCCGCCGCGCTTGGCGAGGCGGGCGTCGGCATCCGAGCCGGGAACCGTGCTCACGGTCGCGATGCTGCGCTCCCAGATGGCGTCGAGCTGCGCGAGACACAGGGCGGCGCTGCCGGCCGCTCCGGGCTCGGGCGGGCTCAGTTCGAAGGGCTTGCGGGTGACGGTCACCTTGCCGACGATTCGGGACAGCAGGTAGGTGCGCTCGGCGTGCACCGTGCGATCGAGGCCGAAGAGGTACCAGCGGCCGCGATGCTGCACGACGGCGAGCGGGTTCACGGTGCGCTCCCGCGCCTTGGTCTCGCCGGGCTTGAGATAGCTGAAGGTGACCTGCATGCGGCGGGCCAGGGCATCCGTCAGGGGGCTGAAGGCGGCGTCGCGGGTGCGCACGCGCGGGGCGTAGCCGACGACGGGCTCGCGGGTCTCGACGCCGAGCGAGCGCAGCTTCAACAGGGCCCGCCGGGAGTCGCCCGACAGGGAGCCCTCCCGCCAGACCATGCCCGCCAGGTTCAGCAGGGTGGTCTCCTCCGGCGTGAACGAGATGTCGGCCGGCAGGTTGTAGTCGCCCTTGGGGATTCGGTAGCGCGACTCCTGGTTGTTGCCGGCGTCGCTGGGGTCCTCCAGCGTTTCCAGCGGCACGCCCAGCTCGCGGATGTCGTCTTTGTCGCGCTCGAACTGGCGCTCGAGCGAGGAGTTGTCTCCCCCGACGGTATAGCGCTGCCGGTAGCCCTGCACCGTTCCGAGAATCTGGTGCTTGGTCAGGCCGTACTCAGACGAGAGCAGGGCGAGGACAAGGCTGAAGAGCCTCTCCTCGACGGATACGTGAACGGTCGATTCAGCCACGGCTTCACTCTAGCCCGAGTGCAGGCCCGGGCCTGTTCGGAGCGACATTTCGCGGGCGCGTGGC
>CANFBG010000089.1 GCA_947444785.1 Microbacteriaceae bacterium | reverse complement strand
GGTGCCGATGGCTCCCGCTCCGATCAGCAGAACGGTGTCGCCGTCTTTGGCACCCGAGCGACGGGCCGCGTGCAGCCCGACCGCGAGCGGCTGGGCGAGGCCGGCGAGGTCGATGTCGAGCCCCGCGGGCAACGCGACGAGCGTCGACTCGGGGGTGCTGACGAACTCGGCCAGGCCGCCCTGGGCGTTCAGGCCCAGCGTGTAGTAGTTCAGGCACAGGTTCGTGCGGCCCTCGAGGCACCGGGCGCAGGTGCCGCAGGAGACTCCGGCGCCGCTGGCGACGAGGTCACCCACAGCGAATCTGCCCTCGGCGTCGGCCTCGATGATCTCGCCGACGAACTCGTGGCCCATGATCATCGGGCCCGTGAAGCCGGAGTGCGGGTGCACGCGGTTCAGCGGGAAGATGATCGGGCCGGCCTTGAACTCGGTGGCATCCGTGCCGCACATGCCGCTGCGCAGAACCTTGATCAGCACCTCGCCCGGGGCGCGAACAGGCGTCGGAACCTCTTCTATCCTCACGTCGTGGGCGCCGTGGTAGACCGCGGCCCTCATGCGCCGGGCTCCCCGCGGCCCGCGGCCGTGTTCAGGTGCGACTGCGAGTTGCGCATCGTCGGCAGGGCTCCGCCGACGTTGTAATAGCGCTGGCCGGCGACGAGCAGGTCCTCGGCCGGGAACTTCGTGATGACCTGGCAGCCCGTCGCGGTCACGACGATCTCCTCTTCGATGCGCGCGGCACCGATGCCGTCGGCGGACGGCCAGTAGGTCTCGAGGGCGAAGACCATGCCCTCCTTCAGGGTCTCGGGGTGCTCGAGCGAGACGAGGCGCGAGAAGATCGGCTTCTCCCAGATCGACAGGCCGACGCCGTGGCCGTACTGCAGCGCGAATGCCGCTTCCTCGTTCGGGAAGCCGAACTCCTCGGCCTTGGGCCAGACCTTGACGATGTCGGCGGTGGTGGCTCCGGGGCGAACCAGCGCGATGGCGCGGTCCATGTACTCGCGCGCACGCTTGTAGGCGTCGTGCTGCGCGGTGCTCGCAGAGCCCACCGCGAAGGTGCGGTAGTAGCACGTGCGGTAGCCCTGGTAGCTGTGCAGGATGTCGAAGAACGCCGGGTCACCAGGGCGGATCAGGCGGTCGGAGAAGACGTGCGGATGCGGCGAGCAGCGCTCACCCGAGATCGCGTTGACGCCCTCGACGTACTCGGAGCCCAGCTCGTAGAGCACCTTGGAGACGAGGCCGACGGCCTCGTTCTCGCGCACGCCCGGCTTGAGGAACTCGTAGAGCTTCTCGTAGGCGGCGTCGACCATGGAGGCCGCCTGGGTGAGTAGCGCGATCTCGTCGCCGGTCTTCACCTCGCGGGCCTTCAGGAAGACCTGCTGGCCGTCGACGACGCGGATGCCCTCGGCCTGCAGCGCGAAGAGGATGGGCAGCTCGATGACGTCGACGCCGAGGGGCTCGTTGGCGAGGCCGAACTTCTCAAGCTCGCGCTTGATCTTCTTGGCGACGTCCTGGGCGATTCCCGCATCCGGGTGGAAGGCGCCGCGGAGCGTAGAGATGCCGGCACGGGCACCGGACTCGAGCCGCGGGCGGACCGCGCCGTGATGCGGGGCGTGCGGGTCGGCATCCGCTTCGGCCGTCGTCGTGTTCAGCCACGGGTTGTAGAGCTGGTGGTGCTTGGCGGCCGAGCCGAAGTCCCAGACGATCGGGTCGCTGTGACGGGTCAGCAGGGAGAAGCGGATCAGCTTGTCCATGGCCCAGGTGCCGATGTGGGTCGAGGACATGTAGCGGATGTTGGAGAAGTCGAACGCGAGGATCGCGCCCATGTCAGACGCCACCAGCTCGGCCTTGAGCTTGGCGAGGCGCTCCTCACGCAGACGGTCGAACTGGATGCGGTCTTCCCAGTCGACGGCGTTGGTGCCAAAGGTTGCTGTGGTCATTTTCGTGTTTCCTTCGTGAGAGAAATCGTGGAGTGCTGTGAAGATCTGCGGGGCGCTTCTGCGCCGGTCAAACGAGGATCATCCCGCCCTCGATGGGAATCACCTGGCCGGTGATGTAATCGGAATCGCCCGCGGCCAAGAAGATCGCGGTCGGCACGATGTCCTCAGGCTGGGCGGGCCGGCCCAACAGGATTCCGCCGGCCATCGAGTCGAAGCCGGAATCGCCCTCGCCGATGTTCTTGAGTTCGGCATCGAGCTTCGTCCAGAGCGGCGTCGCAACGACGCCGGGAGCGAAGCCGTTCACGGTGATCCCCTCGGCCGCGAGCGCGCGGGCGCCGGCCTGCGTCAGGGAGATCACGGCGGCCTTCGCGGCGCTGTAGGGGGCGAAGCTCGCATAGCCCGTGCGGCCGGCGATGGAGGCGGTGTTCACGATCTTGCCCGGGCCGCCCTGGCGGATGAACTGCTTGGCCGCCTCCTGGATGCCGATGAGCACGCCGAGCGCGTTGACCTGCATGATGCGGTTGAAGTTGTCCTCGGTGATGTCCAGGAACTTCATCGGGGTATTGAACCCCGCGTTGTTGAAGTACACGTCGAGCCGGCCGAACGTCGCAACCGCGGTCTCGATGCCGACTCTCACGGACTCGCGCTGGGCGACGTCCACCAGGACGGCGATGGCGCTTCCGCCCGCTGCAACGATCGTGTCAGCAACTGCCTTGCCGGCGGCCAGATCTAGGTCGGCAATAACGACATTCGCGCCCTCGGCCGAGATTCCCCGGGCGATTCCCGCACCGATGCCGGATGCACCCCCGGTGATCACAACGGTCTTGCCTGCCAATCGATCGCTCACGATCCGCTGCTCCTTTGCAGTTCCTATCCGGCCTCATGCTTGTGTAGCCTCACTTTACAGTGAACAGCTTAAGTTTCAAGCCCTAGGGCTGATTTCCCGCTAATATCGGACTAAGCGTTCAGTACTGCTACCGAAAATCGACAAAGGAGTCGTTATGAGTTTCACCGTCAGCGGGGTTCATCACCTCGGCCTCACCGTGCGTGACATGAAGCGCTCATTCGAGTGGTATTCCCTCATGTTCGGCCTGACACCGGGCGAGGTGAGTCATGCCTCCGGCGAGCAGCTCTCCACCAGCGTGCAGGTTCCCGGCGCCGAGCTCTCGTTCTCGATGATCTCCATCGGAAGCACCCGCATCGAGTTCCTCGAGTACCACCAGCCGCACGGCGCAGACTTCGACCGCACCAATGGGGACGTGGGCTCAACCCACATCTGCCTGGAGGTCGATGACGTCGACACCGCCTACGCTGACCTGACCGCCAAGGGTGCTGTCTTCAACGGCCCTCCGGTCATCATCGACTCCGGGCCCCTGACGGGTTCCAAGTGGGCCTATCTCCGCGACCCCGATGGCATCCAGCTGGAGATCTGGGAAACCCCGCAGTCTCAGTAATCGGCGAAAGCCACAACGATCTGAAAGGCCTGACATGGCACGCTTGGCATTTGTAGGACTCGGCAACATGGGCACGGGCATGGCCCTGCGCCTTATCGACGCCGGGCACACCGTGACCGTCTGGAACAGAACAGCCGGGGCCGCCGATTCCCTGATTGCCGCCGGCGCGACACTGGCCGAAAGCCCTGCAGAGGCCTTCTCCGCCGAGGTCGTCTTCTCCATGCTTGCCCACGATCGGGCGGCCGAGGCAGTGTTCACCCCCGACGTGCTGTCCCAGGCGGCCCCCGGCACAATCCACGTCAACATGGCCACGGTCAGCGTCGCCGCCGCCGATCGGCTGAGCGCGCTGCACGAGTCGGCCGGAGTGGGCTACGTCGCCGCCCCGGTGTTGGGCCTGCCCAAGGTCGCCGCGGCCGGCCAGCTGAACATCGTGGCGGCGGGCGACCCCCTGACCCTTGCTCAGGTCGCGCCCTACCTCGATCTCCTGGGCAAGCGCACGTGGCCGATCGGGCAGACCCCGAGCATGGCCAACCTCGTCAAGATCGGCGTGAACTACAACATCATCCACGCCATCCAGGCCCTCGCCGAGTCGGTGACCCTGCTGGAGAACGGCGGCGTCGCCGGCAACGACTTCCTTGCAATCTTGACGGATGTCGCATTCACCGGCACGATCTACCCCGGCTACGGGCGCCTCATCTCCGAGAAGCTCTACTCCCCCTCGTTCCCCGTGGTTCTCGGGCTGAAAGACCTCACGCTGGCCGAGCAGGCGGCCGAGCAGAACGGGACCGTACTCATGTCGGCTCCCGTGCTGCGCGATGCATTCGAAAAGGCCCTCGCCGACCCCGAGCTCGCCGAACTCGACTGGTCTGCTGTGGCCGAGGTCACCCGCAAGCTGTCCTCGGCGTCAGCTGTCGCCCACGACACGGATAATACTGAAGGGTAGGCATTTGCAAAGATGCGCTACTTTAAGAATTTCAGGCTCGCAATGATGGGGGATACCCGTGGATGATCTCGGTTCACAACTCAAGGCAATCCGGTTGAAGACCGGCATGAGCCTTCGTGAGTTGGCCCGGCAGATCGACGTCTCGCCCTCGTTCATCTCTCAGATCGAGAACGGCAAGTCCCAGCCGTCGGTGTCAACGCTGTATGCCCTCGCCAAGCTCCTGAACGTGTCGGTCGACGAGCTCTTCGAAGACAAGCAGCTGGTCTCCGTGGGCGCAGCGGTCCTGTCGCAGACGGAGGCCGTCTCCGTCGATCGGGGCGACATGTCGCATCCGTCGACCGCCTGGCAGCCCTCTGAGTACTCGAACCGCATCTCGATCGTGCATCCGTCGCACCGCCCCCGCATCGGGATGGCGGCCGGGGTGAACTGGGAGCGTCTCGCGGCGACACCCGAGCGTGCCGTGAACTTCATGAAGATCGTATACGCACCGGGGGCAGCCTCGACCGGCGATGGCGAGATGGTCAACCACGAGGGCTACGAGTACGGCTACGTGATCGAGGGCGAGCTCGAGGTCACGATCGGCGATGAGATCTTCAAGCTGCACGCCGGCGAGTCACTGGGCTTCGATTCGTCGATCCCGCACATCTTCCGCAACACCGGCCGCACAGACATGCACGGCGTCTGGTTCGTGCACGGAACCTGCGCCCAGAGCTCAGCCCAGAGCTCAGTCGTGAACTGACAGCCGGCGGCTTCTCGTAAGCCAGATCACCAGTATCGTGGCTGCCAGCATGATGGCCGTGTTGCCCAGGAATACGACCAGCCGAGGCGCGAAGGGTGCCTGGATGAGCACGGTGGACAGGGTGATCACGGCCGTGACGCCGACCCTGCCGAACCACGCCCAGGCGATGCGGCCGCGGAGGATGACCATCGTGAGCAGCACCGTGCTCACGACGACGTGCCGCGACTCGTAGCCGAGAACGTCGTTCTCCGGAGGCGCGATGGTGGACAGTGCGACCGAGACCACGGCCGAGACCGTCACCAGGGCGGTCGATGCAGTCCCGAGTCGGAACGGCTCCGGGCGGGTGACGACGACCGAGGCGAACATGACGACGAAGACCGAGAGCAGCGACGGCACCGGGTTGCTCAGCGAGCCGAGCTCAAGCCAGTACAGGGCGAGGGATCCGGACAACAGGCCCAACAGCACGATCGTGGCACCGACGCCGCGAACGGTCATCGCTGTGTCGCCATCGGCCTCGTCCCAAGCGGCACGCCGACGGGCCCCCGCGACTATCTCCGTGGCCGCCGTATTCGAATCGACGGCATCCCAATTGGCACCCATTTGAGTCACATGATATCGCGCTTGCGCACTTTGCGACAACGCTCTACTCGACGTCGATCAGAACCTTGCCTACGGCGTCATTCTGCACGGCGTCGTGCGCAGCACCCACGTCACCCAGCCCGAAGCGGATGAGCGGCAGCCCGGAGGGCTCGCCCACCTCCAGTGCGCCGGCGGCGAGGGCGTCGCTGACGGCGGCCACGGCCGCATCCTTCTGTTCGATGCTCGTTGTATACGTGAGGATGAATTGGTAGCGGATGTTCTTGACCATGCTCGGACGCACGGGAACGGGCAGGAACTCGGCCGACTCGCTGGTGTAGATCGCGATCGTGCCGCCGGGGGCGAGAACGTCGACGTCGAGGGAGAGGTTCGCGGTGGCGTTCACCTCCACGACGAGCGGCACACCCTCTGGCGTGATCTCGCGGATTCGGGCGGCGACGTCTTCTTCGCGGTAGTTGATCACGTGCTGGGCGCCGGCAGCCCGGGCCAGCGTTGCCTTGGCCTCGCCGCTGACCGTCGTGATGACCGTGGCACCGGCCCAGACCGCCAGCTGGATCGCCGCGTGGCTGACGGCGCCCGCACCGCCGGCGATCAGGATTGTCGTGTCGGCCAGGCTGCCGGGCGTGAGTCGGGCCGGGCCGCCCTCCCGCGAGGTCAGTGCGCGATGGGCGGTCAGCGCAGGGATGCCGAGCGATGCGCCGACGTCGAACGACGCCGCATCCGGCAGGGCCACGACGTGGCGCGCGGGGAGAACGGTGAACTCCTGGGCTGTGCCGTCTGCCCACTGGAAGGCCGCGTCCCAGAGCCAGACGCGCTGGCCTACCGCGAGTGTCGTGACGCCATCGCCGAGGGCATCGACGATGCCCGCGCCGTCTTGGTTGGGTACCTGAGCCTTGGCGAGCCGGGTTCCCGCAACCGCGCCGAGGCGCGACTTCCAGTCGGTCGGATTCACTCCCGAAACGAGCACGCGCACCCGCACCTCGCCGGCCGCGGGCTCGGGCTTCGCCCGCTCGATCAGGTTCAGAACACTCGACGGGCCGTTTGCTTCGTAGACAACAGATCTCATGATTTCGAACCTACTCCCCGGAGCTGAACCCGGGCCAAGGCCCCTATCGAAACCCGTGGTGAGGAACTAGGTTCGTGCCGTAACCGCAGGGCACACACACGACAAGGGAGCACCGCCTGATGAGCATCACACCCGTACTCGATCGCTTCAAGAACCGAACCGTCATCGTGACCGGCGCCGGCAGCGGAATCGGCAGGGCCACCGCGCTGCGCCTTCTCGCCGAGGGCGCCCGAGTCATCGCCGCCGACCTCTCGGCCGAGCGCCTCGACGCCCTGTCGAACGAGGTCGACAGCGAGCGCCTGATCGTCGTCGCGGGCGACGTGAGCAGCCAGGCGGATGTGGACGCCATAGTCACGATGGCCGGCGGCGTCGTTGACGGGCTCGTGAACAATGCCGGCATCATGGACGCGTTCCTGCCGACCGCCGAGATCACGGATGAGGTCTGGGAACGGGTGTTCCGGGTGAACGTCACCTCGCAGATGCGCCTCATGCGAGCGGTGCTGCCGGGAATGGTCGAGGCAGGGTTCGGCCGCATCGTGAACATCGCGAGCGAGGCGGGCATCCGGTCGGGCGCCTCGGGCACGACGTATTCGGCCTCGAAGCACGCCGTGATCGGCCTGACGAAGAGCACGGCCCTGTTCTACGGGCCCAAGGGCGTGCGCGTGAACGCCGTCGCCCCCGGTGCCGTGATCACGAACATCGAGGCGCCGTTCCTCTCGGCCTGGGCGGGCGAGCGACTGGGCCCGATCATGGCGGCGACGATCCCGGCTCCGGCGCAGGCCGACGAGCTGGCCGCCTCCATCACGTGGCTGCTGAGCGAGGACTCACCGAACGTGAACGGCGCCATCCTGATGTCGGATGGCGGCTGGTCGACCATCTAGCACTCGGAAGGGCGTCTAGGTTGGAGGCACCAATCACGAATTTCCTCCACGAAAGAGCCACGATGTCGTCTCTGCCCGCCCCCGCCCAGGCACTGCCGCTGGCAGGCTTGCTCGTCGCCGACTTCTCGCGCGTGCTGGCGGGACCGCTGGCCACCATGACGCTCGCCGACCTGGGCGCCCGCGTCATCAAGGTCGAGCGGCCCGGCACCGGGGATGACACCCGGCACTGGGGTCCCCCGTACTCGGCCACGGGGTCGACCTACTTCGACAGCGTCAACCGCAACAAGGAGTCGATCTGTCTCGACCTGGGCGACGCCGCCGATCTGACGATTGCCCGGGAGCTGGCCCTCCGCGCCGATATTCTCGTCGAGAACTTCAAGCCGGGCGGCATGGAGCGCATGGGCCTCGGCTATGACGCGTTGAGCGCCGACAACCCCGGGCTGATCTATGCGTCGGTCTCCGGCTTCGGCGGCGCCGGCGGCGCGGAGCTCCCCGGATATGACTTCATCGTGCAGGCCCTCGGCGGGCTGATGAGCATCACGGGCGAGGCGGCCGGCTCCCCCATGAAGGTCGGCGTGGCAATGGTCGACATCCTGACGGCGAAGGATGTCGCGATCGGCGTTCTCGCCGCCCTGAACTCCCGAAACGCGTCGGGTCGCGGCTGCCGCGTCGAGGTGAACCTGCTCTCGAGCCTGCAGGGTGCGCTCGCGAATCAAGGCCAGGCTCATCTCGGGGCCGACGTGCTGCCTCATCGAATGGGCAATCGGCATCCGTCGATCGCCCCCTACGAGCTGCTCGAATGCGCCGATACGGCCCTCGCCGTGGCGTGCGGCAACGACGGCCAGTTCCGCTCGATCCTCACCGTGCTCGGGCTGGAGTCGCACCGTGATGACGAGCGGTTCCTGACCAACAGCGCGCGGGTGGCGCACCGGCCGGCTCTTGTCGAGCTGCTCGAGTCCCGGCTGTCGACGGCCCCGGCGGCGAGCTGGCAGGCGGCGTTGACCGCGGCAGGTGTGCCCGCCGGCCAGGTCGGCACGATCGCCGATGGAATCGCCCTGGCCGAGGGGCTGGGCCTCGCCCCGACAATCGAGCTGACGGATGCGGCGGGCACCCCGGCCGGTCGCCAAATTCGCAGCCCCATCAGCTTCTCCCCGCCGACGATCGCCCGAACAGAGGCCCCACCGATGCTCGGGGAGCACACGGATTCGCTTCGTCGATGGCTCGCCTCAGACCCCCAGGCAGACTGATGTCTCTTCAGCCGCAGATTCTCATCTTTCGGCCCCGAATCGTTGCTAGCGTTGGCGCATGAGTGACACCGCCACCGCCGTGGATGCAGGCTTCGACGCCAGCTTCGACCCCCGCACCGGAGCCGTGCACGGCGCCGTTGAGCACACACCTTCTCTCGAGGTCTCGCGCCTGCTGGCCGTCGCGGTTCAGGCGGCACCCGTGCTTGCGGCGACTGCTCCGGTCGTTCGTCAGGGCTGGCTTCAGGCCGTGGCGGATGCGCTGCTCACGCACCAGGATGAGCTCGCGGTTCTCGGCGACGAGGAGACCGGCCTCGGACTGCCACGGCTCCGCGGCGAGCTCGCGGGAGCAGCCCGCAGCATTCTCTTCTATGCCAGCGTTGCTGTCGAGGGCAGCTACCTCGACGCCAGCTCCGACACCGTCAGCGACACCGTCTCGCTCGCCCGCTGGAACATCCCCGTCGGCCCGGTCGCGGTCTTCGGCGCCAGCAACTTCCCGTTCGGCTTCGGCGTCTTCGGCCACGACGTCGCCTCGGCGCTCGCCGCCGGCTGCCCCGTGATCGTGAAAGCCCACCCTGCGCACCCTCGCCTCAGCGTGCGGATCGCAGGTATCGCCCGGGAGGCTCTGCTTGCGGCCGGGGCGCCCGCCGGAACCTATGACCTCGTCACCGGATTCGATGCCGGCCTGCAGCTCGTGGATTCGCCCGCGATCACGACGATCGCGTTCACGGGCAGCCAGCGCGGCGGCATGGCTCTGCGGGATCGTGCCGCGGCCCGCGGCGTTCCCGTGTTCGCCGAGATGGGTACCGTGAACCCCGCGTTCGTGACGGCCGCGGCCGCTGCCGATGCCGCGGGCACCGAGGCCATCGCTGCCGGGTTCGTGGGCTCGTTCACCCTCGGGGCCGGCCAGTTCTGCACGAAGCCCGGCCTGATCTTCGCCCCCGCCGGTTCCGGCATGTTCGACGCCGTCGCCCGCCTCGTCGCCGATGTCCCGGCCGTGCCGCTCCTGACGGCAGGAATCGCCGCGAGCTTCACTGCCGGAACCGCCGAGCTGGCGGCCGCTGCGGGTGGCCATGCCGCAGCCCCTGCATCATCTGCCTCCGCTTCACCTGCCGAGGCCTTGGGCTACGCGGTCCCCGCCCAGGTCTTCCGCGTCGCTGTCGCCGATCTCGTTCCCGGGTCCCGGCTGCTCGAGGAGTGCTTCGGCCCCGCCGCCCTCGTCTGCGAATACAACAACGCTGCCGCCGCGCTCGATGCGCTGGCCGGCCTGCAGGGCTCGCTCGCGGCATCCATCTTCACCGGCGGGCCAGCTGACCCTGAAACGCCGGGCGTGCTCGCCCGGGTGCTGCCGAACGTGGGACGCGTCGCCCTGAACGCCTGGCCGACCGGGGTCGCGAACACGTGGTCCCAGCAGCACGGCGGTCCGTGGCCCGCGACGAGTCGCCCCGACGCGACCAGCGTCG
>CANFBG010000088.1 GCA_947444785.1 Microbacteriaceae bacterium | reverse complement strand
CTTCAAGCTGCACCCCGGAGTCTCCCGCGTGCTCGTCACCGACGTGCTGCCCGAGCGCGCCATCGAGATGAACGAGCGCCTCGACCTCGACGGTGTCGCCGACAGCTTCGACGCGTTCCTTGAAGACGACAGCATCGACGCGGTCGCCATCTTCACCCAGCGCTGGACCCATGGCCCCCTCGTCCTGAAGGCCCTGCGCGCCGGCAAGCACGTCTACTCGGCGGTGCCGATGGCCATCTCCGAGGAGGAGATCGCGTTGATCATCGAGGCTGTGCGGGAGACCGGCCTGACCTACATGATGGGCGAGACGAGCTACTACAACCCCGCCACGATCTTCGCCCGCAACCAGGTCGCCGCCGGCAAGTTCGGCCGCATCTTCTACGCCGAGGGCGACTACGTGCACGACATGGACCTCGGCTTCTACGAGGCGTACCAGTACAGCGGCGGCGCCGAGTGGAAGTCCACCGCAAGCTACCCGCCCATGCTCTACCCGACGCACTCCATCGGCGGGGTCCTGGGCGCGGTGCCCTCGCACGCCACGAGCGTCAGCTGCATCGGCGTGCGCGATGACCGCGGCGACGGCGTATTCGACCGCGACGTGAGCATGTTCCAGAACGACTTCTCCAACGCCACGGCCCTCTTCGAGCTGGATGGCGGCGGCTCCATGAGGATCAACGAGATGCGCCGCGTCGGCTACCCGTCGCACATCCGGGAGAGCCGCTTCCGCTACTTCGGCACCGAGGGCAGCTTCGAGCAGCTCGCCACCGTCGCCTTCTGGCAGGACAAGACCGGCGTCGAGGAGGTCACCGACCTGCTCGCCACCGACGCCACGATGTCGCCGGATGACCCGGCCCTCGAGCACGTCGCCCCGGCGCTTCGCGACGCCTTCGTCTCCGGGCACTCCAAGGTGCACGACGTCGATCGACTGCCGGTGGAGTTCCGGGGCGCGCACAACGGGCACGAGGGCAGCCACCAGTTCCTGGCCGACGACTTCGTCAACGCGGTCAATGGCCGCACGCTGCCGCCCGTAAACGCCTGGGTCGCCGCACGGTTCACGCTGCCGGGAATCGTCGCGCACGAGTCGGCGCTGGCCGACGGCATCCGCCTGCCGATTCGCGACTTCGGCGACGCACCCGAGTCGCTGCCGGTTGCGGCGTCTGCAGGTGCGACGTCCTCTGCTCCGGCTGCCGTCTAGAGATCAACGCCACGGGCCCCGTGCCTTCTGCCGACTATTCTTTGTGGGAAGCGAAGGGTTTCACACCATGACGAAAACGTCAGGCACGGGTGCCCGAAAGGTGACGCGAAAAGACGTCGCCCGGCTCGCCGGCGTGAGTGACGCCGTGGTCAGCTACACACTGAACGGCGGGCCTCCGGTCGCGCCAGCCACCGCCGAGCGGGTGCGGGAGGCCGTGCGCCTGCTCGGCTACACCCCCAACGCGTCGGCCCGGGCGCTGAAGCTCGGCTCGGCCCGGCTGATCGCGGTCATCGTGCCCGATAGCTCGAACCCCTTCTTCGCTGCCCTCTGCCAGGCGGTCGAAGATGCAGCGCGTCTCGAGGGCTATGCCGTTCTGGTCGTGAACGCCGAAGGCGACAGGTCCCGCACGCTGCCCTATCTCCAGTCGCTGGCCTCCCGGCAGGTCGACGGCGTGCTCATCGCAAGCCCCATCGACGAGTCCCAGGTCGCGGCATTCAACTCCTCGGGGGTGCGCTGGACGATGCTGAACCGGTCGGCGCCGATCGCCGGCACTCTCAGCGTCGGCCTCGACCTCATCGAGGGGGCCCGGGTCGCCACCGCGCACCTCGTCGGTCACGGCTACCAGAACATCGCCTTCATCGGTCAGGCCCGGCCCGACGATCACCGCTACATGGGCTGGCGTGCAGCGCTGAAGGCGGCCGGCCTCGACGCGGGCCCCGCGATCTTCTCGCCCTTCAGCCGGGAGGGCGGCCTGGCCGCCGGGCGCGAACTCGTTGCGCTTCGCATCAGGCCGGATGCCGTTTTCGTCAGCTCCGACATGATGGCGGTGGGCGTGCTGCGTGCCTTCCACGAGGCCGATCTCGCCATCCCCGGCGATATCGCGATCGTCTCCTTCGACGGGTCTCCCGAGTCGGAGTACAGCTGGCCGCCGCTGACGACCCTGCGCCAGCCCGTCGACGCCATGGGGGCGGATGCTGTCGCCCAGCTCATCCACCCGGAGCCCGGCTCCCAGGGTCACCACCGCTTCGAGGGCGAGCTCGTGATCCGCCGCTCCTGCGGCTGCTGATACCCGAGTCGTTTCACTGCTTCCGGGTTCAAAAGACCCTTCCGTCGGGAGCGGTTTTGTTACAGGCTCGGTGAATGACGCCCACCAGCCAGGCATTGATCCCCGGGCCCGTCGAGGGCACGCGCATGACCGACGACTACGTGCGGCTGATCGCCCAGACGGCATATCTCTGGGGCTGGCCCCTGATCAACCTGCACAACAGGCTCGCCGTGATGGCGACCCTGCCTGCGCCGGGGCTGATCGGCGAGGTGTTTCCGGCCGCGCCGCCGGGCATGCTCGGCATGCTCCATGACTACGTCAAGACGGAAGGGCGAGTGGTCGCCTGCCCCAATCGCGATGTGGTCTATGGATTCGGCATGGTGGATGCCCGGGCCGAGCCGTCGGTCGTCCAGGTTCCCGACTTCGGCGACAGGTTCTGGCTCTATCAGGGCGTCGACCAGCGAACAGACTCGTTCGTGCGGCTCGGCACGATGTATCGAACGAAGCCCGGCGCCTATCTGCTTGCGCCCAGCGGCTGGCGAGGGTCTGTGCCCGAGAGCATCGTCGGAACGTTCCGGTTCGATACCCGCGTCGGGGTGGTCATTCCCCGCGTCTTCATGGCGGACACCGACGAAGACCGGGTCGCCATCCAGCCGCTCATCAACCAGATCATGATGTATCCGCTATCGGAGTTCACCGGTGAACTGCGCACGAAGAACTGGGCGGCGAGTCCCTCCTTCGACGGCGTTCTCGACACGCAGGTCGGGCAATCCACCCTGTCTCCTGAGGTCCAGGAGACGCAGTGGGTCGATCCGAACCATTTCGTGTCGGATCTGGTGCAGGTGCTCGACGAGGTGCCCGCGCGCCCGGGCGAGGAAGCCCTCTACAAGTGGATCAGGTCGGTGCTGGTGGCCGCGGATGCCGACCCCCGGGTCGCCGACATTATCCGGGAGGCCGCCTGTGCGACGGACATGGGCATGATCGCCGACCTCTTCGAGTTCCACAACCAGGGCGTCTCTGCGGCCCACAACTGGACCACCGCGCGAAACGGGGCCCACTTCGGCTTCGACTACCTGAATCGCACCGCGATCGCGAAGTCGAACATCTTCGTCAACCCGCCCACGGAGACGACCTACTTCTACCAGGATCTCGACAGTTACGGCCACCGGCTCATCGGCACGAACCGCTACGAGCTTCGCTTCGAGAGGGGCGACCTGCCTCCCGTTCACGGCTTCTGGTCGCTCGCGCTCTACAACGAGAAGCACTTCGTGCACCCGAACCCGCTCGATCGGTTCCGCCTGGGCGGTGAGAACGACGACATGCACTTTGCCGCCGATGGCTCCCTCACCATCATCGCGGGTGGGCCGCCGCCGACCGCGGCCGAGGAGCTGGCGAACTGGCTGCCGGCCCCGGAGGGCGCGTTCTCGCTCTACCTGCGGGCATATTGGCCGGATGTGCTGATCCTGGACTCGTCGTGGTCGCCGCCGGCCGTGAAGCTCGTCGCGGCTTCCACTCCTCCACAGGCTTAGGCTCCTCAAGTTATCAACAGGCCTGATCAAACAGGGTTTTAGTTCTTGACATACCCCCGTTTGGGTGGTCAAATAGAACATGACCGAAAACACCAGTTCCCATCTCAATCCGGATGAGGAGCCCTCCGAGCCGGAGATCTTCGAACATTCAGAGATGGCTGGCGAGGTGTGCAAGCACACGGCCGACCAGCACACGGCCTACCAGCGAGCGGTCGAGTCGATCTTCGCCGACCACAAGGCCGAGGCCCGGCTCAGTGCCCAGAAGGCTATCCATATTCACGCGGCCCGTGTCGCGCACGCCGAGGAATACCCTGAAGATCGATCCTCGGGCGGTCCCAAGTGGACGTCTGAGGTCATCGCCCAGCGGGAACTCGTCACTGAACTCTCTGCCGGCCTCCGTATCAGCGAGAACACCGCCCGCAACCTGATCTTCGTCAGCAAAGGGCTCGTCGAAGAATTCCCCACGACCCTGGCCGCGCTGGGCACAGCGTCCATCAGCTACCGCCACGCCGTGACGATCGTCGAGCAGGGCTCCTGCCTGCCCGACGCCACGCGTGCCGCGTTTGAAGCCGACATGCTCGCCATCGCCGAGACCTCTACGGTCGCGAAACTCACCAAGAAGGCCCGAACGGCCGTCGATACCGCCGAGCCCGAGAAGATGTCCGAGCGCCACCTGCACGCCGCCCTCATGCGCAGTGTCTACGTCGAGGCCACCGCCGACGGCATGGCCTACCTCGGCCTCCACATCCCCGCCGTCGAGGCTCTGGCCATCGACGGCCGCGCCACGGCGATCGCGGCCGCGCTGAAGAATGCCGGCGACCCCCGCACGCTCGCCCAGCTGAGGGTCGACGTCATGTGTGACCTGCTCATCAACGGCGAGCCCTCGATCCCGGGAGCACCCCGGGGCATCCTCGCGCACATCAGCCTCACCGTGCCCGTGCTCGGTCTGCTCGGCGTGACCGACGAACTCACCGACCTCGTCGGATTCGGCCCGATCGACCCCCTGACCGCGGCCCGCATCACCGCTCGCGCCCCGAGCCTCAGCCGCGTGCTGACCGACCCGATCACCGGACATGCCCTCACCTACGGGCGCACGCGCTACAAGCCCGGCAAAGACCTTCACGACCTGGTCGAACTGATCTGGTCGGAGTGCAACTTCCCCGGCTGCTCCACGGTCTCCACCTCCTGCGATCTCGACCATACGATCGCGTGGTGCGATGGCGGCGAGACCAGCCTCGACAACCTCGGCCCCGCGTGCCCGAAACACCACAAGGTGAAGCACCGCACCGACTGGCTCCTCGAGCGCGATGCGAACCTCGTCGCAACATGGACCTCGCCCGCCGGACACGAGTACATCATCGAACCCGAGCCCATCGCCCGGCCGGCGCCGCCAAGATTCGGCGTCGAGTCGGAGTGGCGACAGACCCACGCGCAGACCGAATGGGCCCTCGAGCCTCCGCCGTTCTAAAAGCAGCATCGTTCTAAAGCTTGGTGTCGGTGGCCCGCTCTACTGTCGAGCTTGCGACGGCCGGGTCGCGCGCCGCGGGCATCTGTCTGGGCGCAGATCTCTCAGAGCCAGCCAGGAGTTCGACCGGTGAATGCCCCCAGCGTAAGCAAGTCCAGTGTTAGCAAGTCCAGCGACCGTCCCTACTTCGATCTGCCGCATCCGTGGATCCACAACCAGACCGATCCCTACGCCATCGCGTCGGGCGGCGGGTGGTACGTGGCTCCGCACGGCAAGGTCTTGGGCTGGATCCAGCAGTACGACGAGTATCCGCCCGACTCGTGGCAGGTCGTTCACCTCTTCGGCGTCTGGAGCCATGGCGTCGATGACGACGGCCGACGCCTCTGGCTGCAATCCCGCAAGACTCTCGGCTCGGCGGTCGCGTTCATCCGCCAGCATGCCGGCGAGCTGGCCGCCCTCTCGGCCAGGATAGGGGCGGATCCCTCCGGGCTGCGGTAACGGCATAGCCTTCTGTAGTGGATGAAAACGCGGTGAGTGATTACGCGGTGGGCCGGCAGTACTTCGGCATCGACCTGGCCTGGGGTGAGGGGTCTGCGGCCAAGCCGGCGAACGAGACCGGGCTGGTGCACCTCGACGATGCGGGGCGCGTGGTCAATGCGGGCTGGGCCCGGGGCATCCGAGATGTCGCGGACTGGGTGCTGCAGCTCGCGAGGCCGGGCGATGTCGTCGCGGTCGATGCTCCCCTCGTGGTCTACAACGCCACCGGAATGCGCGAGTGCGAACGCGAGGTCGGCCAGCGCTACGGGCGGTTCAAGGTCTCGGCGAACGCCAGCAACCTCGGCATGTCCGCCCTCGGCGGGGTCACGCTGCGGCTCCTGCTCGAAGAGGGCGGGTTCACCTACGTCGACGGCACGAAGCCGCCGGAGCCGAATGAGATCTCGTTCTTCGAGTGTTACCCGCACACGACACTGGTGGGTGCCGTGGAGCTCGGCTACGAACTCGAGCGGCCCCGCTACAAGCGCATGGATCTCGCCCTGCCGATCGCCGAGCGTCGAGCGGCTCGGGCCGCCGCGTGTGACGAACTGATCCGGCGCATGGTGCTGCTCGACGGCGCTGATCCTCGGCTCGACCTTGCGTCGCACGAGGTCACGGCCGTGCTGGTCGATGAGGCCTCGCCCTTGAGCGACCGGGAGTACAAGCACCGGGAGGACCTGCTCGACGGAGCACTCTGCGCGTGGACCGCGGCGCTCTGGGCCAGGTTCGGCGATGAGCGCTGCCAGGTGCTGGGCCTGGGGGCGGCACCCGACGAGGGAGGTCGCCGGCCCACCCTGATTGCCGCGGCGCGGGCCGAGCAGCGGCGACCCCTCGCCACAGAGGGCTAGCAGGTTACCGAGACGACCCTGGCTGAGGGGTTGCCACCAGGGGCGGCTGAGGAGGGCACCAGGAGGCGTTCTGAGATGCCGGTTCCGAGGGTCAGGTGCTGCACGCTCGTGCCCTTGATCGGGCCCGACGGCGTGGCCGAGAAGCCCACGGTGACCGTGGCGGCGGCACAGGTCGAAGTCGAGGTGAGGGTGACGACCCAGCATCCCGCGGTGTCGGGGCAGAGGCCGCGCGAGCCCTCGCCCGTTGACGATGGGCTGGCTGTAGCGGGGGTCGAGTTGAAGGTGACCGCGACATTGTTCGTGATGTCGGTGGCGTTGGCCGGGCCCGCGCCGTCGAGCTGGCCCTGGATGAAGCCTGTCGGCATCCCGCGCACGAGGCCGATCAGGGCGAGCACGATCAAGACCGCCAGTACGGCGCCGCCGGCGATCACGAGCAGGTTTCGGCGGCTGCGCCAGGGCTTCTTCGCCGCGGACTCGGGCGGGGCGGGCGGTTCGGTTCCCTCGAAGGGGAGCCAGGACATCGACTCCTGGTAGTCCTCGAACTGCTCGAACGTCATCGGGGTGCCTGCGCGCCGCGGCGGCCTCGGGGCGCGGGGCTGTTCGCGAGTCTGGGCCTGTTCGCGAGTCTGGGCCTGTTCGCGCTGCCGGGTCGGCCGTCCCGCGGCGATGTAATCGCGCAGCACGTCCCGGGCCTCGGTGATGCGGATGAACTCGGCGGCAGCGGCGGCCGACTGTGCGGCGGAGGAGTTCGGGAAGCGGTCGGGATGCGCGGCCCGGGACCGGGTGCGGAATGCCCGTTCGATCTCTGACAGCTCGGCGAGGGTTCCGATTCCCAAGACGCTCGCCGCGGCATCCGGTGTCATCATGTCGTCGGCTCGAAACTGGCGAGGTACTCCTCGTAGCCCCGGCGGCGCTGCAGTGGCCCCGTCGCGATCACGGCATCCATCAGCTGGGCGTCGACGCGGCGCAATCGGAGCAGGGCGCGGGCGCTCTGAACGCCGCCCCAGAGCAGCCCGAACCAGAAGACGATCTGCGCCTCGACGCCCGCGACGATTCCGCCGAACGTGAGCACGACGGCCCCGACGATGAACGCGATGCCGTAGGCGAGCGACCTCTTCACGGGGGCGGTGAAGCGCTCGGCGAGGGCGGGCCAGCCGATCGCATCCTTCGACCAGAAGACCCAGCCCGTGGGGGCGGGCGGGCAGTGACCCGAGCCGGAGACGGGCGGAAGCCAGCCTGCGGGCGGCACCCAGCCCTGGTGAAACGCGACCCATTCCCGGGTCGGCGTCGGCCAGCCCGGCGGCCGCCGAAACTCCAGCGGCAGGTCTCCGTGTCCCCGGAAGTCGTCTGCCATCGGATCAGAATACCCCCGCCGCCCCGGATCGTCCTGCCGCCGTCGGTCCGTCAAGCTAGCGTGAGGGCATGAGAATCCTGCACACCTCGGACTGGCACATCGGGCGCAGCTTCCACGGTCATCCGACGCTGGCGAATCTGCGCATCGTGCTGGGTGCGCTGACCGAGGTCGTGCGGGAGCGGCGGGTCGACGTCGTGGTGGTGTCTGGCGATGTCTTCGACTCGGCGACCCCGTCGGCCGATGCCTACGGCGTGCTGCAGGATGCCCTCCGCGGACTGCGCGAGGCCGGCGCCCAGATCGTGATGACCAGCGGCAATCACGACTCGGCCACGCGCCTCGGCTTCCAGAGCGAGTGGCTCGGTCTCGCCGGGATTCACGTCGTCACGAAGGCTCCGCAGCATCGCGTGCCGATCACGATCTCGGATTCCGATGGCCCGGTTCACTTCTATGGCATCCCGTACCTGGAGCCGTCGCTCATCAGGCACCTGTACCCGGAGGTCGAGTTGCGCACGCATGCCCAGGCGCTGGGCTTCGCGATGGACGGGGTGCGCGCCGACCTGGCCGAGCGGGCAGCCTCGGCCGGGGTAGTGCCGCAGCGCTCCGTCGTGCTCTCGCACTGCTTCGCCGCGGGTGGGCAGGCGGAGGCGTCCGATGCAGAGCGCGACATCACGGCCGGCGGGCTGAACCTGGTGGCGGCCAGCACGTTCGACGGGCCCGACTATGTTGCCCTCGGTCATATTCACGGCCGGGCCACGCTCACCCCACGAGTGCGGTACTCGGGGGCGCCGCTGCACTACTCCTTCTCCGAGGCGAACAAGGCCCGCGGCGCGTGGCTCGTCGAGCTCGATGCCGCCGGGCTTGGCGGCGTCGAGTGGGTTTCTCTGCCGGTTCCCCGTGAGCTGGCGGTGCTCACGGGCGACATCGACGACCTCGTGACGGATGCGGCCAACCAGCGCTTCGCAGACTCGTGGGTGTCGGTGATCCTGACCGATCAGGTGAGGCCCCTCGACGGAATGCGTCGCCTCCAGGAGCGCTTCCCGTGGTGCGTGACGCTCGAGCATCGGCCGAGCATCGTGGCCGATGCGGGTACAGAGAGCTACGCCGAGCGGATGCGCCAGCGAACCGACACCGAGATCGTCGCCGGCTTCCTCGAATACGTTCGCAACGGCGTCGGGCCCTCGGCGCCCGAGGTTGCGCTGATCGACGATGTCATCGCCGAATACGCAGCCAGGGAGGCCGGCAAGTGAAGATCAAGCGCCTCAGCATCGCGGGCTTCGGCCCCTACAAGACCCTGCAGCACGTCGATTTCGAGCGATTCGACGACGACGGCATCTTCCTGATCGAGGGCACGACGGGAGCCGGCAAGTCGAGCATCCTGGATGCGATCTGCTTCGCCCTGTATGCCGGGGTCCCCCGCTACGACGGGTCGCAGCAGCAGTTGCGCAGCGACTACTGCGCGCCGGAGGACCCGAGCTACGTCGAGCTCGAGTTCACCGCCAAAGACGTCGACTACCGCCTGCGTCGCTCGCCGGAGTACGAGCGGACCAAGGCGCGGGGAACCGGCACCACGAAGCAGGCCACGGCGGCGCTGCTCGAGGTGTTCCAGGACGGCGAGTGGGTTGGTGTCGCGGCCAGGCCCGTTGACGTCGGGGTCTTGCTCGATGAGGTCTTGGGGCTGTCCAAGGATCAGTTCCTGCAGGTCATCCTGTTGGCCCAGAACAGGTTCCAGCGCTTCCTGCACGCCAAGGTCGACGAGCGCCAGGCGCTGTTGCGAACGCTGTTCGGTACCCGGCGCTTCGACGCGATCGAGACTGCGCTCGTCGAGCGGCGCAGGGTGCTCGAGACCATGCTCGCGTCGTCTCTGAACGCGGTCGCCCAGCAGGCCGGGCTGATCTCGACCGAGGCTCCCGAGGTGCCCGACGCGGGGTGGTTCGCGGCCGCTCTCGACGCCGCGGTGCTGGAGCACTCGGCGAGCCTTGTGGCCGCCGGGTCGGCTGATAAAGCTCACGGTTTCGCCGATGCGGCGCACCGGGCGGCCGAGGCGGTGCTCGCCCGGCAGGGTCGTCGCGCGACGGCGGTTGCGGCGCTCGCGGAGTTGGCGGCCGGGGCTGCGGCGATCGAGGTTGAGCGTGTGGGGCTGGCAAGCGCTGGCCAGGCCGAGCTCGTTTGGGCTTATGTCGAGGCTGACAGGGCCGCGGGGCAGGCGCTCGAGACGGCACGGTTGGCCGAGGCCGCGGCTATCGCGGGGTATGCCGAGTTCTGTTCGGAGGTTGTGCCGGCTGAGGAGCTGAGTCGACAGCGGGGCTCGCTGGAGGCTGTGCTGGCCGATGAAAAGGCTCTGCCTGTGTTGCGGGCGGAGATCGCTGGGCTTG
>CANFBG010000087.1 GCA_947444785.1 Microbacteriaceae bacterium | reverse complement strand
CGTCAGCGTCATCGGAGACGACCTGCAGCACGCAGGCCAGGCCGCGTTCATCGCGGGGATCGTTCGCCGCAGCGCAGCTCACTAGAGGTCCCGCGGCCGCGCTCATCGCCATGAGTGGGAGCGTAGGCCGGGGCGGATGCTGCGCCCAGTCCCGAATATCCGGTCGCAGGGCGCGCCAACGATGGGCTCAGGTGCCCCAGATCGCGTCGAGGATCTTCATCGTGACCGTGCGCCACGTCGGGATCAGGGCGGAGAACAGCGCCACGAGCAACAGGATCACGACGTTCTGGGCGGTGATCCGGGGGTCGAAGACCAGGGCCACCGGGCCGTTCGGGAACCGGAACGGATGCGCGGCAACGTAGGGAATGATCGCCAGCACGAACGCGGCGAGCCCCAGCAGAATGCCGATTCCGGCGGTGACGACGGCCTTGATGAGATAGCTGCCGACGATGGCGCCCGAGCGGATGCCGATGGCGCGCTCGATGCCGATCTGGCGACGCCGGGCCGCGAGATCCACGTAGGTCACGATGAAGACGGTGATCGCGGCCACCAGCAGTGAGATCACGCGCATGATGTTGTTGATCAGGTCGAACGTGTCGATCTGATCCTGGATCGCCGCCGTCAGCTGCTCCGGGGTCTGGTACTTCAGGCCGGGCCGGATGCCGGTCACGGCGCTCACGAGTTGATCCGACGTCGTTCCCGCGGCCGCCTTCACGTAGACCCGGTTCGCGGTGTTCAGCGACTGCGGCAGCAGCCTCGCAGCGGCAGCCTCGGTGACGAACGCACCGGCATCCGAGAGGGGGAAGTAGTTGCGGTAGATGCCCCGAACGGTGAACGGCGCCCGGGCACCGCCGGCGAGCGTCACCTCGACGGTGTCGCCCGGGTGCACGGTCTTGAGGGAGTTCGCGTAGGCGCGGAGCGTCGTGTCGTCGGCCCCGGCGATGTCGATCCCGAGCAGGATCCCCGTGGTGTCGTCGGGGTCGAGATACGTGCCCTCGACGAGATGGCCGGGGCTCGTGAAGACGGCGGCATAGGAGGCCGGGTCGATCGCATCCACGCCCCAGGCGTTGGATTCGCTGCCGTGGGCGATCTCCGTTCCGATGCGCAGCGTCGACGTTGCGGCAGCCACCCCCGATGCGGCTCGAACCTCATCGAGGTAGGCGGTCTTTTCCGTGATGATTTGGGCTCCCGCGCCGGGCGAGATCAGCAGGTCGCTCGCCGTGGTCGAGGTGATCTGGGTCGTGATGGCCTCGATCGCCCCGGAGATGAGGGACGGCAGAAAGAGCACGCTGATGAAGATGACCGCCATCATCAGGATGGAGAGGAGGCTCACGCCGGCGTTGCCCCTGATCAGCGAGCGGGCGGCCAGGAAGGCGGCGACGCGGATGTTGGCCAGCAGCCTCACGAGGCACCGCCGGCAGCCGGCGTGTCGGCAGCCGGCGTGTCGGCAGCCGGCGTGTCGGCAGCCGGCGTGTCGGCAGCCGGCCCGAGATCGATGAGCCGGCCGTCGCCCAGGTGAACCAGCCTGCTGGCGTAGGCGCCGTCATCCGGATCGTGGGAGACGAAGACGATCGTCACCCCGGTGTCGCGGTTGAGCCTGGTCAGCGTCTGCATCACCGTGGCCCCCGCGATGGAGTCGAGGTTGGCCGTCGGCTCGTCGGCGAAGACGATCGTCGGTGAGTTGATGAGGGCCCGGGCGATGGCGACCCGCTGCTGCTCGCCCCCGGAGAGTTCGCGCGGACGATGCCTGGCCCGCTCGCCGAGCCCCACCTGCTCGAGCAGGTCGTGGGCGCGCCTCCGGTAGGCGGCCGCGCGGGCCTCGCCCAGCATCATGGCCGGCAAGAAGACGTTCTCCCAGGCCGTGAGTTCGGGGATCAGGGCGTACTCCTGGAAGACATAGCCGAGACTGCTGAGGCGCAGGAGCGTGCGGTGCCGCTCCGCCAGGTGAGTGACCTCCTGACCGTGAAGGAGGATGCGGCCCGCGCTCGGCCGGTCGATCAGGCTGAGCTGGCGCAGCAGAGTGCTCTTGCCGGAGCCGCTCTTGCCCATGATGCAGACCATCTCGCCCGAGGCGATCTCGAGGGTGACCTCGAACAGGGCCGGCACGCTGACGGCACCGAGGCGATAGATCTTGGAGACGTTCTCCACGACGATGATCGGGTCGTTCATGGCGAGAGCCTAGTGAGGTTCAGGGTCCGGGGATACGCCATAAAGGCCGGAGGAATGAAAAAAGGCGTGCATCCCAAGGCTTGGGATGCACGCCTTTCCTGTGGGGCGAACTACTCGGCCGGGGCCGTCGTGATCAGACCCGTGATGGTTCCGAGCAGCGTGTCGACGTTGAAGTCGCTCGTCGGGGCGTCGCAGACGACCTTTCCGAGACGCAGCACGACGATGCGGTCGGTGACCTCGAGGATGTGCGGCAGGGTGTGCGAGATGAAGATCACGCCGAGCCCCTTGGCCTTGGCGGCACGGATGACCTCCAGCACCTCCTTGGCCTGGCGGGCGCCGAGGTGGTTGGTCGGCTCGTCGAGGATGATGACCTTGCGGGCCCAGGACACGGCGCGGCCGATGGCCACAGCCTGGCGCTGGCCGCCCGAGAGCTGGGAGACGGGGCGGTTCGAGGCGGGAACGGCGATGCCGACGCGCTCGAGGTCCGCGTGGGCCTCGTTGTCCATCTGCTTCTGGGCGAGGAAGCCCAGCTTGCCGAGGATCCCGCGGCTCGGGATCTCGCGACCGAGGAACACGTTGGACGAGACCGACAGGTCGGGGGCGAGGCTCGAGTCCTGGTACAGGGTCTCGATGCCGGCCTCGAGGGCGTTGTGCGGGCTCTTCCAGCGGCGGGCTTCGCCGTCGAGGAGGATCTCGCCGGTATCGGGCTGGTGGGCTCCGGAGAGCGCCTTGACCAGCGTCGACTTGCCGGCGCCGTTGTCGCCGACGAGGCCGATGACCTCGCCCGCGCGAACAGACAGGCTCACGCCGTCGAGTGCGACAACGCTGCCATAGCTCTTGGAGATGTTGCGGACTTCATACAGGGGGGCGTCGTTGGTGGTCATTTGCTTCTCCGAGTGGATGAGGTGCGAAGCGCCTGCAGCGACACGGCCGCGGCGATGAGGAAGGCGATGACGACCTGCTTCCAGTTCGGCTCGATGCCGATGATGATCAGGCCGCTGGGGACGACGGCGAGGATCAGGCTGCCGATGACGACGCCGGACATGCGACCGACGCCACCCGCGAGGGCAACACCGCCGATGACGACCGCGGCGATCGCGACGAGCTCGTTGCCGGTACCGGAGGTCGGGGCGCCGGAGCCCAGGCGGATGTAGAGGAACATTCCGGCGAGGCCCGAGAGCAGACCCGAGAGCAGGTAGATGCGGGTGAGGTGCAGCTTGACGTTGATACCGGCGGCGAGGGCGGCGAACGAGTTCGAGCCGATCGCGTAGGTGTAGCGGCCGAAGCGGGACTTGTGCAGGTACAGGCCGGCGATGATCACGATGACCACGACGACGATGCCGGGCCAGGACAGCGGGCCGAGCCACGGCACGCTGAGCGCGATCGCGCTCTCCGGGCCTTCGCCGATCGGGGCGCCGCCGGTGAGCACAATCGACATTCCGCCCGCGGCACCCAGGGTGGCAAGCGTGGCGATGAAGGGCACGAGCTTCGCCCGGTTGATCAGCAGCGCGTTCACGTAGCCCACGAACATTCCCGTGGCGGCTGCGACGAGGAGGCCGAGGAAGATCGTGGTGGCATCGTCGATTCCGGCAGCGATGAGGGACTTCATGGCGTAGGCGGCGATGACGCCCGAGAAGCCGAGGTTCGCGCCGACCGAGAGGTCGATTCCACCGGAGATGACGACGAACGTCTCAGCGATGGCGATCAGGATGATGGGACCCCAGTCGAGCAGGATGTTCCCGAACACGCCTACCGAGAAGAAGATCGGGTCGAGGACCGTGAAGACAACGACCATCGCGACGAGGACCAGGAAGAGGATCGTCTGCTGGTTGAGAAGCAGGTCTTTGATCCGCCGGTTTCTCGGCGGGACCGGAGCGACTGTTTGAGTCAGCTCCGTAGTTGCTATTCCGAGTATTGCCACGATTAGCCTTTCACGTCGTTCGACGCCTGTCATAGGGAGATGGAGAGAGCCTCCGGACAGCCTTCGTCGGAGGGGAAAAAAGATTCCCGCCGGCGCCTCGCGGAACGAAGCGCCGACGGGAAAGGTAAAACGACTTTAGTTCAGCGGATGCCCGTTAGGAAGGACGTCCGCCGGAACCGACTACTGAACGTACGTGTACTTCTTGAGGTCCGCAGCGGACGTGTCCTTGGTCAGGACGATGTTCGGCAGCGTGACGGAGGCGGTGATGCCGGTCTTGCTGTTGCCGCTCTCGATGTACTGGTGGCACGTGTCGATGGCCTGCTTGGCCTCGGTGGCGGGGTCCTGGGCAACGAGGGCCGTGAAGATGCCCTTCGTCAGCAGGTCGACGTTGGTCGAGTACGCGTCGTAGCCGACGAGTGCGACCTTGCCGGTCAGGCCCTTGGCCTGAAGAGCGGAGGAAGCGCCGGTGGCGTTGGTGCCGTCGATCGCGAAGATGCCCGCGAGGTCCGGGTACTTGGTCAGCCAGTTGCTGACGTTGCTGTTGGCCGTGGCGGCCTGTGACTGGCTGTACGCGGTGTCAACGATCGTGATGCCGGGGTACTTGGCGGCAACCTGCTTCTTGAAGCCCTCGAGGCGCGAGACGTTGGTGGTGGCGGTTGCCGAGGTCAGGCCGACGGCGACCTTGTAGGTGCTGCCGTCCTTGTATCCGATGGCCTTGGCCATGGCGTCAGCTGCAGCCGAGCCACCCTGAGCGTTGTCACCCGTGATGAAGGAGACGACGTTGGACAGGTCGGTGACGTGGGTGTCGACGTTGACGACGGGGATGCCGGCGGCGTTCGCCTTGGTGACGGAGGCCTGCAGCGCGTCGGGGTCGGTCGGGATCAGGACGAGGCAGTCGGGCTTCTGGGCCAGGACCTGGTCGACGATCGGGATCTGGGTGGCGGGGGAGTAGACCGAGGGGTCACCCTGCCAGACGAGCTTGTCGCCCTTGGCGGCGATCTCGGCGTCAGCGCCGACCTTCATCGCCTTGAAGAACGGGTCTGCCTCGGCGCCCATGACGAACGCGATGGTGAGGGCCTTGGTTCCGCCGGCAGCCGACGTGGCGGCGGGGGTGGAGGAGGAGCTGCAGGCCGAGGCACCGAGCATGAGGGTTGCGGCTACAGCGACTGCGCCAGCGGACTTTACAAAGCTGTTCATTGCGGTTTAACTCTCCTTTGAGCGCACTTAGCGGGTTCGGCCCCAGGGCCTGGCCCTCTTCATCGCTTCATCGTGATTGAAGGGGATTGGTGTTTCGGCATCAGAGTTGAGAACGATCTCAGAAAATTGTTGAGAACGATCTCACTGATGATGGATATGATGATGACACCGTTGAACGACGCTGTCAAACGAGTAGGACCTCAGGAATGAAACGATTGGGTAACGACGCCCCTGTGCCAGTGATCGAGGCCCCGGCGACCATCAACGACGTCGCCCTCCTTGCGGAGGTGTCTCGCGCCACGGCCTCCCGGGTTCTCGGTGACTACGGCGTGGTCAAGCCGGAAACGAGGGCAACCGTTCTCGCGGCGGCGGCCCAGTTGGGGTACGTGGCCAACGTCATCGCCCGCTCGATGCGGGCCGGCACCACCCAGACCCTGGGGCTGATCATCGCGGAGATCGGCTTGAGCGTCTTCGACACGGCCATGCGCGTCGTGATCGATTCCGCCCGGGCGCACGGCTACCAGGTGCTCGTTGCGAACACCAACGAAGACCTCGAGGCGGAGCGCACGTCGATTCGCGTCATGCTCGAGAAACAGGTCGACGGGCTCATCGTCGTGCCGAGCTCGGTGACCGACCTCGAGTTCCTGAGCGCCACCAGCCTGAGGGGCCGACCGGTGGTGCTGCTCGATCGGACCCTCTCGCCGCTGCACCTGCAGAGCGTGACCGGCGACAACCGCCAGGGCGCGATGGATGCCGTGGCTCATCTCCTCGAGCTGGGTCACACCCGGATCGGCCTGGCCGTCTTCACCGCCAACATCGAGGGCTCAACGCCAGAGCGCCCGGCCGGCCTGATCTCCTCGATCCACGATCGCATCGACGGTTACTACGAGGCGATGCACCGGGCCGGGATCGAGGTCGACCCGCGCTGGGTGCACTATGCCGGCGACGCCGGCGACTCGGCCAGCGCCGCCGTGTCCGCCATCCTCGACGGCAATCCGGCCCCGACCGCGCTGCTGGCCTCGAACGGCAACATGTCGCTCGCTGTGCTGCGCGTGGTCAAACACCGCGGCGGCGTTATCGGCAAGGATGTCTCCCTCATCGGTTTCGATGATGCGCCGTGGGCCTCGATTATCACTCCGGGCCTGACTGTGGTTAACCTTCCGGTTGAGGAAATGGCCAAGGCGGCCGTTGACAACCTGATCGGCCAGATCTCCCCGGATCTCGAGTCCAAGGGCTCGGTCGTCCTGCCGATGAATCTTGTCTTCCGGGAATCGGTCGCAGACCTGCGGCCGGCTTCCGCCTCCTGACTCAACCGACCCTGCCCTGCCCGACCCACCCCAAGAATGAGCAGCACTATGACGATCGCCCTGTACGCAGAGTTCACCGCCACGCCCGGAAACATCGAGCGGGTGCGCGATCTGATCGCCGACTTCGCGCAGACCGTTCGGGCCGAGCCGGGCAATATCTGCTTTGACGCCCACACGCTCGAGTCCGAGCCCGCCAAGGTCTTCGTCTACGAGCTCTACCGCGATCAAGCGGCCTTCGAGGCACACTTGGCGGCCCCGGCCGGTGCCGCGTTCAATCAGCTGCTCGCCCACCTCGTGGAGGGTGGCGGGTCGCGCCTGACCATGCTCAGCCCGGTCAGCGTCGCCCTTTCGCCGCAGTCCGTCTAGTCGCCACCCGTCCCGAACCGACACAGCGAAGTGAGTCCCGTGAACGCCAGCCCCGAAATCATCGTCATCGGCGAAGCCCTGACAGACATCGTCGAGACCGCCTCGGGAACCGCCGAGTTCGCCGGCGGATCGCCCATGAACGTCGCCATCGGCCTCGCCCGCCTCGGCCACGACGTCTCGCTCGTGACCAGAATCGGCTCGGATGCCCGGGGCGCCGAGATCAAGCGTCACGTCGAGGAATCCGGCGCCCGGATCTTCCCCGGCTCGGTGATCGATGAGCCGCAGTCCACCGCGAAGGCGGTGCTCGATGCGACCGGTGCGGCAAGCTATGAGTTCGACATCCGCTGGTCTCTGGACTTCGTCGCCGCGCTGCCCGAGGTCCGACTCCTGCACACCGGGTCCATCGCCGCATTCCTGGCTCCCGGCGCCGCAGACGTGCGCAGACTCCTGGCCGCGGCCGCCTCCGGCACGATCGTCACGTTCGATCCCAACATCCGGCCCTCGCTGCTCGAATCGCCCGAGCTGACGCGGCCGGTCGTCGAAGACCTGGCCGGCCTGGCCGGCATTGTGAAGCTCAGCGATGAGGATGCGGAATGGCTCTACCCCGAGCTGAGCCAGGACGAGGTACTCGACAGGCTGCTGTCAACCGGCCCGGCCCTCGTGGTGATCACCCGGGGCGGCGACGGGGCCGTCCTGTCCACCTCGGCAGACCGGGTCGAGATTCCCGGCGTCAAGGTCACCGTTGCCGACACGATCGGCGCGGGGGACTCGTTCATGAGTGCCCTCATCCACCACGTTGCCGGCATGCTCGCGGGTGGGGTTTCCCCTGCCTCGATCCGTGAGGGCAGCGCCTTCGACCGCGAGGAGCTCGAGCGCCTCGGCGCTTTCGCTGCGGCCTGTGCGGCCATCACCGTCTCGCGCAAGGGCGCAAACCCTCCCACGCTCGCGGATCTCTTGCCCGCCTGACCGAGAGTCCGTTCTCCCCGATGTTCCGGCGTGGAAAACAGGGGTTCTCGAACCTCTCCGTGACTGCCTAGATTAGCCAGTGGATTGGTCAGGCCCTGTCAAGGTCTGTCCTCGGCTCTGAAAGCTCGGGTCTTCGTCGCGCTGAGTGACGCGGACCCATCTTCGACTGGTGGGCGGTGATCGCATCGTGACGGGTTCGCCACGCAGAGGTCGCCTTTTACCGCTTGGGATCGGCCTCGGAGTCGTACTGGCGGCAGCCCTCGCCGTCGGGGGAATGCTCGGGATCGAGTCTTTAAGCGGAACGTCCGCGGCGAGCGCACCCCCGTGGGAGGCTGCGTACGTCGATGTGACGGCGACGCCGAACTTTGAATTCGAGAACCAGCCGGAGCAACACCGTGCCGTACTCGCGTTCATCGTCTCGGATCCGGGGTCGGTGTGCGTCCCCAGCTGGGGCGCGGGATACACGATGGATTCCGCCGCGTCGCAATTGGATCTGGATCGTCGGATCGCCCGGCTGAAACAGGTGGGCGGCAGTGTCGTGATCTCTTTCGGTGGACTCCTGAATGACGAGCTTGCCGTGCGGTGCGTCAACGCCACGAGGCTGTTCGAGGCCTACGCGTCGGTCGTGAATCGCTACGAGATCGGCACGATCGACCTCGATATCGAAGGTGCCGCGTTGACGGATGCCAGCGCCGGCCAACGCCGGGCCGTGGCAATCGCGGGACTGCAGAAGGCGCGCATCGCGGCAGGGCGGGACCTGAAGGTGTGGCTCACGCTGCCGGCGTCGCCCACGGGGCTCACCCAGGCGGGAACGGCAGCGGTCGCCCAGCTTCTTGGCGCCGGTATCGACCTCGCCGGTGTGAACGCCATGACGATGGACTACGGGGCCTCCAAGCCTGAGTCGCTGTCAATGGGCGATGCGTCCATCCAGACTCTTCTGGCGGTGCATGCGCAGCTCGGAATGCTGTTTCACAATGCAGGGGTCGACCTCTCTGATCCGGATGTCTGGAAGCGAATGGGCGCGACCCCGATGATCGGCGTAAACGATGAACGGGGGGAGGTATTCACGCTCGAGGATGCCTCGACACTCAACAGGTTCGCCCAGGATCGCGGCATCGCCCGCATGTCGATGTGGTCTGCGAATCGAGACCGCACGTGTCGAGAATCGGCCGCAGCGCCGACGGTCGTTTCCAGCTTCTGCAGCGGGGTAGAGCAGAGCGGCGCGACTTTCGCCAGTGTCCTGGGTGCCGGATTCGACGGTCAGCCCCAGGTTGCCACGGCCACAGCGGCGGCGACCCTTCAGCATTCAGGCGCGGCCACCTTAAGCGCCCCAGCAGCCCACGACGCGGCCGCCCACGACGCGGCCGCCCACGACGCGGCCGCCCACGATCCGGCCGCCCACGATCCGGTGGCCGATGATCCGGCGACCAGTCCGTATTCCGTCTGGAGCGCGGCCGTCGCCTATCCGATCGGCGCAAAAGTGGTGTGGCATCGCAACGTCTACGTCGCCCAGTCGAGCACGATGGGCGACGTCCCCGATGCATCATTGGTCGGCAAGACGGCTTCCGCCTGGACCCTTCTCGGCCCGGTGCTCCCGGGTGAGCACCCCTCGCCCACCCCGGCAACCCAGCAAGACCGATAGCCGGCAGCCCATCCGACGCAAAGCCGGCGGTGCCTCCCACCCATGCGGCGGTGCCTCCGGCCCGGTTGCGGTGCCTCCCGCCCATGCGGCGGTGCCTCCCACCCAAGCTGGGGTTCGCTCCCTCAGCGACGGTTCGCTCCCGCAGCGCGACGGAGTTCTCCCGTGGTGCGGGGCGTCGCTCAGCGGCGAGTTGGGGCCGCGACCGTGGCCGGCCCGGGCACGGTTTCCCGCTGGTTGGCCTTCGCGGCCGCGCGGGCGGTCTTCTGTGCCGCGCCGCGCATCATCGTGATCACGAGCGGGTTCTTGCTCCGCATCCGGATGCGCTTCCCGGGTGCGGCGTCGCCGTTCCCGAGGATCCCGCCGTCGTGCTGGGGTGCGGATCCGGTTCGGCCGCCGGGGCTGTCTTGGCTGGCAGGGCCGGCAGGGCCGCCGGGGCCGTCCTGCCGGGCTGCCGGCCCGTCTTGGCTACCGGGGCGGCCTGGGGTGCCCGTGTCGGGGGCCCGTTTCACGAGCCAGTACTCGCCGTCGTCGCGGATGATGCGGTCGTTGTTGTCGTGCAGGAGCTTGTGGTGCCGGCGACAGAGGGCGATGCCCCGGTCGAGGTCGGTGCGGCCGTTGTCCCGCACCCATTCATCGATGTGGTGTGCTTCGCAATCGATGGGTGCCCGGTCGCACTCGGGGTGCGCGCACCCGCCCCACCGGGTGCCGAGAAGGATGCGCTGGGCCCGGGAGAAGAACCGGTGTTGGCGTCCGAGGTTCAGGATGGTCCCATCGGTCTGAAAGAGGACCCCGAGGGTGCCGGTGTCGCACGCGATGCGGGCGATCGTGGCGATCG
>CANFBG010000086.1 GCA_947444785.1 Microbacteriaceae bacterium | reverse complement strand
TTGACGGACAGTTGCGGAAGATGAAAGTTCAGATAGACAAGCCGATCATCCATCCCTTTTCGCCTTCCTAGATGGGCACGGTCAAGAAGTATGAAACAAAGGCAGGTGTCCGGTGGGAAGTTCGCTATTACAAGCAAGACCACAGCGAAGGCAGGATTCGCGGCCTGAAGACAAAGAAGGAAGCTACCGATCGTCTCGCGGCGGTGACGGTATCGAAGGCGAACCATGAGTTCATCGACCCGATTTCGGCCAAGGCGAAGGTCGACGTTCTCGGAGCTGCGTGGTTGGCCGGGCAGTCTCACTTGAAGCCGTCATCTCTGCGACCGCTCGAGATCGCTTGGCGTCTCCACGTCCAACCGATCTGGGGATCTCGAGCCGTCGGTAGCATCCGTCATAGTGAAGTGCAGGAGTGGGTGACGGAGCTGACCGGGCGCAAAGGTGCGACGACGGTCATCAGGGCCTATGGCGTGCTTGCCTCACTTCTCGACGACGCGGTCCTCGACAGGCGAGTGCCAGCCAACGCAGCGCGCAGCGGAATGAATCTCCCACGTAAGACCGGCAAGAAGCGGGTCTACCTGTCGCACGACCAGGTCGAGCTGCTGGCGTCGAACACGACGGACTTCAGCACGCTGATTCTTTTCCTGTCCTATACGGGCTTGAGGTGGGGCGAGGCGACTGCGTTGCGGGTAAGTAGCCTCAACGCCCTGAGACGACGGGTGCAGATCACCGAGAACGCCGTCGACGTTGGCGGCAAGATCATGGTCGGTACACCTAAGTCGCATACGGCGCGGAGCGTGCCCTATCCGAGTTTCCTGTCGGTGCCGCTAGCGAAGCTCTGCGAAGGCAAAGACCGGGATGCCCTGCTGTTCGGAAACGGCCTCGACTACGTCAGACTCCCGCATTCTCTGAAGAGCTGGTTGGTCACTGCGGTCAAGGCGAGCCAGGTGATCGACTCCACTTTTGAGCGGGTCACGATTCATGACCTCCGGCATACGGCAGCGAGCTTGTCGATCTCAGCCGGGGCCAACGTAAAAGCGGTGCAACGAATGCTCGGTCACGCGTCTGCTGCCATGACGTTGGACACCTACGCGGACCTCTTTGAAGATGACCTTGACGCCGTTGGAATGGCGCTCGATAAGGCAAGAACTAATTCGAGTGCGGCCAAAACACGGCCAAATGTCGATTCTGGGAAGTAGAAAACCCCCCTACTTCCCCGTAGATAAAGGGATGTAGAGGGGTTATCGCTGGCGGAACCGGTGGGATTTGAACCCACGGTGCTCTTTCAAGCACACAACTTTTCGAGAGTTGCACCTTCGGCCGCTCGGACACGGTTCCGTCGACGATTGTATGCGACAGAGACCTCTTCACGCGAATTGGCGGGAGCCGGCTCGGGCACGACCGTCAGGGACCAAAGACCCCGGATTCCCGGGGCGCCCACATGTTAGCCTCGGATGGTTGAGCCGGAGAATCGCGCTGGCTGATTTATTGAAGGGTACTTTCTCGAAATGAGCTACCTGCGCTCCGCTGCCTTTGACGAGGCCGGCTACGTCGTCCTCGACTCCTACGACCAGTCGAAGGATCCTCAGGAATGGCTCGATCTCGAGTTCGTCGACTGGAAATCCTCCGGCGACACCCGGTTCGCCCCCCTCACCAGCGCCGCGGGTGAGATGGAGTGCAACGGCTTCTGGAACCACACACCGCCGCGCACCGACAAGGATGGCGTGTGGGTCACGGCCAACGCCGAGAAGGCGCCGCACCTCGTCGCCCGTGCCACCGAGCCGGGAGCAAACCTCGGCCGCTGCCGCGTCATCGAGCTGCAGCCCAACGAGTATGCGAGCGCCCTGTACAACCTGCACCAGGACGACAACAATCGCCTCAACCCCGACGGCACCGGCTGGATCGTTCGCGGGTTCTTCAACCTCTCCGATGACCCCGACTCCGTGTTGATCCTCCGCGAGGACCGATTCAACCCCGACACCGAGATCCGCATTCCGCTGGCCGCCGGCACCCAGGCCATCGTCGATACCCAGCGCTTCTGGCACGCCGTCTGGCATCGGGGGCCGGAGCCCCGCTACTGCCTCATCACGTCATGGGAGTCCGGACCAGAGCTTGACGCCTACGTCGCGTCGCACCACGGCGCTCCCCAGACCGCGAACTACCCACTCGACTCCGCCTTCGTCGAGGATGCGCAGACCGAGGTTCGCCGCCGCCTCGCAGAGCGCGCCGCGGCCCTCGCCGCCAAGGGCAAGGCGCCGACCGCTGACCGGGGCGCAGAAGACTAGAACTTCGCACGATCGTGCCGCAATCGCGGCCGCGTGTCGGTGGTGGAAGTTATCGTTGAAGGATGGCGATCAAGAGCGCGGCCCCGAAGACCCAAGGTGATTTCCGCTGCACCGAGTGCGGGTGGACCACGCTGAAATGGGTCGGCCGCTGCGGCGAGTGCCAGGCCTGGGGAACGGTCATCTCCTCGGTCGAGAATGTCGGCCTGGCCAAGACCATGAGGGCGGCCCAGCTCAGCGAGGAGCGCATCGCCCGGCCCATCACCGAGATCTCCACGGAGTCTGCGGCGCACTGGCCGACCGGCATCGCCGAGTTCGACCGCGTGCTGGGCGGCGGGCTGGTGCCCGGCGCCGCCATCCTGCTCTCAGGCGAGCCTGGCGTGGGCAAGTCGACCCTGTTGCTCGAGGTCGCCGCCAAGGCCGCCGAGCGCGACCTGCGGGTGCTCTATGTCAGCGCCGAGGAGTCGGTCAGCCAGATCAAGATGCGCGCCGAGCGCACCCACAACCTCTCCCCCAGCCTCATGCTCGCGGCCGAGACAGACCTCGCCACGGTGCTCGGCCAGATCGACGCGGTCAAGCCGCACCTCGTGATCGTCGACTCCGTGCAGACCGTCTCCAGCGGCGACATCGAGAGCGCCGCGGGCAGCCCGAACCAGGTTCGCGCGGTGGCGGCGGCGCTCATCCGGGTGGCGAAAGATCGCGGCCTGCCGGTCATTCTCGTCGGCCACGTGACGAAAGACGGTTCGATCGCCGGCCCGCGCGTGCTCGAGCACCTGGTCGACGTGGTGTGCCAGTTCGAGGGCGACAACCAGACCCAGCTGCGCTTCATCCGGTCGCTGAAGAACCGCTTCGGCCCGACGGATGAGGTCGGCTGCTTCGAGATGACCAGTGACGGCATCCAGGAGGTCGCCGACCCGAGCGGTCTGTTCCTGAGCCGCGGCGACCAGGAGATCAGCGGCACCTGCGTCACGATCGCGCTCGAGGGGCGCCGCGTGCTGCCGGTCGAGATCCAGGCCCTGGTGGTCGACACCAAGGCGCCGAACCCCCGGCGGGTGACGAACGGGGTCGACTCGTCGCGGGTGTCGATGATCCTGGCGGTGCTGGAGCGGCGCCTGGCCGTCGTTCTCTCCGACAAAGACGTCTACGTGTCGACCGTGGGCGGCGTGCGCCTCACCGACCCGTCGGCAGACCTGGCGATCGCGATCGCCATCACCTCGGCCCGCGCGGAGCTTGCCCTGCCGCACACCCTGGCGGCGTTCGGCGAGATCAGCCTGGCGGGCGAGATCCGGCCGGTGGCCTCCGCGGCGCTGCGCCTGACCGAGGCACGGCGACTCGGCTACACCGACATCCTCGGGCCCGAGGAGTTGCAGCTGCGCACCGCGTTCACCAACGCCTTCGACCGCGGGCCGACCCGGCACGTGGCGGTTCAGGCGCCGCCGTCGCACAACTGGCAGATCGACCAGAACGGCAACCTGACGGGTTAGGCTCGCCCGGCCCGGCCTGCCCGCTAGAGGTGCGGCACGAACTCCTGCCAGGCGATTCGACGGGCCGAGCGGGGGTCGAGCTCCACGTGATCGGTCGCATCGAAGATCATCGTCGCCCGGGCGCTTTCGTCATAGGCAGGCCAGTTCGACAGTTCGCGCCCGTGGGCGAAGGCGAGCCAGTGGCGGCGCATCCGCTCGCCGGTTCGCTTGAAGGCACGACGGCCGCCCAAGAGACCCATCGTGCGGCCGAAGGGGCCATCCATGCGGTCGAAGATGGCGAAGAGCTCCAGGCCGTGGGTGGCATCGAAGCCGAGGGCCCTGACGAGGCGCGGGGCGATGTCGAAGCGATAGAAGTGCACCGGCGCGAATCGCGAGTGCCGCTCCGCGACCTTGACGGCGGGGTACCAGAATGCGTAATCGCCGGCGAAGTCCGCCGCGGCGCGCCTCTCGGGCAGGCCCGGGTACTCGGCCTTGATGGCCTTGCGCGCCTTCTTCTTGGTGCGCGAGAAGATCGAGCGGATGCGCGGCGGCGTCGTGGCCAGGATGTCGAGCCGGCCGGTGAACAACGAGCCCTCCCGGTCATTCGTGCCGATGATCAGCGGGATTCGGGCGGCACGGCCGTTCTTGAAGGCGTCCAGCGGGCGCTCGGGCAGAAAGTCCCCATCGATGACGGGGCTGAGGGCGAGTGTGCCGGGGTCGCGGTCGGGCGTGACGAGGGTGAACGCGGCGGCCGCCTCGACGAGATCGGTGTACCCGGCCTTGGAGAGCACCTCTCCGGCGTCTTCAGGGGAGGTCGCCTCGACGCTCGCCGGGTCCATCTGCACGCTGAGGAACTCGAGGAACTCCTCGGCCCAGCGGGCGGCGAGCTCCGCGGGGTAGATGGCGTTCGGCGGCGGGGACTGGGCGATCGCCTTGGCGAACAGCCCGTGGGCCGCCGGGGTCGCCATCAGGGTCGTGACGGCATTGCCACCCGCGGACTCGCCGAAGACGGTCACGTTGTCAGGGTCGCCGCCGAACGCGGCGATATTCGCGCGGATCCACTCGAGGGCGGCAACCTGGTCGCGGAGGCCCAGGTTCGACTCGAACGGGCGCTCCGGGCTCGAGTAGCGGGTGAAGTCGAGATAGCCGAGGACTCCGAGGCGGTAGTTCATGCTGACGTAGACGATGCCGCCCTCCTTGACGAGCGTCTCTCCGTTGCGGGGGTGCTCCGCCGATGAGCCCACGGCGTAGGCGCCGCCGTGGATGAACACCATCACCGGCAGCCCGCGTTCACCGGTCACGGGCCGGAGGACATTCAGGGTGAGGCAGTCCTCGCTCATGGCCGCGTCCTTCGCCGCGCCGACGAAGTTGCCCGAGCGGGACTGGGGGGCGACGGGCCCGAAGCCCGTCGCATCGCGAACGCCGGTCCAGGGTTCCGCCGGCGCCGGCGCACGGAACCTCAGGTCGCCGACGGGCGGGGCCGCGTAGGGCAGGCCGCGCCACATTGCCACGCCACGCAGCGTGAGGCCGCGGGCGACTCCCCCGCTGACTCTCACCAGCGGGCCGGGCTCACCGATCGGGGACGGCACTGGCACAGGGGACGGCGTGGATGGTGTCATCGGCACATCCCGATGCTAATGCGCCCGCCTGCGACTTGCAGCGGGATCAATCGAGGATGAACTGGGTGCTGTCAGCAGAGGCGAACCCGCCGACGGCCACCGCCAGATGGTACGAGGCGCCCTGGGCCGGCACCGAGGCTCGGTTCGGGGTGGAGCAGGTGTCCTTGGCGCTTCGGGTGCGATCCCAGGAGATCGGCGTCGAGCTCAGGGTCGCCCCCGCATTGATGACGGTCGGGGTGTTGCTCGCGCCGGTCTGGCAGTCGGTCGAGACCCAGTAGGTCTCGCTCCCGCTCGTGATCGTGTAGGACTGCGTCGCCGTTCCCACGTCGAGGGTGCAGGCACCGGCGCCCCGGTTCGTGAGGCTGAACGAGAGCTGCGGCAGCGATCCGGCCGGGTAGCGCGCCGTATCGGTGTGCGGGGTGACGACGATGTCGGCCTGGCCGCACGCGGAGACTCCTCCGTCTGCGGCGGGGCCCGCCGGTGCGTTCACATCGCCGGGTGCGGGACTCGCTGCAGCGGCGGCATCCGCTGCGCCGGTGGATGATGCGGTGCCGACGGGAGCGGCGTTGCCGGCCGCGTCGCCCGATCCCGGTCGAACGATGACCAGGACGATCGCGACGACGACGGCCACGAGGGCGAGCAGGGCAATCGCACGGCGGCGCCAATAGACCTGAGGCGGCTTCCGGCCGACCGGAGACTTAATCGTCGACATGCCAGAAGGCTAAGCGCCCATCGGCCGCTCGTGCCGCCACCGCGCCGTCGGTGGCGGGAATGAAAAAAGTCGCCGTGGACCCGCCAAGCGAGTCCACGGCGACCGTTCAATCGCCTATTTTGCTACAAGCCCGAATTCTTCGACTTCCTCTTCGGTCAGAAGGCGGGAGCGGATCAGGAACCGCTTGCCTTCGGGCGCCTCGACCGAGAAGCCGCTTCCCCGCCCGTCGACCAGGTCGACGGTCAGGTGCGTGTACTTCCACAGCTCGAACTGCGACCTCGACATGTAGAACTCGATCGGGTCGATTCCCTCGACCTGCAGGGTTTCCAGCAGGACGTCAGACTGGCCCGTGCGGAACATCCCGACGGGGTAGCACATTGGCGAACTTCCATCACAGCAGCCGCCCGACTGATGAAACATCAGTGGGCCGTGCTGGGCGGCGAGGGTCCGCAGCATCGCTGCGGCCTCGTCCGTCACATCAACTCGAGTGCTCATGCAAAAACTCTACGCTCGCCGATCTCAGAGTTGGCTGTCGATTTAGAAGAAGCCCATGGGGCCGTCGGCGTAGCTGACCAGGAGGTTCTTGGTCTGCTGGTAGTGGTTCAGCATCATCAGGTGGTTCTCGCGGCCGATACCCGACTGCTTGTAGCCACCGAAGGCCGCGTGGGCGGGGTACTGGTGGTACGTGTTCGACCACACCCGCCCGGCCTGGATGGCCCGGCCAGCGCGGTACAGCTGAGCACCGTTGCGGCTCCAGACACCGGCACCGAGGCCGTAGATGGTGTCGTTGGCGATGGAGATCGCGTCGTCGTAGGTTTCGAACTTCGTCAGTGCGAGCACCGGGCCGAAGATCTCCTCCTGGAAGATGCGCATCGAGTTGTCGCCCTCGAACACGGTCGGCTGCATGTAGTAGCCGCCCGAGAGGTCGCCGCCGAGGTCACTCTGCTCACCACCGATGAGGAGCTTCGCGCCCTCCTTCTTGCCGATGTCGATGTAGCTGAGGATCTTCTGCAACTGGTCGTTCGAGGACTGCGCGCCGATCATGGTCGACGTGTCGAGCGGGTTGCCCTGCTTGACCGCGCGAACGCGATCCAGTGCGTCGCCGACGAAGCCGTCATAGATGGATGCCTGGACGAGTGCCCGAGACGGGGCCGTGCAGACCTCGCCCTGGTTCAGCGCGAAGAAGGTGAAGCCCTCGAGCGCCTTGTCGTAGAAGGAGTCCTTTTGGGCCGCGACGTCCTCGAAGAAGACGTTCGGGCTCTTGCCGCCGAGTTCCAGCGTGACCGGAATGAGGTTCTCGCTCGCGTACTGCATGATGAGGCGGCCGGTGGTCGTCTCGCCCGTGAAGGCGATCTTGCGGATGCGCGGGTTGGACGCCAGCGGGGCGCCGGCCTCGATGCCGAAGCCGTTGACGATGTTCAGGACGCCCGCGGGCAGCAGGTCCTTGATCAGGTCGAGCCAGACGTGGATGGAGACGGGGGTCTGCTCGGCGGGCTTCAGGACGATGCAGTTTCCGGCGGCCAAGGCCGGGGCCAGCTTCCAGACGGCCATCAGGATCGGGAAGTTCCAGGGGATGATCTGGCCGACCACGCCGAGGGGCTCGTGGTAGTGGTAGGCCACCGTGTCGACGTCGAGCTCGGAGATGCCGCCCTCCTGGGCGCGAAGGGCACCGGCGAAGTAGCGGAAGTGGTCGATGGCGAGGGGGATGTCGGCCGCCATGGTCTCGCGGACCGGCTTGCCGTTCTCCCAGGTCTCGGCGACGGCGAGCAGCTCGAGGTTCGCCTCCATGCGGTCGGCGATCTTGTTCAGGATGATGGCGCGGGCCGTCACCGAGGTCTTGCCCCATGCGGGGAATGCCTTCCAGGCGGCGTCAATGGCGAGATCGACGTCTTCGTGGGTGCTGCGGGAGACCTCGCAGAAGACCTTGCCGTTCACCGGGCTCGGGTTCTCGAAGTACTGGCCGCGGACGGGGGCGACATACTCGCCGCCGATGAAGTTGTCGTAGCGGTGGTTATAGGTGAAAACCGCGTCGGGGGTACCGGGGTTCGCATAAACGGTCATTCGATCAAGCCTTTCAGACGTCGTTGTCGTGTACCAGAATGAGGTAATTGTGACGGTACGTCTGCCTACGTTGCGCCCCGTTGCATCCGGTTCATCAGGATGCTAGACGCTCACAAGGCGCAGCAGAATCGCTAGGAACGCTCGAGCTGCTCGATGTGGTGCACGACCCCGGCTCGGCGCGGCGATCGCGCGGGGAGCAACCGTAGCACGGCAGTCCAGACCTCGAGATCGTCGGCCGCGTCATCCGTCTGGGCGTATTCGAGCAGCACATCCACGGACGCATCCGTCAGGAGCGACTCGCGGAGATGGCCCCTCACCTCGGCGCGGATCGCCTCGATTCCCGGCGCGGGAGACGCGGGCAGCACAGGACCTGTGGCCGTTGCGAGCGCCACCCGGTGCGCGCCGCGATCCAGCAGCGACCCGACCTGCTGGGCATCCAGTTCGACGGACTGGCGAAGCCGATACGGCCGCGACTCGGGCGACAGCCCGGGGGCCACGGCATCGAGGATGCGGCGAAGTCGCACCATCTCGGCCCGGAGAGTTCCGGCCGACGTTCCCGAAGCCGACCCCGAAGTAGATCCGGCCGAGTGGTCGTCGCCGTAGACCATGTCCGCGAGGCGCTCGGCCGACAGGCCCTGCCGGTGCCACGCCAGCAGCGTGACGATCTCCGTGTGCCTCGCACTGAGTTCGATCCTCGTGTCGCCGATGACGAGCTCGCCCGTATCGCGGCCGAGGACGCGCAGCGTGACGCGCTGGCTGGCGACGGGCTTGGGCAGGGATCTGGCGGAGGCGCCGGCGCGGGGGGCCTGCGACGCGGCACTGAAGTGGTCGATCGAGCCGAGGCTCATGACGGAGGAGGGCGAGCGACGACCGCGCAGCGATCCCACGCCCATCTGAAAGCGCTGGGCCGTCAGTCGCTGAACCATCAGCTCGCTCTCGACCGCGGCGGCCGTGGCCTCCATCAGCGGCAGGGTGTGGGGGTCGACCGCCTGCTGCCCGCCGGTGATGTCGATGACGCCGATGATCGCCCGGGTCTCCGGGTCGTGGATGGGCACCGCGGTGCAGCTCCAGCCGTGCACCAGCTTGTTGAAGTGCTCGTCGCCGGCGATCTGGATGCCGTGGTCGAGTTCCAGGGCGGTGCCCGGTGCCGAGGTGCCCACCTGGGCCTCCGACCAGCCGGCACCCTCGACGAACAGCATCCCCTCCGCCCGGCGGCGAAGCGCCCGGTCGCCGTCGACCCAGAGCAGCCGGCCCATGGCATCGCCGACGGCCACGAGCATGCCGGAGTCATCATCGGCGTCCCGCACCAGGAGCCGGCGAATGACCGGGAGTACGGAGGCCAGCGGATGCGCCAACCGATACTCGACGAGCTCATCCTCGGGAACGTCCAGCTCGACGAGCAGCTGTTCCGGGTCGAGGTGCCGGGAGAGCGCGCGTTCCCACGAGGCCTGCACCACCGGGCGCATCACCGGCTTAGCGCGCGCCTCGACCGGAAGGGCGAGCCAGGGGCTGGTCACGACCGCTGAACCGTTCGGGAGGAGAGCATCAAGAAGCACGGTCCAATCATCATCGATCGACGGGGGAACGCCTCAGGCGGGCGGTGAGCTGCGGCGTCCTTGCCCTCAGCATAGACTCCACCCCTTCGGGTCGATACAGCTTTATTCCGGGGGTGTCCCGCCGAAGAGCGACGAGGTCGCGACGGTCGCGAGGTCACTCTCGAACGTGAAGCTGGCCCGGATCTCCTCCCCCGCCAGAACCCGCGGGAGCCAGTACCGGGCATCGTCCCACATGAGGTCCACGGGCAGGTCGTCGACGTCGAACCAGGCGGGGCTGATCTCATCGGTCTCGACCGGCTCGCCGGAGAAGCTGTGCGTGACGAAGACGGTCGAGTCCTGACTCCAGCTCTCCCGCGTCGGGAAGGCGTAGCGGAGGTAGCCCATCTCGATGAGGTCTTCGGGCAGGACGAGGAGGCCGGACTCCTCCGCCACCTCGCGCACGATCGCCTCCAGCGCGTTCTCGCCCGGCTCGATCTTGCCGCCGAGGCCGACGATGTTGCCCCGGCCGAGACCGGTCTTCTTCGTGCCCAGCAGCACCTGGCGCTGACCGCTGGTGCCGGTGCGCAGCACGTAGCAGACGCAGACTTGATAGGGGGTGACGGCCACGATGTCCCTGCCTGGCTAGAGGTGCTTGAGCATTCGGGTGTTGCCGAGGGTGTTGGGCTTGACCCTGGTGAGATCGAGGAACTCCGCGACCCCCTCATCCGGTGAGCGCACGAGCTCCGCATAGACATCGGGGG
>CANFBG010000085.1 GCA_947444785.1 Microbacteriaceae bacterium | reverse complement strand
TTGTACTGGTCTTTCGTCTGCAGGAGTTCAAGACCCGGCTCGAACAGCTGGGCGCGGATGACCAGGGCCATCACGCCACCGAGGCAGAAGTAGACGAAGGAGGAGATCAGGTACATGTACCCGATCGTCTTGTGGTCGGTGGAGGTGATCCACTTGACCAAGACATTGCCCTTGCGCTGGGCGCTGGTCGATTGACCGATAACTGGCGCTGGAGTTGCAGTTGCCGTTGACATCCGTCGTCCCTCTACTCTGCTGCCTTGGCGGCGCTCACGCCGGGAAGGTTCTGGTTGCGATCAAACTCGTGTCCGCGCTGGCCGGTGTTGCCCTCGGCCCGAAGCGTCGCGATGTAGGCGTCATAGTCGGCCTGTGACACGACCTTGACGTTGAAGAGCATGTTCGAGTGGTACTCGCCACACAGCTCGGCGCACTTTCCTGCGTACGTTCCGATTCGCTCCGGGGTGACGTACATGTAGTTCGTCTTTCCGGGGATCATGTCTTTCTTGTACAGGAAGTCGATGACCCAGAAGGAGTGGATGACGTCGCGCGACTCGAGCTGGATCTCCACCTTGGCGTTGACCGGCAGGTACAGGGTCGGGATCAAGGACTCGACGAGGCTTCCCCGCACGTCGGCCGGGTTCGGCTGGGCCTGCACTCCGGAGGAGAAGACGTTGGCGTCGACGTAGTTGAAGTCCCACGCCCACTGCTTGCCGTAGGCCGCGATGGTGACGTCGGGCTTGTCGTACGCTGCCTCGATGGCCGTCTGGTCGCGCGCGGTGAAGGCGAAGAAGCCGATAACGAGGATGAGCGGGATGATCGTGTAGAAGATCTCGATCGGCATGTTGTACCGCAGCTGAACGGGCAGGCCCGTCTGTCCCCGACGGCGGCGATAGACGATGACCGCCCAGAGCGTGAGGCCCCAGGTGATGATGCCCACGACGAGGAGGACTATCCAGGAGGTAACCCAGAGACCGGTGACCATGTCGGTGTTGTTGGTCGTTCCCTGCGGGCCCGGGAGGTAACCCTGAAGCTGTTGCTGGGTGCACCCCGCGAGGAGGATTGCCATGGTGACCGCAATGGGAATTGCAGCCCATCGGAGACGTCTGTTCGAGCGCACCAGTGACCTTTCGGAAGACTGTTGGGGCAGGTGCCCCAAGTGGTTGATTCGCCCTCCAGCCTAGCCGACAACAGGGGTCTCCCTTCGACAGTTCAGGGGGCCATCTTCCGATGGCCCCCTGTTTCCACAGACACGATCACCCGCATAAAAGGTGTGTATCTGCCCGTCACTGGCGTGTCGTTAGCTGAAGGAATCTCCGCAGGCACAGCTCGAACCCGCGTTGGGGTTGTCGATGGTGAATCCCTGCTTCTGGATGGTGTCCTCGAAGTCGATTGTGGCGCCCTCAAGGTACGGAACGCTCATCTTGTCGATGATGACTCCGACGCCGTCGAAATCGACTATCGCGTCACCCTCGAGCTCCCGCTCGTCGAAGTACAGCTGGTAGATGAGGCCGGAGCAGCCGCCGGGCTGCACGGCGACCCGAAGCTTCAGGTCTTCGCGACCCTCCTGGATCAGAAGGGTGCGCACCTTCTCGGCAGCCGCATCCGTGACACCGACGCGGTGCGCCGGCCCGTGGCTTTCGAGTGTCGCTGGGTCGGTGAGTGTGATGTCGCTCATGAGCGCTCCTTACCTTGTGGATACAAATCTAAGTAAAAGTGTAAACGTCAAAACCCGAGAACGCGGTGAATCATTCCCGAAGGGCCAGCTCCTGGACAGTCCCGCCGTTCAGCCGCGCCAGGAACAGCGCCTCCGCGAGAATCGCCCGGCGGAAGACGCCGAGGTGCTGGGACTCGTTCGGGCTGTGGGCCCTCGTGTCCGGGTCCTCGACCCCCGTGACCAGAATCTGCGCCTCGGGGAACTCCCGGGCCAGATCGCTGATGAACGGGATCGATCCCCCGATGCCGGTCTCCACCGCGTCCTTGCCCCAGCCGTCGGCCATGGCACCCTTCATGAGCCTCACCGCCCAGCCGCCGGTGTCCACGAGGAACCCGTCTCCCGAGTCGACGTCGGAGATCTCGACACTCGCCCCGAACGGAATGTTCGCCGCGATGTGATCTCTGAGCGCCTGGGCAGCGGAGGCGGCGTCCTGGCCCGGTGCGATTCGAGTGCTGACCCGAACGGACACGACCGGCAGAAGGGTGTTGGACGCGTTGGCCACGCTCGGCGCATCGATTCCCGTGACCGTGATGGCCGGCTGGAACCACTGCCGCTCATTCACCGACCCGTGCCCGATGCTCGTGACCCCGGGCAGGAACCCGGCATCCCGGTGCAGCTCGTCCTCGGTGTAGTCGGACGCCGAACCCGGCGCGGTATCCAGCCCGGCAACGGCAACGCTGCCGGCCGCATCGTGCAACGTGCCGAGAAGTCGAACGAGCGCGAGCATCGCATCCGGTACCGCACCGCCGAACATCCCCGAGTGGGAGGCGTGCGCGAGCGTTCGGACGGTCAGCTTGAACGTGACGTTTCCGCGCAGGCTGATTGTCAGCCCCGGCGTCTCGACATCGACGTTGTCAGAATCGGCGACGACGATGACGTCGGCGGCCAACTCAGAACGGTGCTTGGCGAGGAATGCGCCGAAGGAGCGCGAACCGAACTCCTCCTCCCCCTCGATGAATGCGACGATGCCGAGATCGAGGTCGGCGCCGCCCAGTCCTTCGACGAGGCTTCGAATGGCCGCGACGTGCGACATGATCCCGGCCTTGTCATCTGAGGCGCCCCGGCCGTAGAGCCGGTCACCCCGGAGGGTCGGCTCGAACGGCGGCGACAGCCAGTCGGCGTCATCGCCCTGCGGCTGAACGTCGTGATGCGCGTAGAGGAGAACCGTCGGCCGACCGTTCTTGGCCGCGCGCCGCGCCAGGACCGCCAGATTGCCCATCGGGCCCCCCGGTATTTCGGCCGCGGCGAGAGAAACCGTCTCGAACACGCCGGTATCGGACAGAAGGGCGGCGACCGCCTCGGCACTGGCCCGAACGTGCGCCGGATCGAATGAGTCCCACGAGACGGAGGGGATGCGAACGAGGTTCGAGAGGTCTGCGATCGCCCCGGGCAGGCCCAGGGCGACGGAGCGTCGAATCTCTTCCTCTACTCCCCCGCTTCGAGAATCCTTCGCGTCGTCTGAGCTTTTGGCATTCGCAATCGCTGGATTCACAGTCATAGAGGTAATCTTAAGGTTCTTACGCAACCGGCAAGGAACCCAATCGTGGCCAAAGACAAGACGACCGCAGTGAACACCCCCGACGCCTCCCCGGCCGAAGATTCCACTCTCACCGGCAAGGGACACGCGACTCCGACCCGCAGGGCGAGCGAGAAGGCGAACCTGCGTCCGCTCGTCGCCGCAGCGGGTGACAAGGAGTCCCGTCGCATCCAGAAGGTCAAGATGCAGGAGGCCCGCGACAAGGCCCGCATCGGCATGGCCAACGGCGATGAGAAGTTTCTGCCCGCCCGCGACAAGGGTGTCCAGCGCCGCTACATCCGCGACTACGTCGACGCCCGCTTCAGCCTCGGCGAGGTCATGATCCCGGTGATGTTCGTCGTGATCATCGCGACGCTGATCCCTGACCAGCTGGTGCAGACGAGCCTGATGCTCGCCCTCTACGTCTTCGTGATCGCCGTCATCCTCGACAGTATGATCCTGGGCTTCCTCATCACCCGCAAGCTCAAGGCCAAGTTCGGCGCCGAAAAGGTCGAACGCGGCGTTCGCTGGTACGCCGCTATGCGTGCGCTTCAGCTGCGCCCCCTTCGACTGCCGAAGCCGCAGGCCAAGCGCGGCCAATACCCGAGCTAGCAGCACCCCCGAGCGCGCAAGACGAGCCGGGGTCTGGGCCTACTTCAACAGTCGGTCCAGGCCCCGGTTTATCTGTCTTGCCCACAGGGGCCCCCGGTACAGGAACGCGGTGTAGCCCTGAACCAGGGTGGCACCGGCCGCCAGCCGCTCGGCCACATCGGCCGCCGTATCGATTCCGCCGACCGAGATGACGCACATCTCCGCCGGTACGACCTCACGGATGACCTTGAGCACGGCGAGACTGCGGGCCGCCAGAGGGGCCCCCGACAGTCCGCCGGCGCCCGCCGCCTCGATCATGGCGATGGGGCTGACAAGCCCCTCGCGGGACAGCGTGGTGTTGGTGGCGATGATGCCGTCGAGGCCCAGCTCGACCGCGAGCTCGGAGACCTTGCGCACCTCGTCGTCGGAGAGATCGGGAGCGATCTTCACCAGCAGCGGGGTGGAATTGGCCGCGTCCTTGACCGCAGAGAGCAGCGGCCGAAGCTTGTCAATCTCCTGAAGACCGCGCAGCCCGGGCGTGTTGGGCGAGGAGACATTCACCACGAGGTAGTCCGCCGTGGGGGCGAGCGCCCGAGTGCTGGCGAGGTAGTCGTCTATCGCATCCTCGACATCAACGACCCGGCTCTTGCCGATGTTGACGCCGACGACGGGACGGCGAACGTCCCGCACCGCCTGGGCGATGCGAAGCGATGCCTCGGCCGCTCCCCCGTTGTTGAAGCCCATGCGATTGATGACGGCCTTGTCGGCGATCAGGCGGAACAGGCGCGGGCGATCGTTGCCGGGCTGGGGTCGGGCCGTGATGGTTCCCACCTCGACATGGCCGAACCCGAGCTGGCCCAGACCGCCGATAGCGCGGGCATCCTTGTCAAAGCCGGCGGCCACGCCGAACGGGCTCGGAAAACTCAGCCCCAGTGTGTGAACGGGGTGCGGGACGCGGGATGCCGTGAACGGCCGGACGATCGCGCCGAGGCCGAGGCGCGGCAACAGCCTGATCGCTCGGAACGCAAGCTCGTGAGCGTGCTCGGGGTCGAGGCGGGACAGGACTAGAGAGAAGAAAAGAGGATACATTCTGCTGCTAAAACTACCGGGAAACGCAGCAAGGCTCTAACCGATCTGCTCGTGCTCCCGGCCCTCGTGCTCGACTCTCAGCAGCGCGATGGCGGCCTCGAAGTCCTCCAGCGTGGCGAACGCCTGATACACACTGGCGAACCGGAGATAGGCGACCTCGTCGAGCTCCCGCAGTGGCTGCAGGATGGCGAGTCCGATGTCGTTCGCCTCGATCTGGGCGGCACCGCTGGAGCGGACGATCTCCTCGACCCGCTGGGCAAGGATCGCGAGGTCAGAGTCGGTCACCGGCCGACCCTGGCAGGCCTTGCGCACGCCGGCGACGATCTTGTCGCGGCTGAACGGCACGACGACACCGCTTCTCTTGATGACGTTCAGGCTCGCCGTCTCGGTCGTGCTGAACCTGCGGCCACAGTCCGGGCACTGCCGGCGCCGGCGAATGGCCAGGCCGTCGTCAGTGGTTCGGGAGTCGACCACGCGGGAGTCGGGGTAGCGGCAGTAGGGGCAGAACATGATGCTCCAATCGTATTCAACGAGGACTGGATCAGAGGAAGCGGGCCGCCACGGCGTCGGCGTGTGCCGGCAGGTTCTCGCTCTCGGCGAGCACGCGGATGTCTGCGGCCACCTCCAAAAGCGCCTCGCGGTCGTAGCGAATCACCTGCTGGGGGCGCAGGAACGTGTAGGCGCCAAGCCCCGGCGAGAAGCGGGACTGGCCGCCGGTGGGCAGCACATGGTTGCTGCCGGCGAGGTAGTCCCCCAGGCTGACGGGCGAATAGGGACCGACGAAGATCGCCCCGGCACTGTGGATCAGCGCGAGAACGGCGTCGGAGTCGGCCGTCTGGATCTCGAGGTGCTCCGGCCCGTAGGCGTTGCTGAACTCCGCCGCGGCCGCCATGTCGTCGACGAGAACGATGGCCGACTGGATGCCGTCCAGGGCGATGCCTACGCGCTCGGTGTGCCGCGTGGAGGCCGCCACAAGGGCGAGCTGCTCGCGCACGGCAGCGGCAAGCTCGACCGAGTCGGTCACGAGCACCGCTGCGGCGAGTTCATCGTGCTCGGCCTGACTGACGAGGTCGGCCGCGACGAATCCGGCGTCGGCAGACCCGTCAGCGATGACGAGGATCTCGGTGGGTCCCGCCTCGGAGTCGATGCCCGTTCGGCTGCGCACGATGCGCTTGGCCGCGGCGACGAAGACGTTGCCCGGGCCGGTGATGATCTGCACCGGATCGAGGCCCAGGCTCGGCACCCCGTGCGCCAGGGCGCCGATCGCGCCGGCACCGCCCATGGCGTAGACCTCGGTGATGCCGAGCATGCCGGCCGCGCCGAGGACGACGGGATGCACGCGTCCGCCGAACTCCGCCTGGGGCGGCGAGACCAGGGCGATCGAGGTGACGCCGGCGATCTGGGCGGGCACGACGTTCATCACCACACTGGAGGGGTAGACGGCCTTGCCGCCCGGAACGTACAGGCCCACGCGGTCGACGGGCTGCCAGCGCTGCTCGACGACGGCGCCGGAGGCGAGCTCGGTTCGCCGGGGTGCGGGAATCTGCACCGCCGTGGCCTTTCGAACCCGCTCGATCGCGACCTCGAGCGCTGCCCGAACGTCAGCCTGCAGCGCGGCCGCGGCCGCCTCGATCTCTGCGACGGGAACCCGAATGGCCACTGCGGCACCGCCGTCGAAGCGCACCGCCTGGGCCACGAGGGCCTCTTCGCCGCGGGCCCGAACGTCATCGATCAACTCCTGGGCGGCGGCCAGGGCAACGGAGACATCGGTCAGTGCGCGGGGCACGAGATCGATGAGTTCTGAACGGTTTGGCTGGAGACCCCGAAGGTCGATCGTCTGAATCATGGCGATACAATTCTACCGGCCGCATGATGGCCTGCTCTCCCCTGGCCTGACCGCCGGCAGCCGGGAATACCGGCCAAGTCGATCGCCTTAAAGATTGTGTGACTGCGTTGACGAACCCCGAGAACCCTGTGACTCCGAGTGACCTGACGGCTTTCAAGGAGGCGTTCCGGCGCCACGCCGCGGGGGTCGCCGTGATCACCGCCCTGACGCCGGATGGGAAGGCGGTCGGATTCACCGCGACGTCGTTGGCGTCCCTGTCTGCTGTGCCTCCGATGGCGACGTTCAACATGGCGCGCTCGGCCAGCGCCTGGCCCGCGATCGCCGACACGGACCGCGTGGTGATCCACATTCTGGGGGCCCGCAATCGGGCCGTCGCCGAGATCATGTCCCGGGATGCCTCGCAGCGCTTCGTCGGGGATCACTGGCATACGGGTCCATACGGCCTGCCCGTGCTGAACGACGTCTCCGCGTGGATGGCGGGCCGCATCGTCGGTCGCCTGCCGCTGCACAACAACGCCGTGGTCGCCGTTCAGATCGAAGAGGGCGGCCTGGGCCCGGAGGACGAGGCACTCCTGTACTTCCAGCGCGAGTACCGGCTCCTGGGCGAGAACGCCTAGCTCTACCCCGCGCGGGTCTCCGTTTTCAGGCCATAGCGGCGCCGAACCTCCCCGGGGAGGTCGAGCGCCGCTATGGCCTGAAAACGGAGGCTGCTAGGTGAGGCAGTTCGGGCCCAGCAGGGCCTTCAACTCGCCGAAGAGGTCGGCAGAAACCCTGACGGGATAGGGGATTTCAAACACCCGGGCGCTCTGGCCCTTGATCAGCTTGAGCCGCACCTCTGAATCGCCCGAGTTGCGGATGAGCACGTCATACAGGGCCTTGACCGTGTCGGTCGTGGCCCTGGCCTCGGTGAGCGAGATCTCCACGGGCCCGTTGCCGTCGGCCTGGCCGAGGTCGGGCGTGAACATGCTGAAGGCGTGCAGGTTCATGCCGTCGTCGCGCATGCTGACCCGGCCGCGAACGACGACGATAGCGTCGTTCGTCATGGCCGGCGCAAACTCCTGGTAGGTCTTGCCCATGAACATGGCGGTGATCTCGCCGCCGAAGTCCTCGATCTGGATCATCCCGTACTGGTTGCCGCTGTTGCGAGCGGTGCGGTGCTGCACGCTCGTCACGAGCCCGGCCACGGTCACCTGGTCGCCATCCGTCACGTATTCACTCACCAGGAGGTCGGTGATCGACGTGCTGGCGTGCTTGGCCAGGGCGATCTCCAGGCCTGCGAGGGGGTGGTCCGAGACGTAGAGGCCGAGCATCTCCCGCTCATAGGCCAGCTTGTCGCGCTTGGACCACTCGGGGCGGTCCGGCACCTGGTTCTCGGCCTGCGGCTCGTCCCAGAGGCTGTCAAAGTCGAAGCCCACCTGGCCGTTGGCCTCGGCCCGCTTGGCACCGACGGCCGAGTCCACGGCATCCTCGTGGATCTCCAGCAGCGCCCGGCGTGTCGAGCCCAGTGAGTCGAACGCGCCCGCCTTGATGAGTGACTCGAGCGTGCGCTTGTTGGCCACCGGCAGCGGGACCTTGTTCAGGAAGTCGTGGAAGCTCGTGAAGCGGCCCTTGTTCTCGCGGGTGAGCTTGATGTGATCCACGACGGCGAATCCGACGTTTCGCACCGCCCCCATGCCGAAGCGGATGTCCTCCCCCACGGCGGCGAAGTACCCGATCGACTCATTCACATCCGGCGCCAGGACGCGGATATTCATCCGCCGACACTCGTTGAGGTAGATGGCAAGCTTGTCCTTGGAGTCGCCGACGCTGGTGAGCAGCGCCGCCATGTACTCGGCCGGGTAGTGCGCCTTCAGGTACGCGGTCCAGTAGGAGACGACGCCGTAGGCCGCCGAGTGTGCCTTGTTGAAGGCGTAGTCGGAGAACGGCAGCAGGATCTCCCAGAGCGTCTCAACGGCGGCCATCGAGTAGCCGTTGGCCATCATGCCGCCGGAGAAGCCCTCGAACTGCTTGTCGAGCTCGCTCTTCTTCTTCTTTCCCATCGCGCGGCGCAGCAGGTCGGCCTGGGCGAGCGTGAACCCGGCCAGCTTCTGCGCGATCGACATGACCTGCTCCTGATACACGATCAGACCGTAGGTGCCGCCCAGAACCTCGGACAGAGCCTCGGCGAGCTCGGGGTGGATCGGCGTGATCGGCTGGATCTTGTTCTTGCGCAGCGCGTAGTTGGTGTGCGAGTCGGCGCCCATGGGGCCCGGTCGGTACAGGGCGAGAACGGCCGAGATGTCCTCGAAGTTGTCAGGCTTCATCAGGCGCAGGAGCGAGCGCATCGGGCCGCCGTCGAGCTGGAACACTCCGAGGGTGTCGCCGCGGGCGAGCAGTTCATAGGCGGGCACGTCATCGAGCTCGAGGTCTTCCAGAACGGGCCGGTGGCCGCGGTTGGACTCGATATTGTCGAGGGCGTCGTCGATGATGGTGAGGTTCCGAAGCCCCAGGAAGTCCATCTTGATCAGGCCGAGGGCCTCGCACGCCGGATAGTCGAACTGCGTGACGATCTGGCCGTCCTGCTCGCGCTTCATGATCGGGATGATGTCGATCAGGGGGTCGCTCGACATGATGACGCCGGCCGCGTGCACGCCCCACTGGCGCTTGAGGTTCTCGATGCCGAGCGCCGTCTCGAAGACGGTACGCGCCTCGGGATCTGTTTCGAGCACCGCGCGGAAGTCGACGGCCTCCTTGTAGCGAGGGTGGTCGGAATCGAGGATTCCCGTCAGTGGGATGTCCTTGCCCATGATCGCCGGCGGCATCGCTTTGGTGAGCTTCTCGCCCATGCCATAGGGGAAGCCGAGTACCCGGGAGGAGTCCTTGAGCGCCTGCTTGGCCTTGATCGTTCCATAGGTGACGATCTGGGCGACGCGCTCGTCGCCATACTTGTCGGTCACGTACCGGATCACCTCGCCGCGTCGACGGTCATCGAAGTCGACGTCGAAGTCGGGCATGGAGACGCGATCGGGGTTCAGGAACCGCTCGAAGATCAGGCCGTGGCGCAGCGGGTCCAGGTCCGTGATTCCCATGGCGTAGGCGGCCATCGATCCGGCGCCCGAGCCTCGCCCGGGACCGACGCGGATGCCGTTGGCGCGCGACCAGTTGATGAAGTCGGCGACGACCAGGAAGTAGCCCGGGAAGCCCATCTGCAGGATGACCTGGGTCTCGTAGTCGGCCCGGGCGCGCACCTCGTCGGAGAAGCCGAGCGGATACCGGCGCACCAGGCCCTTCTCGACCTCCTTGATGAACCAGGTGTCCTCGCTCTCACCCTCCGGTACCGGGAAGCGCGGCATGTAGTTGGCGTTCGTGTTGAACGCCGTCTCGCACCGCTCGGCGATGAGCAGCGTGTTGTCGCAGGCATCCGGGTGGTCGCGGAAGAGATGCCGCATCTCGGCGGCGGTCTTGAGGTAGAACTCGTCGGCGTCGAACTTGAACCTGTTCGGGTCGCTCAGGGTGGAGCCGGACTGCACGCAGAGCAGGGCAGCGTGGCTCGTGGCATCGTGGGCGTGCGTGTAGTGCAGGTCATTGGTGGCGACCAGGGGGAGGTCGAGCTCCTTGGCGAGCCGCAGCAGGTCGCCCATGATCTGGCGCTCGATTCCGAGCCCGTGGTCCATGATCTCGCAGAAGTAGTTCTCGGCCCCGAAGATGTCCCGGAAGTCGCTGGCCGCCTTCTTCGCCTCCTGGTACTGGCCGAGGCGAAGCCGCGTCTGCACCTCGCCGCTGGGGCATCCGGTCGTGGCGATCAAGCCCGACGCGTAGGTGCTGAGTAGCTCGCGGTCCATGCGGGGCTTGAAGTAGTAGCCCTCGATGGATGCCCGGGAGGAGAGCCGGAACAGGTTGTGCATGCCGGCGGTGCTCTCGGAGAGCAGCGTCATGTGCGTATACGCGCCCGAGCCCGAGACATCGTCGCGGCCGGAGTTGGGGCC
>CANFBG010000084.1 GCA_947444785.1 Microbacteriaceae bacterium | reverse complement strand
CTGCTCTGCTCGTTTCACCACCACGTGATCCACAACACCGACTGGGAGATCCGCATGCGAAGCGGAAAGCCCGAGGTCCTGGCACCAGCCTGGGTAAACCCCGCCCGAGTCTGGGCCGCCGCGGGCATGAACCGGGTCGGCCTCGTCGCCCACCTCCGCCGCTGAACCCGGCGGGAGAGACGACCATGAGCCCCGGGCCCTCCGAAAGCTCTGTGAGTTGACGCTTGGTGTGCGAAACCCGCAGAACATTCGCACCACGGGGCGACTCACCGCGGGGAGTTCGACCCGGATGACGGCCCAGCTGCGGGCTCGGGGACGACTCCTAGAGGTAGATCGTTTTGCGGTTGAAGAGGCCAGAGTCCAGGTGCCCGAGGTATTCGATGACCTCGCCGACTTGATAGTTGTCGGCCGCGGGGCAGAGCAGCACCGCGTCGTTGGGAATGGCGCCGCTGAAGGCCACGGTGGCGTTCCGATAGGTCTTATGGCCATGCAGCCACGGGATGTCGTCGTGGGCGAGACTCGTGAGCGGTGCGTGACCGATCATGATCACGTAGCCCGCAAGAGGGTTGTCCTGAAGTGCCGCGTCGAGCATCCGATCTATCAACTCGAGTGTCGGGTTCGGCCTTGTGCCGGCCAAAGAGTGCGCTGGCTGGATCATCTTGCGTGGTGTCCCCGGTAGTACTCGAACTGCCAGCCGACAAGCGTGACGGCCAGGAGCGGCAGACCGACGAAGGCGATCCAGGCACTGATCGCGGCGCCGAGGGTCACGATCGTGATCGCGCCGGCAAGCAGGACGGGCCACCAGCTCCACGGGCTGAAGTAGCCCATCTCACTGTCGCCGTCATCGACCGTCGCCTCGGGGTCGTCTTCCACCCAGGGGATGTCCCCGCCAGCCTTGACCACTCTGCCGAAATAGAACGCGAAGAACAGGCACAGCAGTCCTGAGAGCCCAATGGTCATGAGACCGATAAGTTCGAACTTGTTCTCGATCAGGCTCCAGACGAAATAGGCAGCGTCAACGAGCAGAAACGACGTACCAAGCAGGTACATCAATCGCGCAGTTGTTTTCATACCAACACACCTCCCGTGTTAATGGCTTTATAAATTCATCATATCGCCATATCATCGGGTGTGTTTACACCGTGCGCACCGTCACCTATCGGTGGGACAGCCTCCTTGCCAATCTGTTCGCCACAATCTGCACGAGCTGGACCACGACGATCAGGATCACGATCGTCGTCACCAGGTAGGCGTTGTCGTAGCGCTGGTAGCCGTAGCGAATGGCCATGTCGCCGATACCGCCGGCCCCGATTGTGCCCGCCACCGCCGAATAGTTCAGCAGGGAGATCACCGAGGTCGAGAGCCCCAGCACGATACTCGGGCGGGCCTCCGCAAGCAGCACGTTCCTCACGATGCTTCGCCGGGTCGCCCCCAGCGATTTAGCCGCCTCGATCAGTCCCGAATCCACCTCGCGCAGGGAGATCTCCACGAGACGGGCGAAGAACGGGATGGCCGCGATCGACAGGGGAACGGAGGCGGCAATCGGGCCGATCGAGGTTCCGACGGCCACGCGGGTGAACGGGATCAGCACCACCATCAGAATGATGAACGGCAGCGACCGGCCGATGTTCACGACGAAGCCGAGCACGCCGTGCACGAGAACGCCGAGACGCCGGGAGCCCAACGGGGCGTCGTAGAGGCCGTCTTCGTCTGTCGCCACCAGCAGGATGCCGATCAGCAGGCCGAAAATGATGGTGAAGACCAGCGCGATGCTGATCATCTGGAAGGTCTCGGCGATGGCCTTGCCGAGAATGGGCAGCATGGTGTTCCACTCGAAGATCATTCTGCATTCACCGCCGGAGCCTCGACGAACAGGCCGCTCTCGCGGAGCAGGGCGATCGGTGCCTCGTTGCGGGCCAGATCGCCGGGAAGCTCCAGCCGCATCCGGCCGACCCGCTTGTCACTGACGAACTCGACGGCGGCGCCCAGAATGTTGACGTCGATACCGAACTCGCGTGAGAGCCGGGCAACGATGGGGTCGTCGGCGAGATGCCCGGCATACATGATCTCGATCACGGTGTTGCCGGGGGTGCCGTGGCTCTCGCCCAGTGGGAAGAGCGCATGGGCGATCTTCGAGCCGGGAGTGTTCAGCAGGTCAATGACCTTGCCCGATTCGACGATGCGACCGCCCTCGATCAGCGCCGCCGAGTCGCAGATACGCTTGACGACCTCCATCTCGTGCGTGATCAACAGGATTGTCAGGCCCAGCTCGGCGTTCAGCGTCTTCAGAAGGTCGAGGATCTGTTCGGTGGTCTCGGGATCGAGGGAGCTTGTCGCCTCGTCCGACAGCAGCACCTTCGGATTGCCGGCCAGCGCGCGAGCGATTCCGACGCGCTGCTTCTGACCGCCTGACAGCTGCGAAGGGTACGCGGATGCTCGATCGCCGAGGCCCACAAGCTCAAGGATCTCCGCCGAGCGTATTCGACGCGCGGCCCGCGGCACCCCCGTGATCTCGAGGCCGAACTCCACGTTCTGCTGCACCGTGCGCGACGACAGCACGTTGAAGTGCTGGAAGATCATGCCGATGCCGTGCCGAGCCGTTCGGAGCTCACCCTCCGAGACCGTCGTGAGGTCACGACCCGCCACGGTGATGCGGCCGGACGTCGGCCGCTCGAGCAGGTTGACGCAGCGGATCAGCGTGGACTTGCCCGCGCCGCTGGTGCCGACCACGCCGTAGATCTCGCCATCCGCCACCTCGAGACTGACGCCCCTCAGCGCCTGAACCGGTCTGCCGGAAGCCTTTCGCGGCGGGTAGGACTTGTGCAGGTCGGTGATGCTGATCAATTCGCCGCACCGCTCGCAGGGGTGACGAGGCCCTTGTACTGGCTGGTGATGAAGTCCTGGGTCGTCTTAGAGGTCAGCAACGTGTAGAGCTTCTGGATGGCGGCGTCGTTCACCCGGTCGGCCTTGGCCGCGAGCAGGTTCGTGTACTCGGTGCCGTCGACCGACTCTTCGTAGATCTGCTGGTCTCCCGTGAGTCCGGCGGGCAGGGCGTAGGTGAGGTTGACGATGCCAGCGGTGTTCTCCTCGAGCGCGCGGGGGAGCGTTGCAGCATCAAGCTCCTGGAACTTCAGGTTCTTCGGGTTCGTCGCGATGTCGCCGATGATGCCGGTCGCGCCGTCCTTCAGCGTGATGAGTCCCGCCTTGGCGAGCAGGTTCAGGGCGCGGAACTCGTTCGTCGGGTCGTTCGGGATGCTCAGGGTGTCGCCGTCCTTGATGTCGGCGACGTTCTTGATCGACTTCGAGTACAGCGCCAACGCCGGGAAGTACACCTTGCCGACCGGGGCAATGTGGGTGCCGTTCTTCGCGTTGAAGTTATTCAGGAACGGCAGGTGCTGGTACAGGTTGGCGTCAATCGAGCCGTCCTCCAGTGCCGTGTTCGGCGTCGTGTAGTCGGTGAACGACGTGATCTGGATGTCGAGTCCCACCGCCTGGGCCTGCGATTCAGAGACGAACTTGAGGATGTCGTCGGCCGGGAAGCTGGCACCCACCGTGATCGTGGTGAGGCCACCTGCCGTGCCGCCAGCCGCTGCGGCGCCCGCATCTGGCGTGGCGGAGCATCCGGTCGCAACGAGGGCAATCGCCCCCAGGACGGCCGCTGTGGTCAGAACTCGAATATTGCGCATGGTGTCTCCCCGACTCTCTCGACGGCCCTGCTGGCATCGCCGAGACCCCCACGGTAGGTGTGGCCCGATCGGAATTGCTAAACATGTGTCGCCTTAATACGCGGTGTTACGTAGCATTTCGCGTCACGTCGAATCGCGGGCAGGATCGGGGAATGACCCGGCCGCTGCACTTCTCCGCTTTCGTGATGAACACCAACTCGCATATCCAGCACGGGCTCTGGCGGCATCCGTTGGCCCAGCAGGCCGACTTCAACGATGTGCAGCTCTGGATCACCCTCGCCAAGACCCTGGAGGCCGGTAACTTCGACGCGATGTTCTTCGCCGATGTCGTCGGGCTCTACGGCCCGGTGAACGGCTCCTATGAGGTGAACGCGCGGGAGGGCCTGCAGATCCCCTCGAACGATCCCTCGGTGCTCTTGTCGGCCCTCGCGGTGAGCACCGAAAATCTCGGGCTCGCGTTCACGAGCTCGATCCTTCAGTCGCACCCGTTCGACTTCGCGCGAAAGGTCTCGACCCTCGACCACATCTCAAACGGTCGCATCGGCTGGAATGTCGTGACCTCCTCGCTGGAGAACTCCGCGCGCAACTTCGGCTTCGACCGACTGATCGAGCACGACGAGCGCTATCGCTGGGCTCAGGAATACATGGATGTCGTCTACAAGCTCTGGGAAGGCTCCTGGGACGACGGCGCGCTGATGAAGGACAAGGCCACCGGCATCTACGCGGACCACACGAAGATCCACAAGATCAACCACAGGGGAGAGCGCTACCAGGTTGAGGGGCCGCACCTTCCGTCGCCGTCGGCCCAGCGCACCCCGGTGATCTTCCAGGCGGGGTCGTCCCCTGCCGGTCGCGCGTTCGCGGCCTTGAACGCCGAGGCCCAGTTCATCCTCGCTCCGACCCCGGAGATCGCCGCCAAAGACATTGCGGCGACGCGGGCGCTGGCCGTCGCGAACGGGCGACGAGCGGAAGACATCCAGTTCTTCCAGGGCATCACCTTCGTCATCGGCAGCACCGAGGAAGAGGCGAAGCGCAACGAAGAGGAGATCGACGACTACATCTCGACAGACGGATTCCTCGCCCACATCAACCTCGGCCTCGATCAGGCCACGGGCACCCCGCTCGATCCCGACATGCCGCTGAAAGACATCAAGCACGAGGGCGGCTTCTCCCATGTGCAGTGGCTGCGGGACTCGAACCCCGACCGCGAGCCCACGGTCAGGGACCTGGCGAAGATCACGGCCAAGGTGCGCGGCCGATTCGTCGGCACGCCGGAGCAGATCGCGGACAGGCTCGAGGATTGGCAGCATGCCGGCGTCGACGGCATCAACGTCATGAACTGGACGATACCGAACTCCTACGAGCTCTTCATCGATGAGGTCATGCCCCTTCTCCGGCGCCGCGGCCTGGCCCGAAACGAACCCGGCGTCGGCACCCTGCGCCATCGGCTGACGGGAAGCGATCAGCTGCCGCCGAGCCACTACGGCCGTAGTTTCCGGGGGATGTTCTCCTGATCAGACCGTGTCCCGTAGATCCCGAGGTACTGGGTAGGTAGAGTGCTGGGAAGTGAGACAAGCACCGCCGCTTCGTCACAATGAGCATCAGGAGCACGCATGAGCAAGTACGTTGTCACCAACCCTGCCACCGGAGCCCGAGGGGAGTCGTTCGACCTCACGACGGATGCCGAGATCTCTGCGGCGATCACCACGGCCGACGCCGCCCACAGCGGCTGGTCTCGCTCACACAGCGTCGCCGAGAGGGCGGCCCTCGTTCAGCGGGTTGCCGACCTGCACGTCGAGCGCCGCGAGCACCTCGCGGAACTGATCGTTCGCGAAATGGGCAAGCCGCTCGACCAGGCGCTGGGCGAGGTCGACTTCGCCGCCGACATCTACTCGTACTACGCCACCAACGGCGAGGCCTTCCTGGCCGACGAAACGATCGAGCTGATGGGCACCGCCGGGTCGGCATTCGTTAGAAATGCCTCAATGGGCGTGCTGCTCGGCATCATGCCGTGGAACTTCCCCTACTACCAGGTCGCCCGGTTCGCGGGCCCGAACGTCGTCCTCGGCAACACGATCCTGCTCAAGCACGCGTCCCAGTGCCCCGAGTCCGCGGCCGCCATCGAAAAGATCTTCCTCGACGCCGGGTTCCCGGCAGGTGTCTACCAGAACCTCTACGCGACGAACGAGCAGATCTCCGACATCATCGCCGACCCCCGCGTGCATGGTGTCTCCCTCACCGGATCCGAGGGTGCGGGAGCGGCCGTCGCCGAGGTCGCCGGCCGAAACCTCAAGAAGGTCGTGCTGGAGCTCGGTGGAAGCGACCCGTTCATCCTGCTCAGCACTGACGACCTCGATGAGGCGGTCGATGCCGCCGTCGGCGCCCGGATGGACAACAACGGCCAGTCCTGCAACGCGGCGAAGCGCTTCATCATCATCGATGACCTCTACGACGCATTCCTGGACCGCTTCGTGGCCAAGGTGACCGCGTTCACCCCGGCCGACCCGATGGCCGATGGTACGACGCTCGGCCCGCTGTCCTCCGTCGGCGCCGCCGAGAACCTCGAGGAGCAGCTCGTTCGGGCCGCCGAGCAGGGGGCGACAGTCACCGGGCTCCCCGCTCGAAACGGTGCCTTCTTCGGCGCCGTCGTTCTGACCAACGTCACCGCCGAGAACGATGCCCACCACGAGGAGTTCTTCGGTCCGGTCGCCAATGTGTACCGGGTTGCCGACGAGGCCGCCGCCGTGACGCTCGCGAACGACACGCCGTTCGGTCTCGGTTCGTACCTGTTCACCACCGACCCAGCCCAGGCCCTCCGGGTCGCCGACCAGATCGAGGCCGGAATGGTCTTCGTGAACGGCTCGCTGCTCGACAGCCCCGAGCTGCCCTTCGGCGGCATCAAGCGCAGTGGCTTCGGCCGCGAGCTGGGTCGCTTCGGCATCGCCGAATTTGCGAACAAGAAGCTCATCCGCATCCTGAAGTAGCCCGGTTCGGTGTGGTCGTGTGGGCGTCGTCTGTTTCTTCAGGCGGCGCCCATCCGCTTCTCTGCCGGACGATGAGCCTCTAGGCCACCACCACGGTATTGCGGCCCGCATCCTTGGCCTCATACATTCTGTGATCGGCTGCTTCGAGCAGGGTCTGCAGTTCCGGGAGAGACTGGGCCGTACCGAGGCTTCCGCCAATACTCGCGGTCAGGCCAATGGCCCTGCAATTCTCCTCGACCGCCTTCCTCACGGTCTCACCCACGGTGTGCAGCTGCTCCGGGTTGGAAACGATCGTGAAGAGCGCGAACTCCTCTCCTCCTGTTCTCACCAGAACATCGCTGCGTCGGGTGGTCGAGCGGATTGCCGCCACGACCTCCTTGAGAACCGTGTCGCCCCGCCGATGCCCAAAGCTGTCGTTGACGCTCTTGAACCGGTCGAGGTCCAACGCGAGGCAACCCAGATGCCGTTCCGCCCGCTCGGCAAGATCATCCAGGATCGGCACCAGAACATCCATCCCGCGGCGGTTCTGTGCACCGGTAAGTTCATCCACCTGAGACAGGATGACCGCCGCATCGCGCTCTGAGTCGAGATACCTTCTCAGCCTGGCCACGATGAAGACCGATATGGCGACGACCCAGGCGAAAACCAGAATGGCCGGCAGCGACTCGCCGGATCTGATTTCCAGGACGGCGGTGCCGAGAATCAACCCTGATGCACTGAAGAAAAGCGCCGGAGAGAGTCTCAGGGTCGCTGTGGCCGCGATTGCCAAGGTGAGGAATTGGAATCCACTGATCTGGCCAAGGCTGGGAGGAAGGATCGTCAGCCCCAGTACGACCGAAATGCCGAGTACCACCCAGAAGAATGCGAGGGCGAACTTCTGACCGACCGTTTGGCGAACGACAGCGATGATGATGAATACGACGCTGAACAGTCCGAGACTCATCAGAAACCAGAAGGTGTAGACCGAGTCGTAGGAAACAAAGAACGGAATCAGAATCGTCTGGACACCGGTAAGAGCCGCGACGATGACCAAGATGAGGGTGCGAAACCTGTCGTAGGGAAGAGAATGTCGTCTCAGCATCCCGTGCCCTCCTGTGCTCGACGCCTCAACCCGAGACCCTGATCGTTGCTGCCCACACGGTAGCCCGATTACGGCCCGGATTCTCGGGTCTTCAGACCTTGTTCTGAGCGGGCACGACTATCTGTTTGACGATCAGCACGATCGAGGCGGCGATCGGGATCGCCACCAGGGCGCCGAGGATGCCCATCAGGGTTCCCCCGGCCAGCGCGGCGATGACGACGATGGAACCGGGGATCGCCACGGCCTTGGTCATGATCTTGGGACTGAGCACATACGCCTCGATCTGCATGTAGACCAGGAAGTAGATGATCGAGATCAGCGCGACGGTCGGGTTGACCAGGATGAGCTGGCCGAGAGAGACGATAACGGCCGACAGCACCGTGCCGATCAGGGGGATCAACGCGAGCAGGAAGGCGATGAAGCCGAACATCAGCGCGGCCTTGCCGCCGGCGACCGTGATCATGATGGCCGCCAGTACGCCGTTGAGCAGGGCCAGTTCGATCTGGCCGATGATGTATTTGCCGACGCCCCCCGTGATCTGCTCCGATAGGGCGGCGAAGGTGTCGCGCTTGGACGCGGGCACCAGCGAGTAGGCAGTGTCCTTGATGGTCTGAAGCGACGCGGTGAAGAAGAGCGTCAGGATGATCACGACGATTATTCCCGTGATGCCCGCGAGGATCCCCTCGCCGATCTTCAGAACCCCTCCCGCCACGCTGCCGATCTGGGTGGGGTCGGAGACGAATTTCGAGACCTGTGCCGTGAGGGACTTCAGGTCGATGAGGCTGCCGAATTGGCCGGACACCGACACGACCCAGGGCTGGGTCGTGAATTGTTGCAGGAACGCCGGGAAGGTCTTCACGAACTCGGCGATCTGGTCGATGACCATGGGCACCAGCGTGAAAATGATTCCTGCCACAACGCCGAGGAACACAAGCACAACGGCGAGAATCGCACCCCAGCGAGGCAGCGACTTTCTGACGAGCCAGTTGACAGCCGGGTCAAGCCCGAGGGCAAGGAAGAAGGCGACGCCGATGTAGGTCAGGATCGTCGCCAATGAGCCGATGGCGGTCATGAGAAGAATTCCCAGTCCGACGCCCAGGCTCCCGATCAATCCGGCCCGAAAGGCATTCTCTATTTTCATCCGGCTACTCCTTCGGTGACTGTTCTAATCTCTGTGCAGCGCCACGCTGCACCGGGGACGGCGTCTTCTTTGACAGCTTGGCCCCGCGTCTCTCCAGCCCGCGGGCCCGGGCGAATCGCTGGGCATCCTCGCCAGACAGGGCAAGGAGCACACCGATGTCGAGGGAGAACGCCAGCAGGCCGCCGCGAAGGTCAAGCCCCAGCGACGACGTGTAGGCGAAGATGGCGGCCCCGATGGTCACGGTGCTGAACAGCATGACGATGAGGCGGGAGAAGTTGTGTCCGCGATACACGCTGACCGTGAGCACTATCGGCACGACGATGACCAGCAGGATGGCGAGGATGGCCACGACAAGGACGCCGATGGCCACCTGCTCACTCACGACCTGACCGTTCAGCGAGATCTGCCCCGTTGCCTTGTCGATCGCGGCGCCCGGGAACAGGGTGGCGGCATAGTTCACGGCCAGGTCAATCGCCGCGGTCAGCCACGCCCCGGAGCGAAGAAGCACGAGGACGGAGCCGAGGGTGGTTCCGATCGGGCGCGCGGCACGCATCAGGGAGACCCGTGGCGCCGCGGCCGCCAGGGCAGAGTCGGGGCGGGGGAGTCGAGACGCGTCCACGGCTCGCAGGTCGATGATGGGCAGGGCCCCATCCGTTGCGATGCTGTCGCCGCCGCCGTTTCGAGAGTGATAGCCGGTGGAGAAGTTCTCGATTGTAGCGACCTTCGCCGGAACCGGGGCGCCGCGGAGCGAGTTCACGATGAAGTCCCGCTCGACATCGGTGTCCTGCTCGATCTTGTGCGTCACCTGCAGCGTGAAGAGGCTGAAGCCGACGCTCCGGTCGTAGGTGCCGCCCGCGATCCAGCCCACGTGATGGCCGCCCGGCAGCAGCCATCCGTCGGGAGCCTTCCAGAATCTGACATGGTGTCGCTGCCCGGGGTTCCCGTCCACCTCACGCTGGAAGGCAAAGTCCTGGGGACGACCGAATACGTACAGGTCGGAGACCGGCGCCTCCGGGTAGCTGCGCCTCGAGAGTGTCGAGGCGATGATGCGCCAACTCGAGCGGGTGTTCACCGGGTCGGCGGGCGTCCAGCCCGCCGCAGTCATCGCGACCTGGAGTTGGGCCTCCGAGCCCAAGAAACCGAGGTTCAGGGGGTCGCCCAGAATGCCCTCGCGGGTGCGGGCGCGCCCGATGAAGTAGTCGGGCAGGTAGATGCGGGAGAGCGCAGTGTGGACCCTCGGCAGAACGAGATAGGCGAGCAGGACGTAGATGGGGATGGCGAACCACAGCTGGCTGAAGCCGTCGCGAAAGGCCTGGGTCGCCAGCAGGAAGATCAGCCAGATGGCCGACAGGGTGCCGACCCAGAAGAACGAGAGATCGAGTGCGCGGGCGAGGCGCCCCCGGGTGTCCTCACTGATCCCGCTCGCGGCCGCGGAGATGAAGGATGGCCTGGCCATAACCCGTGCACCTTCCGCTGATAAAAACCGTGGATTCTTTCTGAAACCAGTATTGAGATTCTGGCGGCTCCAGACGGCTATGTACAGTTCATCTTCCCGATCATGAACTCCAAGGCCACCCCCGGAATTCACTCAGGAATGCCTGCCAGTGTGGGTTCGGTGTTCAAACTCACTTCAGTTGCCGTCGTCATGGCCGTGGTGGGCGTCGCCCTCTGTGCCGGGCTCGGCGCTGCCGTCTGGAACTCACTCTCCGCCGGATCCGCGCGATCCGTTCTTCCTGCTCTCACCTGCCCGACAGCCGCCGCAATCGACGTCGGCGACATCACCGTGCCAGCCGGGCCGGTTGCCGGCTTCTGCCAGGACGAGCTCGCCAATGCGGCACACATCATGATGGCGGCCAGGGTCGAGGGCCTCGGCACCCGAACGCAGGCAGTGGGCGTCATGACCGCCATCGGTGAATCGGGACTTCGGGTGCTCAACAGCGG
>CANFBG010000083.1 GCA_947444785.1 Microbacteriaceae bacterium | reverse complement strand
GCGGAAACCACGAGGTGATGATCCGCGGAACATTCGCGAACATCCGGTTGCGCAACCAGCTCCTGGACAACGTCGAGGGTGGCTACACCCGCGACTTCAGCCAGGCGGAAGGCCCGCAGTCCTTCATCTACGACGCCGCGCAAAACTACGCGGCGGCTGAGACCCCGCTCGTGATCTTCGGCGGCAAGGAGTACGGTTCGGGCTCGAGCCGCGACTGGGCGGCCAAGGGCACCAGCCTGCTGGGCGTCAAGGCCGTCATCGTCGAGAGCTTCGAGCGCATCCACCGCTCGAACCTGATCGGCATGGGCGTCGTTCCGCTTCAGTTCCCGAAGGGCGAGTCGTGGGCGAGCCTCGGCCTCGACGGCACCGAGATCGTCAGCATCGCCGGCATCGACGAGCTGAACGCGGGTACCACGCCCAAGACCGTTCGGGTCACGGCTGTACCGAGCGAGTTCTCCGCCGCAGGCAAGGCAGCGATCGAATTCGACGCGGTGGTTCGCATCGACACGCCCGGTGAGGCGGACTACTTCCGCAACGGCGGCATCCTGCAGTACGTCCTCCGGAGCCTCGTCTCCTAACAACGCAAACGCCTCCGGGGTTTGATAACACCCCGGAGGCGTTATCCGTTTAAGTCCGGTCCGATCACGTTGTCCTGCGTGCGGCTCCGGGCCGGGCTCTTCCCTGCCTGGAGGCCGTAGAATCGAGGGATCGAACCCGGTGATGTTCTGTCACCGGGCACAGTGAAAGGCGTCACCGTATGAGCTTGCTGGAGAACATCGCGGGTCCTCGTGACCTCGACGCACTCAGCCCCGCAGAACTGGTGACGCTGGCCGCCGAGATTCGGACCTTCCTGGTCACAGAGGTCTCAAAGACCGGCGGACACCTCGGGCCGAATCTGGGCGTCGTCGAGACGACCATCGCCATTCATCGCGTGTTCGATTCACCCAAAGACGCCATCGTGTTCGACACGGGCCACCAGTCCTACGTCCACAAGCTCCTGACGGGGCGTCAGGACTTCTCCCGGCTCCGCAAGCAGGGTGGCCTGGCCGGATACCCCCAGCGCTCCGAGAGCGTTCACGATGTCGTCGAGAGTTCGCACGCTTCCAGCTCGCTCTCGTGGGCAGACGGCATCTCCCGTGCCTTCGAGATGACCGGCCAGACGGATCGCTACGTGATCGCCGTCGTGGGTGACGGTGCATTGACCGGGGGAATGACGTGGGAGGCGCTGAACAACATCAGCGATGACAACACGCGAAAGCTCGTGATGATCGTCAACGACAACGGTCGCTCGTACGCGCCGACCATCGGCGGCATGGCCCGCTACCTGAGTTCGATTCGCACCAATCGCCGCTACCGCAACATGCATCATTCATCACGGCGACTCTTCGACCGCTTCGGGACCCCCGGGCGCGCGCTGTATCGCGGAGTCCGCGGCGGCCTGCACGGCTTCCTCAGCAGAGTCTCCAATAACGATGCTCTCTACTCGAACCTCGACATCAAGTACATCGGCCCGATCAACGGTCATGACCTCGAGGCGATGGAAGAGGCTCTTCGCCAGGCCAAGCGCTACGCGCAGCCCGTGATCGTGCACGCGATCACGCAGAAGGGCAAGGGCTACGCCCCGGCCACGAGTGATGCCGCAGACCAGATGCACGCAGTGGGCCAGATCGACCCCGAGACCGGTGAATCACTCGGCGGGCCCAGTGCGCCGTCTTGGACCAGTGTTTTCGCCGATGAGCTCGTCGCCCTGGCGGAGAAGAACGACACCGTCGTCGGTATCACCGCGGCGATGCTCAGACCAACCGGGCTGCACAAGCTTGCCGAGCGCTTTCCGAAGCGCGTTTTCGACGTCGGAATCGCCGAGCAGCACGCGGTGACCAGTGCTGCCGGACTCGCGTTCGGCGGCCTGCACCCCGTCGTTGCGCTCTATGCCACGTTCGTCAACCGTGCCTTCGACCAGATACTGATGGATGTAGCGCTGCATCACGCCGGGGTCACATTCGTTCTCGACCGCGCAGGAGTCACGGGCCCCGACGGGCCCAGCCATCACGGCATGTGGGATCTCGCAATCCTTCAGGTCATCCCCAGAATCCGCCTCAGCGCGCCGCGGGATGCACAGCGGCTGAAGGAGGAGCTCGCCGAGGCGATAGCCGTAACGGATGCCCCGACTGTCGTGCGCTTTCCCAAGGGCAGCGTCGGGTCACCGATCGACGCCGTAAAGAGACTGTCCGATGGCGTCGACGTGCTCGTGGAGAGCGAGCGCAAGGACGTCTTGATCGTGACGGTCGGACCCATGGCGAGAACCGGCATCGAGGTCGCTGAACGGTTGGCCGCCCAGGGCATCGGTGCCACAGTCGTCGACCCCCGCTGGGTCGTTCCCGTTCCCCAGAGCATCATCTCGCTTGCGGCGGAGCACCGCCTGGTCATCTCTATCGAGGATGGGATCCGGGTCGGCGGAATCGGTACCCGGATCCGACAGGATCTGCGCGAAGCCGGCGTCGACACGGCCGTGACGGAGTTGGGGCTTCCCGACGAATTCCTCGATCACGCCGAGCGAAGCGAGATCATGGAGCGCGTCGGCCTGACCTCCCAGCACATTGCCCGGGACGTCGTGGCCCAGGTGCTCGGCAGCAAGATCCCCATCGCCCGGCCCCTCCACGACGCCGCGGCCGAGGCCGACACGGAGCAGAGCCGCAAGGACTGACCCGGCCGAGGCTCTGATAGAGCTGTTGCGCGCCCGGTTAACGGACGCGCAACAGCTTTACTTCAGTGGGTGCAGGCTACGTCTATGCGTCCAGCCCCCGGATTGTCGGCGTGTGAAACGTTGATCCGAAAACCCGTTCGCTGGCGCCCACCCGATCGAGGTACGGCGTGACGCCGCCCATCTGGAAAGGCCAGCCGGCGCCGAGGATCATGCAGAGGTCGATGTCCTCGGCCGCGTGAACGACCTCGTCGTCCAGCATCCGCTTGATCTCGTCGGCCAGGCCGTCTTCAACTCGGCTCAGTATCTCTGCCGCCGTCATCGCCGTGCCCCCGTCGGCAGGAGCGACGATTTTCACCGCAGTCTTGTCGAAGCCGGTGACCCTGCCCTTGGCGTCACGGTCGAAGATGCGGCCGTGCTCTGCCAGGCGGTGCAGGTTCGCGCTCTCGAAGAAGCGGTCCGGGAAGGCGGCGTGGTGGGTGTCCAGGACGTGGGCGCCGACGGTGAGGCCGACGAGCTCCAGGAGCTCGAACGGTGTCATCGGAAGTCCGAAGGGGGCGACGGCCGTGTTCACCACCTCGAAGGGCGTCCCGGTGTCAACGGCGTGCATGGCCTCCCCGAGAAGCTTCGCAAGGAGCCTGTTCACCACGAATCCGGGCGTGTCACGGGTGATCACGGCGTTCTTGTAGAGGGCGGCCGCGGTGACCATCGCCGTCGCCAGCGTGGCCTCATCCGTCTTGGGCGTATTCACGACCTCGACCAGCGGCATGACGGCGACCGGGTTGAAGAAGTGGAAGCCGACGAGGCGCTCCGGATGCGCGAGCTTCGCGCCGATCTGCTCCACGGAGAGCGAGGACGTGTTCGTCGCAAGGATCGCGGTGGGGGAGACGTACTTCTCGATCTCGGCGAAGACGTCCTGCTTGATGCCGAGTTCTTCAAAGACAGCCTCGATGACCCAGTCGGCGTCGGCGAAGTCGGCCTTGTCGGTCGTTCCTGAGATCAGGGCGTTCAGGCGGTTGGATTCGTCTTGGGAGATGCGTCCCTTGGCGAGAAGAGTGGCGATCTCACCGCGGATGTAGTCAAGGCCCTTGTCGACGCGAGACTGGTCGAGGTCGGTGATGACGACGGGAACCTTCAGCCGTCGAACGAAGAGCAGCGCGAACTGGCTCGCCATCAGGCCGGCGCCGATGACACCCACCTTCGTGATCGGCCGGGCCAGGCTCTTGTCGGGGCTGCCCGCCGGCTTCTTGGCGCGCTTCTGAACGAGATTGAAGGCATAGATGCTGGCGCGGAACTGATCGCCTGAGACCAGCTCCGCCAGGGCCTCGTCCTCCCGGGCGAATCCCTCCTGTTTTGTGCCGCTCTTGGCCGCCTTGAGCAGGTCGAGGGCGGCATAGGGGGAGCGGGCCACGGTTCCGATGCGGTTCTCGAGCATCTTCCGGGCGACGCCGATGGCCACATCCCACTTGACGAGTCGCTCGATCTTGCCGGGCTCGTTGGGGCGTGAGACCTTCACCGTGCCGCCGAGCACGCCGTCAGCCCACGCGAGGGAGTCCTCGAGATAGGTCGCCGGGCCGAACATCGCGTCCGCGATGCCGAGCTCCAAGACCTCGGGGCCCTTCAGCGTCTTGTTGTTCTTCAGCGGGTTCTCGATGATCACCTTCAGGGCGTTCTCGATGCCGATCAGATTGGGCAGTAGGTACGCCCCTCCCCAGCCGGGAATGATGCCGAGGAAGACCTCAGGCAGGGCGAGGGCGGGAACGGAGGAGTCGACCGTGCGATAGTCGGCGGCGAGGGCGATCTCGACGCCGCCGCCGAGGGCGAGCCCGTTGATGAAGGCGAAGGAGGGCACGCCGACATCGGCCATCTTGCCGAAGACGAAGTGACCGAGTTGGGCCATCTGCTTCGCTAGCTCGCGGTTGGGGATCGAGCCGACCTTGGACAGGTCGGCGCCGGCCGCGAGGATGTACGGCTTGCCGGTCACCGCGACCGCCTGGATCTCTCCTCTGGCCGCGCGCTGGGCGAGGTCGTCGAGGGCCGCGCCGTACTCCAACAGGGAGTTCGCCCCGAGCGTGCTCGGCCTGGTGTGGTCGCGGTCGTTGTCGATGGTGATGAGCGCCAGGACCTTGCCGCTTCCGAGGGTGACGTCCCGAACGTACGAGTGCGTGACGACCTCGTCGGCGGACAGTGCGGCAAGCTCCGAGAAGTCGATCTTTGAGTAATCGGTCATTTTCCTATTTCCGTCCCTTGCCCTTGTTTCCGACCCAGTTGGGGTTCTCCCAGATGACCGTGCCGCCCTGGCCAAGGCCGATGCACATGGCCGTCAGGCCATAGCGCACCTCTGGGTGCTCGCCGAACTGGCGTGCGAGCTGGTTCATCAGTCGAACGCCCGAGGAGGCGAGGGGATGTCCGAGGGCGATGGCTCCGCCGTACTCGTTCACCCGGGGGTCCTCGTCGTCGATGCCGAAATGATCGAGGAAGGACAGGACCTGAACGGCGAACGCCTCATTCAGCTCGAACAGTCCGATGTCGGTGATTGTGAGGCCCGCCTTGCGCAGGGCCTTCTCCGTCGAGGGCACGGGGCCGAGACCCATCACCTCGGGCTCCACACCGGCGAACGCGAAGCTCACGAGCCGCATCTTCGGGGTCAGGCCGAGTTCGCGGGCGGTGTCCCCGCTCGCCAGGAGGCACGCGGTCGCGCCGTCATTCAGCCCGGACGAGTTGCCCGCGGTGACACGACCGTGCGCGCGGAACGGGGTGCGCAGTGAAGCGAGGCCCTCCATCGTGGTCTCGGGGCGAGGAGCCTCGTCGACCGTGGCGAGCCCCCAGCCGGCCGCACTGCGGATCGCCACGGGGATCAGGTCAGGCTGGATCTTCTCGGCGGCATACGCCGCGGCGACCTTCTGCTGGCTCCGGAGGGCGAACCTGTCGCTGCGCTCTTTCGTGAGCGCAGGAAAGCGATCATGGATCCGCTCGGCCGTGCTGCCCATGTTGAGGGCCTCGGCCGAGACGAGCTTCTCTGACATGAAGCGTGGGTTCGGGTCGGCATTGAATCCCATCGGGTGCCGTCCCATGTGCTCGACGCCGCCCGCGATCACCAGATCGTAGGCGCCGAATGCGATACCGCTTCCGGTGGTCGTGACACTAGTCATGGCCCCGGCGCACATCCGGTCGATCGCAAACCCGGGAACGGAGTTGGGGAGGCCGGCCAAGAGGGCCGTCGTGCGCCCGAGCGTCAGGCCCTGGTCGCCCTGCTGTGTGGTCGCGGCGATGGCGACCTCATCGATCCGATCCTTGGGAACCTGGGGATTTCGCTCGAGCAGACCGATGATCGCCTTGACGGCAAGGTCATCCGCCCGTGTCTGCCAGTACATCCCCTTTTCGCCCGCCCGCCCGAATGGGGTTCGAACGCCATCAACGAATACGACTTCAGCTGTCTCGGCCACTTTGCCTCCTGGGTTGCTTGTTATCCTTCGATCCTAGGCAGGCACTTTTTCCGCCCGGGAATCCTTTGATTCTTCCTACGACTCCTCGTCAGCGAGCTTCGCGGCCTCTTGGCCAGCTTCGACAAAGGACCGGGCGATCTCCTGTGAGCTCAGCTCAACCTGCCAGGGCCGCGCCCCGAGGGCCAGGAGTCCCGCGGCGACGGACTCCTCGTCGATGGGCATCTGGGGGCTCCACGCCAGCCGACGCAGAAACTCCGGCGTGAGCAGGTTCTCCAGTGGAATCGCCCTGGCCTCTGAGAGGGCCTGCAGTGCGGTTCGGGCGCACTTCAGCCGAAGATCTGCCTCGGGATTCCTGTCGCCCCAGCTCCGAACCGGGGGAAGGACGTCCTCGGACCTGCGGGCAACCGGCAGGTCCTCTGTTGTGCGTCCCGCATCGACGGCGGCCCACCAGCGCTCCAATTCCGTTCGACTCGCCCGTCCGGAGAACGAACGAAGGGCCGCCAACTCGCGCTTGGAGGAGGGCATGGCCAGAGCTGCTGCGACGATGCTCGAATCGGGGATCAAGCGACCCGGAGCGGTGTCGGTCTCCCTGCCGAGTGCATCCCGGGCTCGCCAGAGCTCACGGGCAACGGCTTGGGATTGCGGGGGGCGGACCGAGCTCAGGCCATTCAGCTTCCGCCACGGGTCGGCCAGGGCGGCCTTGGGCGCCTTGATCCGGGTCGCCTCGAATTCCTGGGCGGCAATCTCGGTCTTCTCCTGCTCGGCCAGCAGCTCGACCATGCGGTCTCGGACATCGACGAGCAGTTCCACGTCCAGGGCGGCATATTCCAGCCAGGTGGCGGGGAGAGGCCTTGTGGACCAGTCCGCTGCGGAGTGCTCCTTGGCCAGGTGAATGCCGAGGAGGTCCTCGACAACGGTGCCGAGGCCTACACGCGGGAAGCCGAGGAGTCGGGCCGCCAGTTCGGTATCGAAGATGCGGGTGGGGTCGAGGCCGACCTCACGAAGGCAGGCGAGGTCCTGGCTTGCCGCATGCAGGATCCACTCCTCGTCTCGTATCGCCGTTGCGAGTTCCTGGAACGAGCCGATCGCGGGCGGATCGAAAAGGAATACCCCGGCCCCCCGGCGATAGAGCTGAATGAGATAGGCCCGCTGGGAAAAGGTGAATCCGGAAGCCCGCTCTGCATCGACGGCGATGGGCCCTTCGCCTTGGGAGATGAGCTCGACGGCTGACAGGTACTCATCGCGAGTGTCAATGAGGTGACGGAGATTGCCGGAAGGAATGACAGGCCTCTTCTACTGGGAGGGCGGACGAACTGTGGAAAACATGTCCCGCTCTGGAGTCACGCTGTCCCCATTCTCTCAACCTCTAGCCGTGCCTGTTGCGCCGGGCGTCCAGGAGCGTGACGCCATCGAGCACCGGAGGCAGTCCCGCGAGCATGCACAGGAGTTCGCCCCAGCCCTCGACATGGGCGGAGATATCGGAGTCGGCGGGAGTCCAGCTCGCCCGGAGTTCGATCTGGGCGCCGTCGCCCTGGCGGGCGAGCTCCCCGAAACCCGAGGAGATGATTTTGGTCGCGGTACCCGACGCGGCCGAATACCGGGCTCCCCGGGCGGCAAGGGCATCGATAAGCCACGACCAGGCGACATCGGCCAGGAACGGGTCTAGGCCGATCTCCGTCTCCAGGGGTGCCTGGGCGAAACAGACGATCCTGAAGGCGCCACCCCATGCCTCGGGTTCGTCGGGATCGAACAGCATGATGAACCTGCCGGTGCCGAGATCGGAGTCGGATCCGTGGCTGCTTGGGCTCACATCCGCGGCCAGTGCCAGCGAGTACGGAGCCAGGTTTCCCGGCGAGGAGATTTCGGTGACAGACAGTTCAGCGCGAATGACCGCCTGGCGAACAGACTCAACCGCCCGCGTGAACTCATCGGGAGCGTCGGGCACAGACGGAAAATCGGTCACGACTGCAGACTAGAGTTTCGATCGTAATCTGAACGGTAGCCACGCCGGAGCCATTGGGTGATGACTGCCCTGGAGCCAGAAGGATCGATGAGTTGAGTACCCCCGAATCGCTGCCGTCCCACGGCCACGCGCTGGTCACCGTCGCCGTCGTTCTGGGGGCCGGAATTGCCCTCGTTGCGGCGTCCGCTGCTGTTGTGACGGCAGTGTTCGCCCGCACTGTTCTCACGCCTCCTCGTCGGCCCGCGCGAGATGTGCGCATTGTGGCGACTGACATCCCGGGGAGCCGGATCACCCTAGGGGCGACGGCCGACACCCTTCTCCCGGGTCGCTACAGTCTTTTCTTCGCCGACAACGGCGGACATGCCCGCCTCGGGGAAATTCTCTCGGTGGACCAGACGGGCGTGACCCGCGCCCTTATCGATGTCAGCTACGGCGATCTGGCGGCGGCGCCACTGGGTCGCCTCAGCGGGTGGTACTTCAGGCATCCTAGGGAACTCGGTCATTCCTACTCCGACGTATCGATCGAGGGCCCGCTGGGGCTATCGCCGGCCTGGCTCATCCCCGCTGAGGATGCCGCGAGTCGGAATTGGATCATTCAGGTCCACGGTCGCGCGGCCGCCCGGGGCGAGACGATTCGGGGCGTCGAGGTCTCCCGCGCGAGCGGCTATCACTCCCTCCTCATCTCCTACAGAAACGACGGGGATGCACCGGAGAGCCCCGACCAGCGGTTCGGCCTCGGCGACACGGAATGGGAAGACGTCGAGGCGGCCATCGCCTTCGCCGTCGGGCTCGGAGCAGAGCGCGTCGTGTTGATGGGCTGGTCCATGGGCGGCGCGGCCGTCCTGCAGGCCGCCACACGCACTGGGCATGCCTCGGTGATCGCGGGCGTCATCCTCGAATCACCCGTCATCGACTGGCGGGAGACCCTGCGGTTCAGGGCCAGCGAGATGCGCCTGCCGAAGATCATCGGTGAGGCCGTGCTGGCGACGATCTCGCGCCGACTGGGAACAGCGGTGACGAGGTCCAGCCGGCCCGTAGACCTGAATCGGCTCGATTTCGTTGCGCGTTCCGGAGAGCTCTCGCTGCCCATTTTGCTCCTGCACAGCGATGATGACGGCTTTGTGCCGGCGACAGCATCTCGGCTGCTGGCCGAGGCCCGGCCAGATATCGTCACGTTCGTGCCGTTCTCCGTGGCGCGTCACACCAAGCTCTGGAACTATGACGAGGCCAGGTGGAGCGGTGCTATCTCCGACTGGTTGGCAGCCCTCAAGCTCACGCCTCCCGGGACGCCAGCGTGAACCGTGAGTAAAGAACGCCCGCGTCGTCGATGAGAAGGTGACCAGGTTCAAGGCGTGCGCCGCCCGGAGAATTTGCGGTGAGGCCGAGCGCGCTGTTTCCGGCTAGAACGGGAGCGATGGTCAGGCAGAGTTCGTCTACGACGCCCGAATCGATGAACTGGGTGGCCAGCGAGCGCCCACCCTCGCAGACGATGGAGCGGTAGCCGAGTCCGCGAAGGGCCGCCACCATGTCGCCAGGACTCGACGGTGAGCCGGCAACGCCCTTCAGGGGGACCAAGACGGCCTGCAGGCCGGCCAGGTTGGCAACGACTTCCTGCTCGTTGCTCGCCGGGTACAGCACGAGCAGCCGGCCTCGTCCCTCCTCGGCCGTGAAGTTGTGTCCGACGAGGTCGCCAGAGCCCGTAACCACGGCGAGGTCGCGGCCCCGCGGAAGGACATGCCCCTCGGCACGCACGGTCGACGCTCCCACCAGGATGACATCGGCGTGTTTTCGGATGATGCCGAGGATCTTTCGATCGATGGCGTTCGAGAGCGAATCAGACGTGCCGTCGACGCCGACGATTGCACCGTTCAGGCTCTGGATCAGATTGATCCGAAGCCAGTCGGCCCGCGCGGGGCGGTACAGCTCCGCCAACTCGGCGACGTCGTGAGGGCTGTCGAGGTCAAGCGTGAGCGTGGGCAGGGGAGTGGCGCGGGTGAGCCTCACGCTGCGATCCGCTCGCGGACCTGGCGCTTGATGCGGCCGAGCATTCCCGTCATCCCGCGGATGCGCAGCATGGACACTGCCTCCGTAAGTCCCAGCATGCTCGGAAAATCGTCCGGGACGGCGAGCACCTCTTCCGCCGTGAGCCCGTCGAGTCCCTGCACAAGGATCGACGCGAATCCCCGGGTGGTGGGGGCCTCTGCCGGTGCGGTCGCATAGACATGGGCGCGTCGTGCCGGATCCACCTCGACGAAGAGGTAGATGGGGGACTGGCACTCCTCGACACGTTCGAAGAGATCAGGATGCTCGCGATAGTGCTCGGGCAGTTCGGGGAGCTCGTTGGAGAAATCAAGGAGCAGGAGGAGTCGCTGCCTCACCTCCAGGTCGAGGAAGTCGTCCCTGATCTCAGCCAGGACTGCGGGAAGTTCGCTGGTGGGATTGCCCGGTTCCGTCATGAGCGAGCAGGCATCTCGCCGCGCTCTGCCCCGCGCGTGATCGGAACCCGGACAAGGGATCCCCACTCGGTCCACGAGCCGTCGTAGTTGCGCACGTTCGCAAAGCCCAGGAGGTGGGTCAGCACGAACCACGTGTGACTGCTTCGCTCACCGATGCGGCAATAGGTGATGATGTCGTCACCGTCGGCCAGGCCTGCGCCGTCCCTGTAGATGGCCTCCAGTTCGTTCCGGGGGCGGAATGTGGAATCGGCGGCGGCGGCCTTGCCCCAGGGCACATTCGCCGCGGTCGGAATATGGCCCGCACGGAGCGCACCCTCTTCGGGGTAGGCCGGCATGGTCGTGCGTTCGCCGGAGTACTCCTCGGGGGACCGAACGTCGATCAGCGGATTCCCGAAGTGGGCGAGGACATCAT
>CANFBG010000082.1 GCA_947444785.1 Microbacteriaceae bacterium | reverse complement strand
TTCGACCGGACCGCGAACGAAGAAGACCGTCGTCAGGGACGAGAGCCAGTGGTGTTCGATCACGACAGAGTCGAAGCCGGACGCGATGAAGTCGTCCAGGGCCTGCCGCGCGCCCGAACCCAGCAGCAGTCTGCTGATGCCGGCGGCGGCCGAGAGGGCGGCGATCACCCAGGTGAATGGCACGGTCTTCGCCCAGGCCCAGGCGCCCGAGAGCGTGAGGCGGCGGAGCTTGGTGCGAAGAGGGACGGTCAGGCGTGGGGTCTTCATCGGGTGGCCACCAGCTGCCACCGGGAGAAGGTCTGGTCGAACGCTTGCGTCAGGGCAAGACCTGCCGTGTGCCAGTCGTGGGCGCTGTCGGGCACCTCGAAGTACGTGGTGCTCATCCCTGCCGCACCCGCCGCGGCCTGAAGCTTCTGCTGCTGGGGCTTGAACGTCTCATCGTCAGCGCCGACGGCGAAGATCGCGTGCGTATCGGTGAACGGTGCCCCGGCGCTCAAGAGCGCGAGTGGCTGGGCTGCCTCGTAGGCGGCGCTCGTGCCGTTGAATGCCGCGGCCGTCGTCTTCTCGGGGTCACCGAGGCTGACGTCGATCTCGCCTGACACGTCGATCAGCGTGCCGAAGACATCAGGATGCGTGGCCCCGAGCTGGATCGCACACGTGCCGCCCTGCGAGAAGCCGGCGATCGCCCAATGCCCGGCATCCGTCTCGGCGGGCAGGTTCGCCAGAACCCAGTTCCGAACGTCTTTCGTCAGGTAGCTCTCGGAGTTGCCTATTGGCGAATCGAGACACATGGGGTTGATGCTCCTTGAACCGAGTTGATCGGGGGAGATCACGATCGGCGCCAGCCCCCCGTGGGCCCTCGCGTAGTCGTTGAGCTCGGCCCTCATGTTACCAGCGAGGAGTGCATCCTCCGGGGCCCCGGGCTGTCCGGAAAGCAGCATGACCACGGGCAGTGTCGGCGGGTTCGCGGTCAGGGCGGCCGGGGGCAGATAGACGATTGCGTCGCGGCCGGTGAATCCGGACACTGTTCCGGGGATCGAGACGGAGCTCACGGATCCCTCTGCGGGCATATTCGCGGGCGCCTTCCACGTCGCGTAGGCGGGCCTGCCGCCGACCGGTGCCGGGGGGATCGCGGGCATCCGGTTGTCGGCGTAGGCACTGACACCCAGCGCCGCGTTCAGCGAGACGTATTGGCCGAAGTCGATGTTGATCGCCATGGCCGGCGCAAGGATGACCAGCACCAAGGCCCCCGCGGAGGCGATCCGTCGCTTCCAGCTCGCACGCCAGAGGCCGGCCAAGACGATGGCGATGAGCGCGAAGCCGATCACACCCCACGTGCGCGTCACCGCTGTCGGGCTCATGCCCAAGACGTTCTGGACGTCGATGAGGTACCACTCGATGCCCAGTCCGATGGCGGCGCCCGCGGCCGCGGCGAGAACGCTGACAAGGAGCCAGGCCCGCCTGGACCACTGCCGCCCCGGGCGAATCACGAGGAGGGCGAGCACGACGATACCGGTCAGCCCGTACACGACCTGGATTACCAAGCCGGAGACGATGTTGACGTTCAGAAGTGAACCCACGCGAAAGCGACCTCGTTATAAAAGAACCGGAGCCGACAGAATCACGGCGTAGCCAATTCTGACCGGTCTTTCTGTGCGTTGGATTTGTGCGCCCTGAGAGGAAATGCCTACAAGGGCAACCTAGCGGCTTGGTGCCGCAGCCTACTCGCTGGAATCGCGCCTCGGCATGAACGCGTTGATCGGTGGCGTGACCTTCTCCGCCGCGTACCGGCCCTGTTCAGGAATCGGGGCACGGCCGACCGCTGCTGACCCAACCGCCGCTGACCCGACCGCCGCTGACCCGAGGGGCTCGGGGCTGATCGTGGTGGGGACGATGGCCGTCGGCGCGACGGCGTCGAAGGCGGGAACCAGTGGCGCTGAGAACTGCTCATGGTGCTGGCTGGCGACCCACGCATCCTGCTGCACGGAGAGCTGCTGCTCACTGGCGTTGGCCTCGACACGCCAGCGCTCGATGTCGGCGACGAACTCGCGACGACTGCGACCGGGGCGCTGCTGCCACTCGACCAGGCGGTCGCGGAAGATAATGACGGCTGGCTCGACCTGGTAGCCGAACGTCGCGGAGTTGCGGCGCATCTGGGTGAGGGTGTGGGCGGCCCAGTTCGCCGCGATGGCGGCGCCGTTCACCGGCAGCAGGCGGATCTGGATGTCGGCCTGGCCCACGGCGCGGTCGGAGAGAACCTGCTCCTGGGGCGTGAGGGAGTTCCAGACCGAGGCCTGCTCGGCGGCGTCGATCAGCGCCGCGATGGCGGCCACCTTCAGCTGTCGGTCGCTTCTGGCCAAGAGGCGACGAATAGAGCCGGATGCGATCCACGCGGCCAAGAGGCCGGCCACGAGAATCGACGCGGCGGGCACGATGAGGGTGGTGACGATGGTCCTGCCGTTGGTCGATGCCAGCCAGGTGAGAAAAGTGTTCCAGAGCTCCATGACCGCAGACTACGACCGAACAAACGATTCGTCTTCGCGACGAGCCGGGAACTACTGGATTCGCGACGAGGGGATGGTCGCTACCGGTTGGGTCATGGCCAGGTCGAGGTCGAGGACCTTCCCGGGGCGGGCCGTCTGGGCGACGATGATGCCGGCGAGAACCAGCAGCGCGCCCAGCATCTGGCTGAGGGTCAGGGCCTCGCCGAGCCAGAGCCAGGCCACGACGAAGGCGAAGATGACCTCGCTGGCGGCCACGATGCCGGCCGCCGTGGCGGGGAGGTGGGACAGTGCCCGGAAGGAGAAGTAGAAGGAGAAGAACGACCCGCCGATCAGGCTGGCGCCGAGGGGGATGAAGAGCGGGAGCATGACCCCCTGGAGGTTTCCGCCGAGCGACACCTGCTGGCCGAAGCCGCTGAGGTCCATCTGCCACCAGCCGCTGAAGAGGCTCCAGAACAGGCAGGCGAAGAGCATCGACCAGAACGCGACGGCCATCGGGGAGGTGTTGCCGACCTGGCGCTCGCCGACGATGAAGTAGATGGTCAGGGCCGCGGCCGCCCCGAGGGCAAACAGAATTCCCAGGGCGGAGAGGCTGCTGGCCCAGATCTGGGAGACGACCGCCATGCCGGCGAGGACGGCGGCGATGGCGACCCAGAGCCGCGGTTTCACCACGTCCTTGAAGAAGACATAGGAGATGATCGCGACCGCCGGCACCGCGAGGTACTCGAACAGCAGCGCGATGCCGACCGGCAGCAGGTTCAGGGCGAGGGCGTAGCAGTACTGCAGCATCGCGACACCGGCGATTCCCAGCACCGCCATCGTGGCGAGCTGGCGCTTGGAGAGCCGGAAAGCCTTGCGATCGGTGGCGAGCAGCACCGCGCCGGAGATCAGCATCACCGCCGTCACCCGCATGAAGGTCAACTGGGCGGGCGTGACGCCGGTGTCCAGAATGACCTTCGTGAGGCTTCCGTTCGCGCCGAAGAGCATCGCGGCAAGAATGCCGTAGACATATCCCATCCGTCGGGCCTCAGAGCGCGGTGCCGTGAACGGCGAATTCATCGATCGCAGAGAGCTCGTCTGCCGTGAGCGGCGCAGCGGCCAGTGCGGCGACGTTCGACTCCAGCTGTGCGACGCTCGATGCCCCGATGATGGCCGAGGTCACGGACTTGTTCCGCAGGGCCCACGTCAGAGCGAGCTGGGCCAGCGACTGGCCTCGGGACTCGGCGATCGCGTTCAGGCCGCGGGCGCGCTGGAGATAGGTCTCGGTGATCCGGGACGGGTTCAGGTAGACGCTCGTGGCGGCGCGCGAGTCGGCTGGAACCTGGCCGTCGAGGTAGCGGTCGGTCAGCATTCCCTGGGCGAGCGGCGAGAAGACGATGCATCCGGCCCCGATCGTCGCGAGGGCGGGGAACAGGCCATCCTCGATGTGGCGGTCGAACATCGAGTAGCGCGGCTGGTGAATGGTGAGGGGAACGTTGTGCACCCTGAGGGCCGCCTGCATGCGCAGCGTGTCCTCGGGGCTGTAGTTCGAGACGCCGACGTACAGGGCCTTGCCTTGGGCGACGGCGGAGGCGAGTGCGCCCGCGGTCTCCTCTATCGGGGTGTCCGCATCCGGTCGGTGGTGGTAAAAGACGTCGACGTAGTCGATGCCGAGGCGGCCGAGGCTCGCATCGAGGGAGGCGAGCAGGTACTTGCGCGAGCCGAAGTTGCCATAGGGGCCGGGCCACATGTCGTAGCCCGCCTTGGAGGAGATGAGCAGCTCGTCGCGGTACGGCCGGAAGTCCTCGGCGAAGATCCGACCGAAGTTCGTCTCGGCGGCGCCGTAGGGCGGCCCGTAGTTGTTCGCCAGGTCGAAGTGGGTGATTCCCAAGTCGAAGGCGCGGCGGAGGATCGCCTGCTGGGTCTCGCGGGGCTTGGTATCGCCGAAGTTCTGCCAGAGGCCGAGCGACAGCGCGGGGAGCATCAGGCCGCTCCGCCCGACTCGGTTGTACGCCATCGATTCGTACCGGTTGTTCGCTGCAAGGAAAGTCACTTGCACAACGTACTTCACCCCGGGAACGTAGGCTTGTCAGATGCAAACTTTCGTACTCGCAGGTGGTTGTTTCTGGTGTCTCGACGCGGTTTACCGCACTCTGAGCGGCGTTACCGATGTCGTCTCGGGCTACACGGGTGGGGCCAAGCCCTCACCGACCTATGAAGAGGTGTGCACGGGCCGCACCGGTCATGCCGAGGTCGTCGCCGTGACCTTCGATGAGAGGATCATCCCGTCGGACATCATCCTCGATGTCTTCTTCACCCTGCACGACCCTCGCCAGCTGAATCGCCAGGGCAACGATGTGGGAACCCAGTACCGCTCGGCGATGTTCTACACGTCTGCCGAACAGCAGGAGCTTTTCGCGGCCGCGATCGAGCGAGCGTCGGAGGTCTGGGACGGCGGAATCGTCACCACTCTGGAGCCGCTCGGGGAGTTCTATGACGCCGAGGAGTACCACCAGGACTTCTTCGCCAAGAACCCCGGCCAGGGCTACTGCATGGCCGTTGCCCTGCCCAAGGTCGCCAAGGTGAGAAAGGCGTACGCGCCATACATCCTCGGCGCCTGAGGCGGCTCGGCCCGGCTCGCTCGCTTCTCCTCCTTCTTCTCCCGAGGGTGAGCTTGCACGCCGGTAATTGAACAGTCCGTCTCGCTCGCGGCCTGGGTGTTTCCCTACGGGCAATGCTCAGGCCAAGCGATTCGGGATGGACTGGCTGAATTCAGTCTTCTCTGCACGGGTGTCCTCCCGGATCGCGTCCATTGTGAACGCCCCGAGGGCGTCAGGCGAAGAGGAGCAAGACATGACCGACAACATCTATCTGACTGGGATCGTGGGCACGGTGCCGCGAAGCCTCGTCACCACGGAGGGGCTTTCGATCACGAGCTTCCGGCTGGCTTCGAGCCAGAGGAAGTTCGACCGGGCCGAGAACAAGTGGGTCAACGGGGAGACCAACTGGTTCACCGTGACCTCGTTCCGCCTTCTCGCGAACAACGTCGCCAACTCGATCCACATGGGTGACCATGTCGTGGCCAGCGGAAGGCTCCGCGTTCGCAGTTGGGAGAACGGGGAGAAATCCGGCATCTCGGTCGAGCTCGAGGCGGAGGCAATAGGCCACGACCTGAGCTTCGGTGTGTCCCAGTTCGCGCGCACGCTCGTGCCGCGCACTGTTGCGGTGGACGTCCCGGGGGCCGACACCGGGGTGGGCCCCGGGATCGATCCCGACGAGGGCTCAGATCTCGACGCCGGCGTTGCCTCGCCACTGGATCTGGACGGTCCGCCGGCAGGCGACGATTACTCGCCCGAATCCGCTGCGGATGTCGTCGGCTCCGGGTTCAAGGCAAAACCGGGGAGAGTCGCCCTTTCAGTCTGAGGCGTGTGCCGGTTTCGGAGTGGAGGTGGCGCCTCGCCTAGACTTGTCGCGAGGCCGGCAAGCACTGGGCGAGCAGGCATGGCAGGGACAGGGTGACACACGTGGCTTTCACGCGAGTACTGGCAACCATGGCTGCGGCGGCAGTGATCGTCGTATTGGCCGGATGTGCCCCCCAGGTGGCACCGGCAACCAGCACTCCGACACCGGTCGTCACCTCTGCTGCCCCCACTCCGAAGCCCACCGCCGCCTCCGTCTTCATCCCGGGTGGCACTGCGGCGGCCAACAAGGTGTTCTTCGATAAGGTCAACGCGCAGACCATTCAGGCCGCCGGGGGCAGCCCAGACGGCCCTGCGTTCATCACAGCACTCCGCACGGCGGGCTTCCCGGTCGATGTCATGGAGGTCACCCAGGACATCACGACCGTGGGGGTCAAGGCTGACTCGATCCAGTTCTCGGTCAAGATGGCCGACGCCTGTCTCGTCGGGCAGTGGGGCGCGGTCGTCGGGTACGTCAGCGTCACGGCTCCCGTGCTCTCGACCGGCAAGTGCCTGATCGGTGAGACGCGCACGATCGACTTCTAGGCACGCGGTCGACTTCGAGGCCGGCAGGCAGGGCGCCAGCGCCCGGTTCGGCCCCGGCCGGGTCTTAGACTTGAGCAATGGCCGAATATATTTACTCGATGGTCCGCGCCCGTAAGGCCGTCGGAGACAAGCTCATTCTCGATGACGTCACGATGGCATTCTTCCCGGGGGCGAAGATCGGCATCGTCGGTCCGAACGGCGCCGGTAAGTCCACGATCCTGAAGATCATGGCGGGGCTCGACACCCCCTCCAACGGCGAGGCCAAGCTCAGCCCCGGTTACTCGGTGGGCATCCTGATGCAGGAGCCCGAGCTCGACGAGACGAAGACCGTTCTGGAGAACGTGCAGATGGGCGTCGGCCCGATCAAGGCCAAGGTCGACCGTTTCAACGAGATCAGCGCCGAGCTCGCCGAGCCCGATGCCGACTTCGATACCCTGCTCGCCGAGATGGGCACCCTGCAGGAAGACATCGACGCCGCCGACGCATGGGACCTCGACTCCCAGCTCGAGCAGGCCATGGATGCGCTTCGCACGCCGCCGGGAGACGCCACCGTTTCAAACCTCTCCGGTGGTGAGAAGCGCCGCGTCGCACTCTGCACGCTGCTGCTGCAGAAGCCCGACCTGCTGCTCCTGGATGAGCCCACAAACCACCTCGACGCGGAGAGCGTTCTCTGGCTCGAGCAGCACCTTGCGAAGTACCCCGGCGCCGTCCTCGCCGTCACTCACGATAGGTACTTCCTCGACCACGTCGCCGAGTGGATCGCCGAGGTCGACCGCGGCAAGCTCTACCCCTACGAGGGAAACTACTCGACCTACCTCGAGAAGAAGCAGGAACGTCTGCAGGTGCAGGGCAAGAAGGACGCCAAGATGTCCAAGCGTCTCGCCGAGGAGTTGGAGTGGGTTCGCTCCAACGCCAAGGGCCGCCAGGTCAAGTCCAAGGCCCGTCTCGCTCGCTACGAGGAGATGGTCACCGAGGCAGAGAGCACCCGCAAGTTGGACTTCGAGGAGATCGTGATCCCCGTGGGCCCGCGCCTCGGCGCCCAGGTCATCGACGCCAAGAAGCTGAAGAAGGGCTTCGGCGACCGCGTGCTCGTCAACGACCTCTCCTTCACGCTGCCCCGCAACGGCATCGTCGGCGTCATCGGCCCGAACGGTGTCGGTAAGACCACGCTCTTCAAGACCATCGTCGGCCTCGAGCCCCTGGACGACGGCGAGCTGAAGATCGGCGAGACGGTCGACATCTCCTACGTCGACCAGAGCCGCGGCGGCATTGACCCGGAGAAGACCCTCTGGGAGGTCGTCTCCGACGGCCAGGACTACATCCAGGTCGGCAAGACCGAGATCCCGTCCCGCGCCTACGTCTCCACGTTCGGCTTCAAGGGGCCTGACCAGCAGAAGCGGGCAGGCATCCTCTCGGGTGGTGAGCGCAACCGCCTGAACCTGGCGCTGACGCTGAAGCAGGGCGGAAACCTGCTGCTGCTCGATGAGCCCACAAACGACCTGGACGTCGAGACGCTCGGCAGCCTCGAGAACGCCCTGCTCGAGTTCCCCGGCTGTGCTGTGGTCATCACTCACGACCGGTGGTTCCTTGACCGCATCGCGACCCACATCCTCTCGTACGAGGGAACCGAAGACGACCCGGGCCACTGGTACTGGTTCGAGGGAAACTTCGAGGCCTACGAAGAGAACAAGATCGAGCGCCTGGGCCCGGATGCGGCCAAGCCGCACCGTTCCGCGTACCGCAAGCTCACCAGAGACTAGGTTCCCGATGCGTCTGCACGTTCCGATCCGCCTCCGCTGGTCTGATCTTGACGCCTACGGTCACGTCAACAACGCCGAGATGCTGCGCCTCCTCGAGGAGGCGCGCATCGACGCGTTCTGGGCGACCGACCCGGATGCTCCGGAGACAGCTCTCGTCGAGGGTGAGGCCCATGCGAGTGCCCTGGGCGGAACGACGGCGGTGCTGGACGGCCGCCCGGGTGCCGACACGCTGACCCTGATCGCCCGGCAGGAGATCGAGTACATCGCGCCGATCCCGTATCTTCGCCAGCCGCTGGACATCCAGCTCTGGCTGGGTCGAATGGGCGGGGCCAGCCTCGATGTCTGCTACGAGGTGTGGAGCCCCCGGGGAACGCTGCCGAAGCAGCTCTTCACCCGAGCCGCGACGACGATCGTCCTGGTCGACCGGCAGACCGAGCGGCCCCGCAGGATCAACGACCGTGAGCGCCAGGCGTGGGAGCCCTATCTGGACGAGCCCGTGGTCTTCACCAAGCGCGGCGGCGGCAGCAGCTAGAGCCAGTAGCAGCTAGAGCCAGCAGCCGGCGCAATCGGTCACACGCCCGGAACGCGAACCATTCCCTCTTGGGCGACACTGGCGATCAGCACGCCGTTACGGGTGTAGATCCGGCCCATGGAGAGTCCGCGCCCACCCTGGGCGCTGGGGGACTCCTCGACGTAGAGCAGCCACTCGTCGACGCGAGAGAACCGGTGGAACCACATGGCGTGGTCAAGGCTTGCCACCTTCAGGTTCGGGGTGACCCACGAGACGCCGTGGCGCCGGAAGATCGGCTCCAGGATCGAGTAGTCGCTGGCATAGGCCAGGGCGGCCCGGTGCAGGTTGGGGTCGTCAGGCAGCGGGCCGATGCTCTTCATCCAGACCGCCTGGTGGGCGACGCGGGCGCCATCGACCGAGAGGTAGATCGGGGTCTCGACGTTGCGCACATCGAAGGGCCGTCCGTTGGCCCAGTGGGTCGCGACCGGGTGATCGATTCCCGCGAGGTTCTCGGCCGTCGTCGGCAGATCCTCGGGCTGCGGCATGTCGGCGGGCATGTCGATCTGGTGATCGAGCCCCGTGTCCTCGGTCTGGAACGACGCGATCAACGACAGGATCGGCTGGCCGTCCTGATAGGCCTGCGTGCGTCGGGTGGCGAACGAGCGCCCCTCGTGGATTCGGTCGACGGAGAAGGTGATGGGCTTGGTGGCGTCGCCCGGCCGCAGGAAGTAACCGTGCATCGAATGCAGCACTCGATCGGCGGGCACCGTTCGCATGGCCGCGGTCAACGACTGGGCGAGCACCTGGCCGCCGAACACCCGACCGGAGGGCATCCACTGGGACTGGCCCGTGAAGAGATCCTCGCCGTCTCGGCTGCCGGAATTCTCCAGATCGAGCGCTGCGATCAGGCCACTCAGGGGATCGGACATGATTTCTCCGTTTCGCGGCCGCGGGACGCGGCGTGGGCCTCCCGCAAAGGAGCCCTGTGAAGTAGTTTAGACAGCAGATGGTCCAGTCATTCGCTCTCGCCGATTCGCCCTCGCTGGGCGACCTCAAGGTCTTCCTCTCGCGGGCGGCCAGACTCGATTCGGGCTCCGTCCGAATGATCGGCGGCTCGGGGGTGCTGGCGATCTACGTGCCTGTTCTGCACACCCGCGGCCTGCTCGACGATGCTCCGACGGTGCTCGGGCTCAGGACGTTCGCCCTCGCGGCCGGGGGAGAATTCGATCTCGTCGTCTCGAGCCGCGCGCTGCTGGATCGGATCGCCCTGCTCTCCGTCACGGTGAACTCCGATTCCGGACCGATCGACATAGCGTTGCCCCCGACCGAGAACGCACCCGCCTGGAGCGGCATCTCGCCGCCGCGCGGCGGGTGGACCACCGTGGGCTCGATCGACGTCGATGTTCTGGAGCAGGTCGCCCGGGAGGGCATCGCCGAGGTCGCTGCGGCGATTCCGACCGGCACCGGGGAGCAACTCGTGCACAAGGTGCGGTCCGAGGTCTGGGGCCGCCCGATTCCCGGCACAGACACCGAGGTTCCTGCGGGCGTGGCCTTCGCCGCCACCAGTCTGGGATTCCTGAAGACCAACACGCCGGCGCAGGTCTTCACCTCCGGCAACTGGACCCGGGTCTCGACCCGCGGCGGTCACGTTCTCAGTCGCTGAGAGTTCGGTGCCCTACTCGTCGAACGTGTTGACCATGGCGTGGGCGGCGCGCTCCAGGTAGTCCCAGAGAGTCGCCTCGTGAATGGGGGAGAGCGCCAACGACTTGACCGCCACGTTCATGTGGAACAGCCAGCGGTCCCGGGCGGCGGGGTTGACCTTGAATGGATTGTGCCGCATCCGGAGTCGTGGGTGCCCGCGCTCCTGGCTGTACGTGGTCGGTCCGCCCCAGTACTGCTCGAGAAACCCGGTCAGGCGCTGGATGGCTCCCTCGAGATCCTTCTCGGGGTACATGGCGAGCAGTTCCGGATCGCCGGCCACCCCGCGGTAGAACTCGCGCACGAGGCGCTCGAACGTCTCCCGGCCGCCGATCTCGTCGTACAGGGTGGCCAGGGCCGCCTCGCCGTCCGCGGAGACCCGCAGGGTCACCTTGGCTGGCCCCATGGCCGTGTTCGGGTCGGCGGGAGCGACCTGGGTGGGATCCGTGGATGGCGTGTTCTCGTCGGTCAATTCAGTTCTCCGGTTTCGGCGTGGCGGGGCGACGGGGCGCAGTCTTTGCCGGCGCAGACTTCGTGGGCTCGGGGGAACTGGTCGGTGTGGCC
>CANFBG010000081.1 GCA_947444785.1 Microbacteriaceae bacterium | reverse complement strand
GTGGATGGCACGACCGTCAACGTTTCCGTCTCCAACAAGATCGTTCTGAAGTCGGAGAGCCTGCCTCAAGACAAGTGGACCGCAAAGGTCACCGACACAGGGATCGCGCGCTTCGTGCCCGGCACGGTCGCAGCGGGCGCGGTCACCAACCCTGAGATTCAGCCGGTCGCGGTCGGCACGACGCGCATCCAGCTGACCAATGGCGAAAGCGGCACGATCGTCACCTTTGCCGTGAACGTCACGCCTTCGGCACCTGGGCAGTAGGGCGTTCAGCCTGCCAGGCCGCCCGCCCGGCAGTCTGCGCCTCAGTCGGCGAGTTGCGCCTGGAGGAAGCTCACTGACCGGGCGAAGGCGAGGCCGGCGGCCGCGCGATCGAGGAACTCCACGAGGGTTGCGTTGGCGAAATTATCGCCGGTGTCCGGATACAGGTGCCGGGTGACCGGCGTGCCGACCTCCTTCAGGCGGCTGACGAACTCATCGGCCGCAAGCGTGCTGCCCCAGTCGCCGATCTCGCTGAAGTGCAGCATCACGGGGCACGGGATGATGCCGGACTCGGCCGACGTGAGGCCGGCGGAGTAGGCGATCACGGCATCCGCTTGGCCGCGCTGGGCGGCGCGGAGGGCGTACCAGCCGCCGAGGCCGATACCGATCACGCCGATGCGGGCGGCCTGCGCCCCGCGCGCCATGCCGATCGCGTCGTCGAGGGTAGCTTCCGAGAAGCCGATGTCCGACCGGGCCTCGAGTTCCTGCATCCCCGCCAGATCGACCGCTGCGACGCCGTTGAACAGGTCGGGCACCACGACGAAGAACCCCAGCTTCGCGAGGGCCGCCGCGTACGCCTCCAGGAACGGCAGGCGCCCATAGCCGTCGTGCACGAGAACGATGCCCGGGGATCCCTCGGCGCCGAAGGTGAGCGGCCACCCGGGCGAGGGAATGTCGATCAGCGTGGACATGCGGAACCTCCTGATTGTCTTCCCCGGGACAAATCCTAGCGGCGCACTCAGCCAGAACTCAGGTGGGAAGAATCCGGCCCCGGCCGATGTTCCCCCAAATATGACCTTGAATACTGCATCTATTTCAAACAGTCCGGCAGCCGCCGCCGGAACCATCACCATCGGTGGCGACCTCGTCGTCAACCGTCTTGGCTACGGCGCCATGCAGCTGCCCGGCGCCGGCGTCTGGGGCGAGACCCGCGACCGCGAGGGTGCCCTGGCAGTGCTCCGCCGCTCGATCGAGCTCGGCGTGAACCTGATCGACACCGCCGACTCCTACGGCCCGTACATCAGCGACGAGCTGATCCGCAGCGCCCTGCACCCCTATACGGATGACCTCGTCATCGCCACGAAGGTCGGCCTCACCCGCCAGGGCCCCGGCGTCTGGACCCCCGTCGGTCGCCCCGAGTACCTTCGCCAGCAGGTGGAGCTGAACCTCCGCAACCTCGGCCTCGAGCGCATCGACCTGCTTCAGCTGCACCGCGTCGACCCCGCGATCCCGATCGAGGAGCAGGTCGGCGAGCTCGCAGCCCTGCAGGCAGAGGGCAAGATCCGGCACATCGGCCTCTCCGAGGTCACCGTCGATCAGGTCAAGGCAGCCCAGAAGGTCGCCACGATCGCGAGCGTGCAGAACCTGTTCAACCTGACCAACCGCTCCTCGAGTGAACTGCTCGACTACGCCGAGGCCAACAACATCGTGTTCATCCCGTGGTTCCCGCTGGCCACCGGTGCGCTCGCCGGAGAGGGCAGCCCCCTCGCCGACCTCGCCGCGACACACGGCACCAGCCCGAGCCAGCTGGCCCTTGCCTGGCTGCTGCGCCGCTCGCCGGTACTGCTGCCGATCCCCGGCACGGCCTCGGTCGCGCACCTCGAGGACAACGTCGCCGCGGCAGCCATCGTGCTGACCGACGCCGAGTTCGCGGCGCTGGACGCCATCGCGTAACCCGCTTTAACACCGCTAAGGGAGGAGATCCCGGCACACACGTCGTGTACAGACGTATGAGCCGGAATCTCCTCCCTTAGCGCTTAAGTCAGAGCCAGGCAGAGCCAGGCAGAGCCAGCGTCAGCCCCGAAAGGTCCAGTCGGCCATGAACTCGCGCACCGTCTTCATCCGAAGCTCCCGGCGCACGCGCTGCAGCAGCCGATCGGCCTGGCCGAGGGTGCCGGCATCCGCCCGAATGACCTCGTCGCCGGTGGAGAGCCGGAAGATGACCAGGTCGAGGTCCATGCCCCGCTCGGGCTGCAGCCTCCGGCGCAGGCGGCGGAACAACGATCCGGGTCGTTCCTGAATCTCGGCCTCGAGATGATTCGCGGCGGCATCGCCTGAATCTTTGGGGCCGTCAGGATTTGTCACACCCTCACTCTGTCACTTTTCGCAACATCGGCGAAACCCCGCTTTGGGCCGGACATGACACCCACAGCCCAGAAACGCTCTCGGGCCTTTAGTCCCGAGCCCTGTCTCGATCGCCCAATACCGTTGAATTGAATGGCGCCGTGCCATTCCCGGGGAGGCGCACGCTATGACCAGTTCGACCATGAAGACGACCATGAAGGCCCTGCAGTACACGGCGATCGGCACGAAGCCGATCATCGTCGAGATCCCCATCCCCGTTCCGGGCCCAGGCCAGGTTCTGCTGAAGGTCACGGCCTCGGGCGTCTGCCACTCCGACGAGTTCATCATGAGCCTCCCGGCCGAGGCCTACACGTTCGGGCTGCCGCTGACGCTCGGCCACGAGGGAGCCGGCATCGTGCACACCCTCGGCGCGGGCGTCACGAACGTCGCCGTCGGGGACTCCGTCGCGGTCTACGGCCCCTGGGGCTGCGGGCGCTGCCACAACTGCTCGCTCGGCAACGAGAACTACTGCACGAACGCCGCCGCGGAGGGGATCCAGCCTCCCGGGCTCGGCGCTCCCGGCTCCATGGCCGAGTACATGCTCATCGACGACGCCCGGCACCTCGTGCCCCTCGGCGACCTCGATCCGGTGGCCACGGTCTCACTGACGGATGCCGGACTCACGCCGTACCACGCAATCAAGATGTCGCTCGGCAAGCTGGGGGCCGGCAGCACCGCCGTCGTCATCGGCGCGGGCGGCCTCGGCCACGTCGGCATTCAGATCATTCGCGCGCTGACCAGCGCGACCGTCATCGCCCTCGACGTGAGCGAGGCGAAGCTCGCCCTGGCGAAGGATGTCGGTGCCCACCACACCCTGATCAGTGACGGCAACGCGGCGGCGGAGATCCGCAGGCTCACGGGGGGACTCGGGGCCACCGCCGTGTTCGACTTCGTCGGGGCCCAGCCCACGGTGGAGCTCGCGGTCGCCGCGGTCGCCGTGCAGGGCGATGTGACGATCGTCGGCATCGGCGGCGGAACCGTGCCGTTCAGCTTCTTCACGATCGGCTACGAGGCTGCTGTGCGCACCACCTACTGGGGCTCCCGCGCCGAGCTCATGGAGGTGCTGGACATGGCCCGCCTCGGTCAGCTCGAGGTCGAGATCGAGACCTTCACTCTGGACGACGGGCCCCGCGCCTACGAGCGCCTCTACGAGGGTTCGCTTCGCGGCCGCGCGGTGATCGTCCCGAACGCGTAGGCCTGGCCCCTCGGCCCGCGGTCCGCGAGTGGGCCGCGGTGCCGACCGGCACGGCATCCGCTTCTGGGGTCGAACTCAAGCCCGAAGCGGATGCGCCAGCGACGAGTTCGTCGCGGTTGATGGGGGCGCGGGACGTGACGAGCACGCCGCCGAGAACAAGGCATCCCCCGATGACCTGGGGCAACTCAAGCCGGCCGCCGAACGCGACGGCGAGGGCGACCGTGGCGATCGGCATCAGGTTCAGGTACACGCTGGCCTGGGTCGGGCCGATGTCCCTGACGGCGAGGTTCCAGAGAATGAGGGCGAGCACGCTCGGGAAGATCACGATGTAGGCGAGCTGCAGGTAGCCCGCGGTGGAGGCGGGGGCGGTGAATCCGGCGGCGGCAGCGAACGGCAGCATCACGAGCGCGGCGATGCTCGACTGGATGGCCGTCGACGTGACCGGCGGCGACTGGTCGTAGCGGGCAAGCACCGAGTAGAGGGTCCAGCAGAGCACCGTGCCGAGCATGAGCAGCACGCCCGCGTTCAGGGCGGCCGGGCTCAGCAGTGCGAGGTCGGGGCCTGCGAGCACGATGGTGACGCCGACGAGCGAGAGGATGAGCCCCAGCCAGGTGCGGGCGCTCGGCGGCTTCCGGAACATGATCGCGGCAAAGAGCACGATCGTGGCCGGGTTGATCGACTGGATCAGCGAGGCGTTGATCGCGGACGTCAGCTTCAGCCCCTCGTAGCAGAGAAAGCTCGCGAAGACGATGCCGAGCATCGACTGCAGCACGTGGAAGCGCCACTGCACGAGGGCTCGACGCCAGACGGGGCGCTCCATGAGGATCGCCAGGATCACGAGCGCCGGGGCCGAGAAGGCCCAGCGGTAGAACGTGAGCATCAGGGGCGAGAGCTCCCGGACGGCGGCCTCGGCGAAGACGAAATTGCCGGCCCAGAACAGGGCGCTCAGCACGAGGAACACGTAGGCCCGGCGGCGCCTGGCCGAGCTGTTTCCCGAGCTGCTGCCCAACAGGATCGAGGCGGGGGCGACGGCGGGCAGGGCACTGGACACGGGGTCTCTTTCTCTGACGACCGCACGCCGGCCAGAGGCAACACTACGTCGTGACGCCCCGGAAAGCACTAGGGAATCGGCACGGGTTTCTCCCGAGTCTCGACGCCGACCTCGTGCCGGTTTATCGGCACCCGCGACGTGACGAAAACGCCCGCGATCACGAGGCATCCGCCGAGGATCTGGAACCACTGAAGTTGGGCGCCGAGGGCGACCGCCAGAGCCGCCGTGAAGATCGGCAGGAGGTTCAGGAAACCGCTGGCGCGGGTCGGGCCGACGTCGCGCACGGCGGTGTTCCAGAGCACGAGCGAGAGCACCGCGGGGAACACGACGATATAGGCGAGGCCGGTCGCCCCGGCCGGCGAGAGGCTCACGGCGAAGCCCGTGAACGCCATCACGGGCAGCAGCAGGATGACGGTGAAGCTCGCCTGGATGGCCGCCGAGGTGATCGGCGGCGAGGGGTTACGGCGCCCGAGCACGGAGTAGAGGGTCCAGCAGAGAACAGCCCCGAGCATCAGCAGCACGCCGCCGTTGATGGATTCGGTGCTGAAGGACCCTGCTGCCAGCTGAGGCCCGAGCAGAACGATGCTCACGCCGAGCAGCGAGATCGCGAGGCCGATCCACGTCGTGGCCCGGGGCACTGAGTGAAACAGCAGCGCGGCGCACAGCACGATCATCGGCGGGTTGATGGCCTGGGTGAGGGCGGCGTTCACCGAGGAGGTCAACTTCAGCGCCTCGTAGGTCAGCAGGGTGAAGCCCAGCACGCCGAGCAGCGATTGCACGAGCTGGTAGCGCCAGTGAACGAGCGCGGCCCGCCAGTTCGGCCTCTCGATGACCAGCGCGAGGCCGATGAGCAGCGGCGCCGCGAACAGCCAGCGATAGAAGGTCAAGTCCAGCGGCGAGAGCTCCTTGACGACCCCCTCGGCGAAGACGAAGTTTCCGGCCCAGAACAGGTTGGCCAGAACGAGGAAGACGTAGGGCTTCAGCGTCTGCCGGCTACGCATCGGCCGAGACCGCGGCAGCGTCGTCGCCCCAGCTCGTGATCTGCGGGGGAATCGGCAGCGAGTGCTCCGCGGGCGACGCGAGAATCTCCAGCCGGGCGAGGCGGGCGGCCGGAACGCCGTGGCGCGAGATGAACCAGCTTCCCACCATGAAGACGTCGCCGATGGGTGCCGCCACGGCGATCCCGGTGATGGTGAACGGCCCGTACGCCGGTTCCACGAACGTGGCACGCACGACGGCGCCGTGCTCGAGCGAGCGAACGGATGCCGTCAGCGCCGCCGACTGCGAGTCGCCGTCGGCCGCGTCGCCGGTGCCCGTCGCGTCGATTGTGCCCGGCCCGCTCGTGGCCAATGTCTGCAGGGCCTTCTCGGGCTTCAGGCTGGCGTCGACCGCCCGGCCGGCGAGCATGATCGACCCGGTCGTGGCCGAGAACTGCACAGCCCCCTCGACGTTGAAGGTGCCGTAGCGAGCAACGGAGAACGTGGCCGTGGCCAGATCACCGGCAGACAGCCCCGCGATCTCGGCCGTCAGGGCCTTGATGTTGCGCTTGGCCGGGGTGTTCAAGACGTCTAGACCGGGCACGGGTTCTCTTTCCTTGAATGTCTGGGTGGGCATAAGCGAAATGCGCCGCACCCACCGTTCAGCGTACGGCGAACCGGGCGGGCGGGGCCCCGGCAACCCGTCGCATCCGCGTCGAAAGTCTCTAGCAGGGCCCTCGAAAGCTTACTTACCCTGTTTCAGTAGGGCCGATCGGGCCCTTGCCGTGCCCGCCGGGCCGGAGACGAGAACCCAACAATCCTCGGGTCGTGCGAGCGGCTCGATGTGAAGGAGTTGACTTAGATGGCAACCAGTTACGATCCGTTCCGCGAGCTCGACCGGATGGCCGGCGCACTGCTCGACACCCGCCAGGGACCGCGGCTGATGCCGATGGACCTCTTCCGCGAGGGCGACCACTACGTCGTGTCTGCCGACCTGCCGGGCATCGACCCTGGCTCGGTCGACATCGACGTCGACGGCCAGCTGCTCACCATTCGCGCCGAGCGCACCATGGGCAACAACGTGGGCGCCAAGTGGATCACGCGCGAGCGGATGGCCGGCTCATTCCTGCGCCAGCTGAACCTCGGCTCGGGCATCGACATGGAGCACATCTCGGCGAGCTACGACAACGGTGTGCTCAGCATCATGATCCCGGTCAGCGAGAAGGCTCGCCCCCGCAAGATCGAGGTGCAGGCCCAGCAGTCTGCGCCGAAGAAGCTGAAGACCCACGCGGTCTCCTCGTCTTCTTCGTCCTCTTCCTCCTCGAAGTAGCTCGAGTCAAAACGAGAGGAACGCTGCAGTTGGGGGCCGAGGGCCACGGGCTGACATTCAGGTCAGAACCCGGTTCTCGGCCCTAAACTGCGGCGTGAGCGAAATCCGTCAGTCCGATCAGGTCGACATTCTCGCCCGGCGCGCTATCGGGTTGCTCGATACCGGCCAGAGCGGTGGCCGCAGGCCTGCCCGGCGCATCATCCTGGGCATCACGGGCAGCCCCGGCTCGGGCAAGACGACCCTCGCGATCGACGTCGTCGCCCGCGTCAATGCCCTGCTCGAGGCGGATGTCGCCGCGCACCTCCCGATGGACGGCTTCCACCTCGCGAACAGCACCCTCGATTCCCTCGGGATCCACGACCGCAAGGGCAGCATCGACACCTTCGATGCGGCCGGCTTCGTGGCGTTGCTCCGCCGTCTGGGCGTTGAGCTCGACTCGAGCGTGTACGCCCCGAGCTTTGACCGCAACGTCGACGAGCCGATCGCCGGGGCCATCGTTATCTCCCGCGCGACGCGCCTGGTGATCGTCGAGGGAAACTACCTGCTGGCCGCGTCCTACCCGTGGTCGGAGATCAGGCCCCTGCTCGCAGAGGCCTGGTTCTGCGCGACCGGCGAGCCCGAGCGACTCGAGCGCCTCATCGATCGCCACACCCGGCACGGCCGCACCCCCGAGGCCGCGCGGGCCTGGGCCGAGACCGTCGACGGGGCCAACGCCCTGCTCATCGAGCAGACCGCGCTCCGTGCCGACCTGATCGTCTCGGGCGTGACCCGCGAGATCCTCGAGGGGCGTGCCACAGATCCGTCGACCTGACCGGGTCGACATTCGTGCGGGAGAGACCCGTGCCGGGCGTAACAAAGGGGCTGCGAAACGTCACCCGGGACATCCGGAACACGAAGCAGGTCACAATGGTTGTAGTCACTGCGCACCAATCTCGCGCAGACGACCGCAACGAAAGGTAACCGTGTCCCTGTCAGTCGCCGGCACCGCAACGATCGCACCCCTGACCGAGGCTGAGGTCGCACGCATCCGCGCCGATTTCCCCGCGCTCGCGGAGATCGTGAACGGTGAACCCCTGGCATACCTCGACTCGGGGGCCACGGCCCAGCGACCGCAGCAGGTGCTGGATGCCGAGGTCGACTTCCTGAAACACTCCAACGGAGCCGTGCACCGCGGAGCGCACACCCTCGCGGGACTCGCGACTGAGGCCTATGAGTCCGCGCGCGAGACCGTCGCGGCCTTCGTCGGAGCCGACGCGGAGGAGATCGTCTGGACCTCCAACGCAACCGACGCCCTGAACCTCGTGGCCCACGGCTTCATCAATGCGACTGCCGGCAGGGGCGGTGCCGCGGCCCAGCGTTTCGTGCTTTCACCCGGCGACGAGATCGTCGTCACCGAGGCCGAGCACCACGCCAACATCGTGCCGTGGCAGGAGGTTGCCGCGCACACCGGGGCGACCCTGCGCTTCGTGCCGGTCGACGATAACGGCATCTGGACGGTCGCCGATGCCGCCGGCGTCATCACCGAGTCGACCAAGATCGTCGCCTTCAGTCACGTCTCCAACGTCACGGGCTTCATCGCCCCCGTCGAGGAGGTCGTCGCCCTCGCCCACGCGGCAGGCGCCCTCGTCGTGCTCGATGTCTGCCAGTCGGCCCCGCACCGCACCCTCGACCTGCGCGCCCTCGACGTCGACTTCGCCGCATTCTCGGGGCACAAGATGCTCGGGCCCACCGGCATCGGCGTGCTCTACGGCCGCAAGGAACTGCTGAACGCCCTGCCCCCGTTTCGCACCGGAGGCTCGATGATCGAGACCGTCACCATGGTGTCCTCGACGTTCATGCCTGCCCCGCAGCGCTTCGAGGCCGGCACGCAGCCGGTGTCGCAGGCCATCGCGCTGGCCGAGGCCGTTCGCTACCTGAACGCGATCGGGCTCGACCGCATCGAGGCCCGGGAGGAGCAGTTGGCCGACCGCTTGCTGGCCGGTCTCGCTGAGATCCCCGGCATCCGCGTTGTCGGCCCCGCCCGCGGAGTAGCGCGCGCCGGACTCGCCAGCTTCGACGTCGACGGGGTGCACGCCCACGACGTCGGGCAGTTCCTGGATGACAAGGGCATCGCCGTGCGGGTCGGCCACCACTGCACCCAGCCGCTGCACCGCCGCCTGGGTCTTACCGCCACGACACGGGCCAGTGCCTACGTCTACACGACCGAGGCCGAGGTCGACCGCTTCCTCGCCGCCGTCGCCGGCGTGCGCCCCTACTTTGGAGTCTCAGAATGAGCGATGCCCTCTCCGGCCTGTACCAGCAGGTGATTCTCGACCACTCGAAGCAGCGCTCGGGTGACCGGCTGCTCGAGCGAGCGGATGCGACGCGCTTCGAGCGCAATCCCTCCTGCGGCGATGAGATCACCCTTCAGTTCGTGCTGAAACCCGGCACCGATATCGTCGAGGAGATCGCGTGGCAGGGCAATGGCTGCAGCATCTCGATGGCATCCGCATCCGTTCTCTCGCAGCTCGCCCCCGGCCTCACGGTGACAGAGCTGCAGGCGACGATCGACGAGTTCCGCACGATGCTGCGCTCCAAGGGTGTCGGTGAGCCCGACGAAGACGTGCTCGGCGACGCGGTGGTGTTCCAGGGCGTCTCGAAGTACGTCATGCGCGTGAAGTGCGCCATGCTCGCCTGGGTCGCGACCGAGGGCACAATGGCCGACGTGGCGACAGCCCGGGACTGAAGGCTGCCGGCGGCAGCGCCCGCTTTTCACTCGGCCGCGAGGCTGCGAACGGTGAGCTCCGGGAATCTGCTGAAGTCGCGGTCGAGAGTGATGAGCTCGGTGACGCCGTGCGAGATGCAGAGCGCGGCAATTCGAGCGTCGTGTACAACGGGACCGACCACGTCTCCGGAGATCAGCAGTCGCTGAAGCGTCGTCCAGTGAGCGGATGTCTCCCCCAGCACCTGCAGGGACGGAGATTCAAGCCACGTCATGATCTGTTGCTGGGCGCGCTCGGCGATCCCTGCAACCACGAAGATCTTGGGGTTGGTCACGACTGAGTAGAACTCATGGATGCAACTCCATGGAATGGCCCAGGCTGCCGGGCTCCCGGCCAGCCGAGACAACGTGCCCTGGGCCGCCTCATGAAATGGGGAGTCCTTGAAAAACGAGTACACGAGAACGTTCGTATCGACGGCAAGCATCGGTGTCAGTTCTGCTCGCGGCTTGACAGCCGAATGAGCTCGGCGAGCGGAACTCCCTGCGCCTCGGGCGTCATAGACGCCCACCCCGTCACGCTCACGTCCTCCAGTCGAAAGGCCGGTGCCGCGCTCGCCTCATCGACGAGCCGCCGGAGGGCCTGCTGCACGAGGGCGCGCGAGGTCGTTCCGCGCTCGCGGGCAAGCTGCTTGACCTCCTTGACGAGGGGCTCCGGCAGGTCGAATGTCGTCTTCATAGTCATGAGGCTACATCTTGATACTGCTAGCAGTATCTGATTCCTGGAGAACTCCAATCCGGGGACACTAACGCGAGTAGCGTTGGAGTTCGGAGGGGACGCAGATCCTCCCCGCGAACGGAGAGCAGCATGCGCGCCATTACGACACCGACATTTGGGGACGCGGACGTCCTGACCCTGACCGACATCGATGCTCCCGCTCTCGGCGAGCACGATGTGCGCATCACGGTCGTGGCGGCCGGGGTCAACGGGGCCGACCTCGCGCAGCGCCGCGGCACCTACCCCTCGCCTCCCGGGGCGCCGAGCTGGCCCGGCCTCGAGGTCTCGGGCACGATCGCCGAGCGAGGCGCCGCCGTCACGAGGTTCCACGTCGGCGACGAGGTGTGCGCGCTGATCCCGGGCGGGGGCTACGCCGAGCAGGTCGTCGTCGACGCGCGGCTCGTGCTGCCCGTTCCGCACGGCGTCTCAGTACTGGATGCCGCCGGGCTCCCCGAGGTCGCCGCCACCGTCTTCTCCAACATCTTCATGCTCGCCAACCTGCAGCCGGGCGAGACGCTGCTCGTGCACGGCGGCTCCAGCGGCATCGGCTCGATGGCCATTCAGCTTGCGGTGGCGTTCGGCGCGAAGGTACTCACGACCGTGGGCAACGCCGAGAAGCTGGCGTTCGTTGAGCAGCTGGG
>CANFBG010000080.1 GCA_947444785.1 Microbacteriaceae bacterium | reverse complement strand
TGGGAGATCGTGCTCCAGCGCATCGAGGGAGATCTGCTCGCGGGCATCCTGTCCCCCGGGGATCACCTCCCGCCCGAGCGAGCCCTGGCCGGCGGGCTCGGCGTCGGACGCTCCTCCGTGCGGGAGGCCCTGCGCGTGCTAGAGGTGCTCGGACTCATTCGCACCCAGACCGGCAGCGGGCCGCAGTCCGGAGCGATCATCGTTGCCCGGCCCTCCGGTGGCATGTCGGCGCTGATGCGGCTGCAGGTCGCGGCGCGGGGCTTCGCCGTGGCGGACGTCGTCAAGACCCGGCTCGTGCTGGAGGCTGCGGTCGTGACCGAGCTCGCGAGCCCCGGCCCGCACGATCTCACGCCCTGCACCGAGATTCTGGATGCGATGGAGCAGCCGGAATCCCGGCTCACCGAGGCGGAGTTCCTTGTGCTCGACGCGGCATTCCATGTCAGCCTGGCGGCGGCATCCGGCAATGAGGTCATCGCCTCGATGATGGCCGGGCTCAGACACTCGGTCGAGGGCTACGTTCTCGCCGGGGCGCCGTTCCTGCCGTCGTGGGATGCGACATCCGCTCGACTGAAGAACGAGCACCGCGGCATCGTCGCGGCCATCGAGGCGCACAATCCCGAGCTGGCCCGCGAGCACGTGCGCACGCACATCGAGACCTATTACGCCGAAACGAAGCTCGTCAATGCGAACATCGTCGATACGAAAGAGATGGAACCCCATGGTTGAACGCCGTTTCCCCAGGTACAAAGACCTGGCCCCCCTGATGAACTTCAAGACGCCGGACTTCAACGCCAAGCGCCGCCGCCTGGCCGGGGCCCTGACGATTCAGGACCTGCAGAAGATCGCCCAGCGCCGCACACCCAAGGCCGCCTTCGACTACACGGAGGGCGCCGCCGAGGCGGAGATCAGCCTTCGCCGCGCTCGGCAGGCGTTCGAGGATATCCAGTTCAACCCGGGCATCCTCCGCGACGTCTCGACGGTGAACACCGGCTGGGATGTGCTTGGCGCACCCGTCGCCCTGCCGTTCGGCATCGCGCCAACCGGCTTCACCCGCATGATGCAGACCGAGGGCGAGCTCGCGGGATCCGCCGCCGCCGGAGCCGCGGGTATCCCGTTCTCACTGTCGACCATGGGCACCACATCGATCGAGGCGGTGAAGGCCGCCAACCCCGACGGCCGCAACTGGTTCCAGCTCTACATGTGGAACGACCGCGACCGGTCGATGGCCCTGGTCGAGCGCGCCGCCGCCGCCGGCTTCGACACCCTGCTCGTCACGGTCGACGTTCCCGTCGCGGGCGCCCGCCTCCGAGACAAGCGCAACGGCTTCTCAATACCCCCGCAGCTCACCATCGGCACCGTGCTGAACGCGCTGCCCCGGCCGGAGTGGTGGATCAACTTCCTCACCACCGAGCCCCTCGCCTTCGCGTCGCTCAGTCGCATGTCAGGAACCGTCGGCGAGCTGCTCGACACCATGTTCGACCCCACCGTGACCTTCGAGGACCTCGCCTGGATCAAGGCGCAGTGGCCCGGCAAGCTCGTCGTCAAGGGCGTGCAGAGCCTCGCGGATGCGCGCACGCTCGCCGACATGGGCATCGACGGCATCACGCTGTCGAACCACGGCGGGCGCCAGCTCGACCGGGCCCCGATCCCGTTCCACCTGCTGCCCGAGGTCGCCCGCGAGGTGGGCGGCGACATGGAGATCCACCTCGACACGGGCATCATGTCCGGAGCCGACATCGTCGCCTCCATCGCCCTGGGCGCCCGGTTCACCATGGTCGGCCGCGCGTACCTCTACGGCCTGATGGCCGGCGGGCGCGAGGGCGTCGACCGCACCATCGCGATCCTCGGTGAGCAGGTCGCCCGCACCATGAAGCTGCTCGGCGTCGCGTCGCTGGAGGAGCTGAACCCGAGCCATGTCATCCAGCTGGAGCGCCTGGTGCCCCGCGCCATCGCCCCGGCCCAGGTCGCCGCGGCGTCGGCTGCCGTGTCCCGCCCATCGGTCGGTCGCTCGGCCGCTCGCTCGGCGCGAAAGCCCCCGGCCGCCACGGTAGCGGTCGAGGTGGCCGACCCTGCGGTCGCCGCGCTGGCAGTATCGGCGACCCAGACCCCGACGTCGACCCCGAAGCGGGCCCCGGCGAAGCGCAAGCCCGCCGCCCCGAAGGTAGTGGCAGCCCCGAAGGCCTAGCCCGGCGCTCCCGGCGACCAAAAAGGCCCGCGAGTTTCCCCTTGGTGCGCGAACCTCTCAAAGTTCGCGCACGAAGAGGCAACTCGCGGGCTTTCGGCTTTCGGCTTTCGGCGGCCGCGGATGCGACGCGCGGGTTACGAGCGCCCCGTTATGGGCGCGCGGCCAGCCAGGTGACGGCGGCGGCTACCTCTGCGGGATCGATGCCGTGGCTGCCCTCGCGACGGGTGACCGTGACGTCGGCGCCCTTCCTCGTGAGCTCGGCGACAAGGCGCTCGACGCTCTCAAGGGGGGCCATCACATCCGATTCGCCGTTCGAGACGAGGATGCTGCTGCCGGTCAGTGACTCCTCAACGAGACGGTCCGCGAACGGGTACATGCCCGAGAACGCAATCGCCGAGGAGAGCACCGAGGGGTGAAGCTGCGCGACGGCGAGCGCGATGTTCGCCCCGTTCGAGAAGCCGACCGCTGTGATCGGCAGATCCTCGATGCCGTAGTGCTCCCGCGCCCAGGTCACGAACGACGCGAGCTCTGCGGCACGAACGATGACGTCGTCCACGTCGAAGGACCCCTCAGCGAAGCGGCGGAACCAGCGGTTCATGCCGCCCTCGGTCGAGCGTCCCCGCGGGGACAGCACGGCCGCGCCCGGGTCGAGGGCCCCGGCCAGGGCCATGATCTCCCGCTCGTTTCCGCCGGTGCCGTGCAGCGTCAGCAGCACGCGCCCGGCGCCGGGGCGATACTCGTGCGGCCAGGCCGCAAGCGTCTCCGCGGCCTGCCCGCCATCCGCTTCTGGGCCCGCGCCCACGCCGGCGCCTGCAACGTCGCTCACTACGCGGCGACCGTCGGGTTGTTCTCGTGCGGCAGAGCGAGCGGCAGCACGGCGTTCTCGATCGCCTCGCGGGAGGGCTCGAGCCACGGCGGCAGCTTCAGCGAGCGGCCGAGTTCGAGCAGCGGCTCGTCGATGTCGAAGCCGGGGGTGTCGGTCGCGATCTCGAACAGCACTCCGCCGGGCTCGCGGAAGTAGATCGAGGTGAAGTACTGGCGATCGAGGATCGCGGTCACCTGGTAGCCGCGGTCGGCGAGCTGCCGGCGCCAGACATCCTGGGTCTCGATGTCGGGCACGCGGAACGCGATGTGGTGCACGGTGCCGCCGGCGCTGAGGCCCTCGCGGGCGCCGGGCTCGGTGATCACGTCGACGATGCCGCCGGCGATTCCGTCGCCCGCGGCGTACCGCGTGCGGTTGCCCTTCTCCCAGACCTGCTTCATGCCGAGCTCGTTGACGAGCACCTCGGAGGTGCCCGAGGAGTCCTTCACCGTAAGCACGGAGGAGTGCTGGCCGCGAATGGCGAACTCAGCGGGAACGGATGCGGAGTCCCACGGGTCGCGCGGGTCCGAGACGGACGAGGCGATGAGATCCAGCTGCAGGCCGTCGGGGTCGCGGAGGGACAGGCGCTCCTCCTCGGAGGAGACCGTCGTGACGGTGGAGTCGATGCCGATCGCCCCGAAGTGCTCCTTCCACCAGCCGAGGCTGCCGGCCGGAACGGAGAACGCGGTCGACGTGGACTGTCCCGCGCCGATGCGTCCGGCGGGCACCTGCTGCCACGGGAAGAACGTCATCAGCGAACCCGGGCGTCCCGCGTCGTCGCCGTAGTAGAGGTGGTACGTGCCGGGGCTGTCGAAGTTCACGGTCTTCTTCACGAGTCGCAGGCCGAGGCCCGTGATGTAGAAGTCGACGTTCTTCTGTGGGTCGCCGCCGATAGCGGTGACGTGGTGCAGGCCTTGGGTTACGGCGGACACGGTTTCTCCCTTGTATGTCTTCGGTTGGTCAAGTCTATTTATGCAAACGCATGAAATGGCGGAGTATTCCCCTGAGTCCCAGCCGATAAGGACTTGACTCACAGGAATACGCTTGAAGTATGAGTATCGACCGCTACACCGCGACCCCCCTGACCGCGGGCGACTACGCCCTGGCCGAGGGGGTGACCTGGGACGAGAGGCTCGGCCGGGTGCTGTGGGTCGACATCAATGCCGCGGCCATTCTGTCAGCCCCCTTCGCGGATGGCCGACTCGGCGAGATCCAGCGAACCACGCTGGCCGACGAGGATGGCGCCACCGGCACCGTCGGCGCCATCGCCCTGGCAGAGGACGGGGGCCTGCTGGTCGCCACGGCCGCGAGCATCTGCACCGTGGCGCCGGATGGCGACGTCGGCCTCGTCCTTGACCTCCTGCCGAACGACGGCCTGCGCCGGTTGAACGACGGGATCTGCGACCCGGCCGGCCGGTTCCTCGTGGGCACCCTGTCGCTCGGCTCGACGCCCGGAACGGAAGAGCTGTTCCAGCTCAGCGCCGACATCCCGGGCGAATCGCACGTGGTGCTCGAGCGCATCGGGCTCGCCAACGGCATGGGATTCACCCCGGACGCAGCCACGCTGTACTTCATCGATACCGCTCCCCTGTCTAGATCCGAGACACACCCCAAGACTCTCCCCGGCATCGTCTGGGCCGCCGACTACGACGTGGCGTCGGGCGCCGCCAGCAACTGGCGGCAGGCATTTCACGTCGCCGACGGCCGTCCCGACGGTATGCGAGTGGATGCCGCGGGCGACATCTGGATCGCCATCTGGGGTGCGGGCCAGGTTCGGCGCTACACCCCGACGGGCCAGATCACGGCGGTCGTGGATGTGCCGGCGCCGTTCACGACCTGCCTCGCCTTCGCCGGCCCTGACCTCGACACCCTCGTCATCAGCACGTCGAACAGGGACCACGACACCGCTGCCCGCGCCGAGTACCCGCACGCGGGCGGGCTCTTCACCGTGAAGGTCGCCGCCCGCGGCCAGCTGAGCTACCGCTGGCCGGGCCCCACCGCGTAGCCAAACCCCGCGCAGAATTTCCTGCGCAATGTCAGCTCCGATTTGATAGCCTGTCAGTGTTATGACCAGCCCGCCCGGCTTGAGGAAACTCAACTCCCGGGCTGGTTTTCTTTAAGGCGCAATTTCCGTAGGAGGGAGTGCTACAAGTGGGCGTCCCCTACGAGAAACCCCACCTCAGCTACGATCAACAGATTGACAAGCTTGTTGGACGCGGGCTTGAAGTTTCTGATCGAACAGCAGCTATCGATGCGCTCAAGCTGGTCGGCTACTACAGGTTGAGCGCCTACCTCCACTCCTTTCGGCCGCTAAAGGCCGACGGCGATCGCAGGCACGACGAACGCCTAAACTTCTACTTTCCCGGTTCGACTTTCGAGCAGGTGATTCAGTTGTGGATGTTCGACAGGTCGCTGCGACTGGTCCTACTCGACGGGCTCGAGCAATTCGAAATTGCGCTGAGAACGTCCCTCGCCTATAACGCCGGCATGCTTGACGCGTTTATCCATCACCTCCCGGAACTCCTGACCGAGGAGTTCACGAGGCCGCAGATGACCACAGGGTCTCAGCGTCAGAGTTCGTACGACCGATGGCTCATGGGGTACCTTGCCCGCGTAGACAGTTCCAAAAACGAAGCATTTGTGAAGTGGTTTGACCACAAACACGACGGTCAACTTCCTATTTGGGTCGCGATCGAGCTCTTCGAATTCGGACAAACCTCCCGACTTATCCAAGGACTACCCTTGGGCACACGCCGAAAAATTTCCGAGGACTTCGGTTTCGATACCCAGAAGAACTTTGGCTCTTGGATCGCCAGCCTCAATGGCATCCGCAATTTCTGCGCACACCACTCGCGCCTGTGGAACCGGTCCCTTACCGCTGCCGCTGCGCGCCCAAAGAACGGTGCGATTCCTGACCTTGATCACCTCCGAAATCTTGACGAAGTGTCACGTGTCAAGATTTACGCTCCCGTCGCGGTGCTCGCATGGCTTCTGAGCCGAAATGAGCTGGGCAAGGAGTGGAAGACTCGTCTCCGAGCAGTCCTCGAGTCCTTCCCCAACATTCCTAACGGCTCACTGTCAAACGCCGGGTTCCCCGAAGATTGGCGACAACTTCCACTCTGGAAATGATTCACAAGGCCTGATCCCTAGATCAGGGACTTGGTGTGCCAGACGGTCTTGGTCTCGGTGAACTGGGTGATGCGGGTCAGGCTGGGGGACGCGATATCCGGCCCCTGCTCCGGACGCATCACGCGCTGCAGCGTCTCGGCGGCGGCGATCTCGAGGTCGATCCAGTCGAGGCCGGCGGCGCCGATCAGGTCGAGCGCGTTGACGTCGGCGTGACTCGCGAGCCACGGCGCGATCTCGGCGGGCGACCCCGTCAGGATGTTCACGACGCCGCCCGGCAGGTCGCTCGTGGCGAGAACCTCGGCGAGGCCGATCGAAGAGAGCGGGAAGCGCTCGCTCGCGATGACGACCACGGTGTTTCCGCTGACAAGGGCCGGGGCGATCGCGCTCGTGATGCCGAGCAGCGACGAGTCCTGAGGCACGACGATCGCCACGACGCCGGTCGGCTCGGGCACCGAGATGTTGAAGAACGGGCCCGACACGGCGTTGGCGTTGCCGGCGACCTGCACGTACTTGTCAGCCCAGCCGGCGTACCAGACCCAGCGGTCGACGGCCTCATCGACCTGCGCTGCGGCGGCCGCGGCGCTGACCCCCTCGGTCGAGACGATCTCGGCGATGAACTGGTCGCGCCGGCCCTCGAGCACCTCGGCGACCCGGTACAGCACCTGGCCGCGGTTGTAGCCCGTGGCGCCGGCCCAGCCGGAGCCCGCGGCCCGGGCCGCGACGACGGCATCCCGGGCATCCTTGCGGGAGGCCTTGGCGGCGTTCGCCAGGAACTCGCCCTTGGCGGAGCGGATCTCGAACACGCGACCCGATTCGCTGCGCGGGAACTTACCGCCGATGAAGAGCTTGTAGGTCTTGGGGATGGCGAGACGGGTCATTTGTTGGCTCCCTTGCGGCGCACGAACTTGGTGGGGGTCTGCGGGTCGGCGTCGGTCATGGGGGTCTCGACGGCTGCGGCTGCAGCTACAGCTGGCGCGGCCTTCATAGCCGGTGCGGCATACGATCGCGACTCGGCTGGCGCGAGGTAGGCGGCGAGGCCGTGGCGTCCACCCTCCCGGCCGTAGCCGCTCTCCTTGAAGCCGCCGAAGGGGCTCGCGGGGTCGAACTTGTTGAACGTGTTCGCCCAGACGACGCCGGCCCGCAGCTTGTCGGCGACCGCGAGGACGCGGCTGCCCTTGTCGCTCCAGATGCCGGCGGAGAGACCGTAGGGGGTGTTGTTAGCCTTGGCGATGGCCTCGGTGGGGGTTCGGAACGAGAGCACCGAGAGCACCGGTCCGAAGATCTCGTCGCGGGCGATGCGGTGCGACGTCGAGACGTTGGTGAAGATCGTCGGGGCGAACCAGAAGCCGTTCTCGGGCAGGTCGCAGGGGGCGCTCCAACGCACGGCGCCCTCGTCCTCGCCAGCCTGCGAGAGGGTGCGAATCCGCTCGAGCTGGGCGGCACTGTTGATGGCGCCGATGTCAGTGTTCTTGTCCAGCGGGTCGCCGATGCGCAGCGTCGCGAGGCGGGCCTTCAACCGGTCGACGACCTCGTCGTGCACGTTCTCCTGCACCAGCAGCCGTGAGCCCGCGCAGCAGACCTGGCCCTGGTTGAAGAAGATGCCGTTGACGATGCCCTCGATGGCCTCGTCCATGGGGGCGTCATCGAAGACGATGTTCGCGCCCTTGCCGCCGAGCTCCAGCGTGACGCGCTTGTCGGTGCCCGCGATCTGGCGGGCGATCAGGCGGCCGACCGCGGTCGAGCCCGTGAAGGCGACCTTGTTGACATCCGGATGCGTGACCAGGGCCTGGCCCGTGGCCCCGGCCCCCGTGAGGATGTTGACGACCCCGGCCGGAAGCCCCGCCTGCTGCACGACCTCGGCGAAGAGCAGCGCGGTGAGCGGCGTGGTCTCGGCGGGCTTCAGCACGACCGTGTTGCCGGCGGCAAGCGCGGGAGCGATCTTCCATGCGAGCATCAGCAGGGGGAAGTTCCACGGGATGACCTGGGCCGCGACCCCGAGCGCGCGGGGGTTGGCGCCGAGCCCCGCATGATCGAGCTTGTCGGCCCAGCCGGCGTAGTAGAAGAACCAGGCGGCGGCGAGCGGCACGTCGACGTCGCGGCTCTCCTTGATCGGCTTGCCGTTGTCGAGCGACTCGGCCACGGCGAACTCGCGGGCGCGCTCCTGCAGCAGGCGCGCGATGCGGAACAGGTACTTTCCGCGCTCCCGGCCCGAGATCGTTGACCACGAGCGGTCGAAGGCGCGGCGGGCGGCCTTGACCGCCGTGTCCACATCAGACGCGTCGGCGGCCGCGATCGTCGCGATCGTCTTCTCGGTCGAGGGGGAGATCGTCGTGAAGCTGGCACCGTGGCCGTCGACGAACTCGCCGTTGATGAAGAGGCCGTACTCGCTCTTGAGGTTCAGGATCGCGGTCGACTCGGGGGCCGGGGCGTAGTCCAGGAAGCTGTTGCTGCCTGCGTTTGTGTTGCCGTTGTTGCTCGTCACAGTCGCTGGTGTCCTTAGTCGATCGTTACGTAGGAGGAGGCCGAGTAGTGCCCGGTCGAGATCTTCTGGCGCTGCAGGAGCACGTCGTTCAACAGGCTCGAGGCGCCGAACCGGAACAGGTGGGGCTCGAGCCATTCCTGTCCCGCGACCTCGGCGACGGCCACGAGGTACTTGATCGCGTCCTTCGACGTGCGGATGCCGCCGGCCGGCTTCACACCGATGCGCTCGCCCGTGAGGCGGTGCCAGTCGCGCACGACCTGAAGCATGAGGAGGGTGACGGGAAGCGTGGCGGCCGGGGCGACCTTGCCGGTCGACGTCTTGATGAAGTCGCCGCCCGCCAGAATCGCCAGCCACGAGGCGCGCTTGACGTTGTCGTAGGTGTTCAGCTCGCCGGTCTCGAGGATGACCTTGAGGTGGGCGAACGACTTGTCTGCGCGCTGGCAGGCTGCCTTGACCGCGACGATCTCGTCGAAGACCCGGCCGTAGTTGCCGGCCAGGAACGCGCCCCGGTCGATGACCATGTCGATCTCGTCGGCTCCGGCATCCACCGCGTCGGCGACATCGGCGAGCTTGACCCGAAGCGATGCGCGGCCGCTGGGGAACGCCGTGGCGACCGCGGCGACGTTTATGCCGCCAGGGGCATGTTCGCCCTTGGCGCTGCCGAGGGCCTCGGCGGCCGTGGCCACCATGTCGCCATAGACGCAGACCGCGGCGACCCGCGGGCTGGTCAGATCGCTGGCATCCGGGGTCAGCGCCTTGGCGACGAGCGAGCGAACCTTGCCTGGGGTGTCGGCCCCCTCAAGGGTTGTGAGGTCGATCAGGCTGATGATCTTGTCGAGCGCCCATGCCTTGGACGTCGCCTTGATCGAGCGCGAGCCGAGGTCGGCGGCCCTGTTCGTCAGCCCGACGGCGTCGACTGCGGGCAGGCCGCGCAGGTAGCGGGTGAGGCTGGCCTCCGTGAGGTCGGCTCCGATGATGTCGATCGCGCGGGACGCCGGAGCCAGCGGCGATTGGCCGCTCCGGTCAGGACTGGTGAGGGTCATCGGGTGCCTTCGGGGTTGGGGCGGGAGGTCGAGCCACGAATGACCAGCTCGACGGGAAGTGACAGTCGCTCGGGAGGGATTTCTTCGCCGGGTTTTGCGAGCAGACGACGCAACAGGAGCCGCGCCGCGGTGGCGCCCTGCAAGACGTCGGGCCGGCGGATCACGGAGAGCGGTGGGTTCAGCAGCGGCGCGAAGCTGAGATCGTCGAACCCGATGACAGAGACGGAGCCGGGCACCGGAATCTGCCTGTCGTTCAGCAGCCGGAGCGCGCCGATGGCCATCAGGTTGTTGGCGACGAACACGGCGGTCGGCCGCTCGGGGAGGTCGACGAGTTCGGCCATTGACGTGTATCCGCCCTCCTCCCGGAAGTCGGAGATGCGCACGAGGTCGGCGCTCATGGGTAGCCCCAGCCGCGCCATCTCGTCGAGAAATCCTGCGTGCCGGGCCCTACCCGGGGTGGAGTCGAGGGGGCCGCTGATCACGGCGATCGCTCGGTGGCCGAGGCCCGCGAGATGCTCCACGGCCAGGGCGGCGCCGGCGGCATTGTCGACAAGGACCCGGTCGACGGTTTGCCGAGCAGCCGTCTCGCCGACAACACCGGCCACAATGTCACGGTCGACAAAAACGGCGGGACTGCCGCCGGCGATGAAACCGGCTACCGCGGCGTCGTCCTCGACGACCGGGGCGATGATCATCCCGTCGACCCGCTGTGAGATCGCGGCGACCAGCGACGACTCGATGGCGGCGTCCTCATCGCTGTTGCCGAGAATCAACTCGAATCCCGACCCGCGCGCCTCGGATTCGATGCCCTTGACGAGCGCGGCGAAGAACGGGTTCGTGATGTCGGGGACGATGACGCCGATGGCGTGATTCCGGCCAGACTTGAGCGACCGGGCGACGGGGCTCGGCGTGTAGTCGAGCAGAGCGACCGCATGCGCGATAGCGTCATGACTGCGCACACTGAGGCCGGCGAAGTAGCGGGACACGGTTGCCGTGGAGACACCGGCCGCCCGAGCCACCTGTTGAATGTTCGCCACCGCTGGAAACCTCACTGTTATCGATTACAGTCCGCGCTCCGACCATACACAGCCCGGCCCCGCGGTGTCAACACGACCCCGTCGCGACTTCACTCCGCGCTTCGCTCCGCGCCGCACGCCCCCATGCGGCCGCGCCACCCACGCCGAGACTGCGCACATCCGCCTTCCCCCCAACTCTTGGCCCGATCTGGACGAACTCAACGCAGCGCACCCCACCGTCGCACGCCGAGACTGCGCACATCTGCCTTCCCCCGAACTCTTAGCCCGATCTGGACGAACTCGACGCACGTGCAGCCCACCCCACCTCGAGCGGAACGGGTCAGGGCCGCCACCCTCGCGATCGCAGTGCAGCCTCAACCCGCGCCGCGGAGGCAACCGATCCCCCGAAGAG
>CANFBG010000079.1 GCA_947444785.1 Microbacteriaceae bacterium | reverse complement strand
GGGCGACCGCCCAGGACGGCGGGGACTGCGGCGGCGGCACCGGCGATGTCGCCGTTTCGAAGGGCGGTGGCCGCACGGGCCAGGTTCGCCGTCGAGGACGGGCGGTCCTCTGGCTTCTTGGCGATGCAGCTCATGACGAGGTTGCGCACGGGCTCGGCGACCGTGATCGGCAGATCCGGCGGCATCTCGTTGATCTGGGCCATGGCGATCGCGACCTGCGACTCGCCCGTGAAGGGCCGCTTGCCGGCGAGGCATTCATACGCCACGATGCCGAGCGAGTAGATGTCTGTCGTCGGGCTCGCGGAACGGCCGGAGGCCTGCTCGGGTGAGAGGTACTGAACGGTTCCCATGACCTGGCCGGTCGCGGTCAGCGGCACCTGGTCGGCAATGCGGGCGATGCCGAAGTCGGTGATCTTCACGCGGTCATCCGGCGTGATCAGCAGGTTGCCGGGCTTGATGTCGCGGTGCACGAGGCCGGCCGTGTGTGCGGCCTGCAGTGCTGCGGCGGTCTGGGCCACGATGTCGAGCACGCGATCGGTCGAAAGGGCGTGCTCACGCTCGAGGATCGTGGAGAGCGCCTCGCCGGGAACGAGTTCCATCACGAGGTAGGCGCTGCCCTCCTCCTCGCCGTAGTCGAAGACGTTGGCGATTCCCTCGTGGTTCACCAGGGCGGCGTGGCGGGCCTCGGCGCGGAAACGCTCGAGGAAGCCCGGGTCGCCCAGGTACTCGTCCTTCAGGATCTTGATGGCGACGGTGCGGCCGATGACCAGGTCGGTGGCCTTCCAGACCTCACCCATGCCGCCAATCGCTATCCGTGTAGATAGCTCGTATCGTCCCCCGAAGGTGACCCCTGCTGTGGGTCTCATTTTCCAAGCACCGCCTCTATGACTTTTTTTGCGATTGGGGCAGCAAGCGAGTTGCCAGTTCCCGATTGGCCTTTTCCGCCACCATTCTCCACCAGGACCGCGACGGCGACCTTGGGGTTCTCGGTGGGGGCGAATCCAGTAAACCAGAGTGTGTACGGGTCTCCCGAACCGTTCTCTGCCGTGCCGGTTTTACCGGCTACGCTCACGCCAGAAATGGCGGCGTTCGTGGCAGCTCCCGAGCTAACAGCTTCGGTCATGAACATGGACAGAGTCTGGGAGGTCGCTGTGGTCAGCGGCCGGGCGAACTCTGACGCGCTGAAACTCTTGATGCTCGTGAGGTCGGGTGCGGTGATCGAATCGATGAGCGTCGGCGTCATCAACAGGCCGCCGTTGGCCACGGCTGCGGAGAACATCGCGACCTGAAGGGGCGTGACCCGGTCGTTCCACTGGCCGAAGGAGGAGAGTGCCAGCTGGGCATCTCCCATGCCTGAGTCCATCGAGCTGGGCGTGACGGCCATCGGGATGTTCAGCTCGCGACCGAAGCCGAAGGCCTTGGCCATGTCGGTCAGGTTCTTCTCGCCCATCTTCACGCCGAACTCGGCCATCGGGATGTTGCAGGAGAGAACGAAGGCTGTCTGCAGCGTGACAGTGTCGCCACCGCCGCAGGTGCCGCCTCCGGCGTTGGAGACGGTGTTGTCACTGCCGGGCAGCGGGAAGCGCGACAGGTTCGGAACGGAGTCGGTCGCGGCGATGCCGGCGTTCTGCAGGGCGGCCGAGGACGTGACGATCTTGAACGTCGACCCGGGAGGATTCAGGTTGCCGGCGATGCTGCGGTTGATCAACGGGTCGCCCGGGGCGGCGAGCAGCTGGTTGTAGGTGTCCAAGACCTGCTGGCCGTCGTGCACGGCGAGCAGGTTCGGGTCGTATGTGGGCTTGGAGACCATCGCGAGGATGCGCCCGGTGGCGGGCTCGATCGCGACGACGGCGCCCTGCAGGTCTCCGAGAGCATCCCAGGCGACCTGCTGGAGGTTCGGGTCGATGGTGGTCTCGACGGAGGCGCCCTGCGGGCTCTTGCCCGTGAAGATGCTGTTAAGACGGGTCAGGAACTGGGAATCGCTCGTTCCGGCCAGCTCCTTGCCGAGGGATTGCTCGATTCCGGTCGAGCCCTGGCCCTGCGTGAAGTACCCGGTGACCTGGCTGTAGAGGGGTCCGTTGGAGTAGACGCGCTGGTACTTGTACTCGTCGGAGGAGGGCACGCTCTCGGCGATCGGCTGGCCGCCGGCGAGGATGGGACCCCGCTGCTGGTCATAGCTGGCGTAGAGCGAGCGCGAGTTGCGGCCGTCGGCCGAGAGGCTGCCCGCCTGGAAATACTGGATGATCGAGGTCGACGCGAATAGCGCGGCGAACATCAGCAGCACGACGAGGGTGACCCTCTTCAGTTCTTTGCTCATCCTTCTAGATCACCAGCCTTGGCTGATTGCGAACCGTGTCGCTCAGTCTGATCAGGAGTGCGGCGATGATCCAGTTGGCCACGAGCGAGCTTCCGCCGGCGGCCATGAAGGGGGTGGTGAGGCCGGTCAGGGGGATCACGCGGGTGACTCCGCCGATGACGATGAAGCACTGCAGGGCGAAGACGAAGGAAAGGCCGACACCGAGAAGGCGGCCGAAGTCGTCGTGGCCGGCGAAGCTGATGCGCAGGCCCCGGGCGACGAAGAGCAGGTAGAGGGCCAGCACGGCGAAGACCCCGGCCAAGCCGAGTTCCTCGCCGAGGCTCGCGAAGATGTAGTCGCTCTGGGCGAGCGGGGTGATGTCGGGGCGTCCCTCGCCGAGACCCGTGCCGATCAGGCCGCCGTTGCCGAGGCCGAAGAGGCCCTGCACCAGCTGGTAGCTGCCGCCGATCTCCTCGTAGCGCTTCTGGTTGAACGGATCGAGCCAGGCGGTGAAGCGGTCGTTCACGTAGGGCAGCACCTGGCTGGCGATGACTGCGCCCAGGCTGAACAGGCCGCCGCCGACGACGATCCAGCTGGTGCGACCGGTGGCCACGTAGAGCATCACGACGAAGAGGCCGAAGTACAACAGTGCGGTTCCGAGGTCGCGCTGGAAGACGATGACCGACATCGACAGTGCCCACAACACGAGGATGGGACCCAGGTCGCGGGCCCGGGGGAAACGGATGCCGAGCACCTTGCGCCCGACCATCGAGAGGCTGTCACGCCGCTGAACGAGGTAGCCGGCGAAGAACACGGCCAGGAAGATCTTCGCGATCTCACCGGGCTGGAACGAGAACGGGCCGATGCCGATCCACACGCGGGCGCCGTAGACCTCGCGGCCGATGCCGGGCAGCATCGGCAGGAGCAGCAGGATGCCTGCCAGGAACATCGCGACGTAGGTATAGCGCTGCAGCACCCGGTAGTTGCGGATCAGCAGGATCACGCCGAGGGCCAGAACGATCGCCAGACCGCTCCAGACGACCTGGCGTACGGCTGTCGAGTCCCAGCCGGAGACGTTCCGACTGACGTCGATGCGGTAGATCATCGCGATGCCGATGCCATTCACAACGGTCGCGATGGGCAGGATGAACGGGTCGGCGTTGGGGGCGACGAAGCGCAGCGCCACGTGCATTCCGAGTACAAGCACGCTGAGACCGAGCCCGAGCGTGAGCATCGTGGCCAGGTCGATGCCGCCGAGGGCGCCGAGCTGCACGAGGGCGACAGCGGCCGCGTTGATACCGCAGGCGAACACTACGAGGAACAGCTCGAGGTTGCGCAGCTTCTGCGGCACGCGTATGCGCCGGATGCCGCGGGGCGGGGTCCCGGCGTTTCCGCCGGGCCTGGGTGCCGTCATAACGACCGGCCCGGAGCGTGCCCGCTCAGCCACCGGTCACCGGTGGGGCTGTCGTGGCCGCGGGGGTCGGCGTTCCCGTCGGCTGCGGTGTGGGAGCCGAGGCCTGGCCGAGGCGCGCGACGATCTCCTGCGCGGCGGTGATGGAATCCGCTGAGATGGTGTCGGCCACCTGGTGCTGGGTAAATGTCGGCAGGGTGCTCACGCTGATGCCGGTCACCTGATAGACGGAGGAGAGCGGGATGGGGCCGATGCTCTGCTGTACGCCCTTGAAGATGGTGACGTTGCCGGAGGACTGGCCGACGAAGTACCGGGACTGGGTCCAGCGATAGCCGCCATACGCAGCGGCGGCCAGGGCGATCACGACGATCAGGACGCCCACGAGCCAGCTGATCTTGCGTCGGCGGCTACGGCGACGGTTCTCGTCGATGAGCTCGTCGAGGTAGTCCTCGCTCTCGGCCTCGTAGTGGCTCGGATGCGTGTTGGCCGCGCGCGAGTGCAGGCGCAGGGCCGGCATCCTCGAGGTGCGGCGGCCCAGCGTGCCGATGTAGGCGATGGGCTTCGCGGCCGAGCCGACGAGGGTCGGCGTCGCCTCCGCCTCATCGAAGGACTGGCTGACGTCGACGACGACGATCGTGACGTTGTCGGGGGCCCCGTTGTCAAGGCTCTGGCGAACGAGGGAGGCCACGACTTCTTCGGGGCTCTGATCGGCCTCGAGGGCCTCGCCGATCTGTTCATTCTCGACGACGCCGGACAGGCCGTCGGAGCAGATGAGCCAGCGGTCGCCGGGACGGGTGTCCATCACCTGGAGGTCGACGTCGGGAACGGAGTCGACGTCGCCGAGTACCCGCATCAGCACTGAGCGGCGCGGGTGGGTCTTGGCTTCCTCGGCGGTGATGCGGCCGGAGTCGACGAGGCGCTGAACGAAGGTGTGGTCGGCGGTGATCTGGGTGAGGACGCCGTCGCGGAACCGGTAGACGCGGGAGTCGCCGATGTGGGCGAGGGCGACGCTGTGACCGACGCGCACCAGGGCGCTGAGGGTCGTTCCCATGCCGGTGAGCTCCGGATGCTCGAACACGGTCTCGGCGAGGATCGCGTTGGCCGCGATGATCGCCTCCTGGAGCGCGAATTCGGCATCCACCGCGGAGTTGTAATGGCCGTCGATCTCGACCAGGCGATTCAGGGCCAGGGCGGATGCGACGTCGCCGCCCGCGTGGCCGCCCATCCCGTCGGCCACGGCGAAGAGGGAGACGCCGGCATAGCCCGAGTCCTGGTTGTTCGAGCGAACCTTGCCAACGTGGGAGATGGCGGCGCTCTTCGTTACGAGCATCACGCCTAACGCCTGAGCTCGAAGCTGGTCGCGCCGATTTTGATCGGGGTATTCAGCGGAACGGTCATGGGGGAGGTGACCCGCTTGCCGTCGAGGAAGGTGCCGTTGGTGGAGTCGAGGTCCTGGATCATCCACTCCTCGTTCCACACCATCAGGCGGGCGTGGTGCGTCGAGGTGTAGTCATCGCGGATGACGACGCTGGAGTCGGTGGAGCGGCCGATCGTCAGGGCCATCGTGCCGAGCGGGATCTCGGTGCCGCTCTTGGCGCCCGAGGTGATCACCAGCCGGGTCGCATTGCCCGTGGTCGCGCGGGGGTGGGTGCCGGCGTGCGAGCCCTCGAGGGGTGTGAAGATCGGAACCTTGGACTTCGGGCCGGCCTCGGGGGCGGAGGTGCCGACGGCCTCGGTGACCGCGGTGAGCGAGGCAGCGGCTCCTGCTCCGGCCGCTCCCGCGACGGCTGCCGAGGGTGCCTGGCCGCTCGCGGGGAATGTGGGCGGTGCCGCGCTCGGGAACGTGTTGGCGGCAGCATCCGGAAGTCGCTTGACCCGGCGGCCGAAGAGGTCGCTGCGAATCGAATAGACGACGACGAAGACGAAGACCCAGAGCAGGGCGAGGAAGGCGAGCTGCAGGATGAGAAGGGTGAGTTGGCTCATTGCTTGCCCCAGAATCCGCCGGGGTCTTGGCGAACGCCGTTTCCCGTGTTGCTCGAGGGAAGATCCCGTTGGTTCGCCGCGGCCGGCCGCTGCTGCGGGGCCTGTTCCGCTCGGGGGGCCGCGTTGGCGGCAGCCTGTGCCAGCACGCGGAAGATGATCTGTGTGCGACCGATCTGCAGGACGCTCTCGGGCTCGAACGGGGCCTTGTTCAGGCGCGCGCCGTTCAGGGTCGAGCCGTTGGTCGAGCCGAGGTCGCGGGCCTGCGCGCGGGCGCCGTCCCAGAGAACCTCGACGTGCTGGCGGGAGATGCCCGTGTCGTCGATCGTGATGTCGGCGTCGGAGCCGCGGCCGATGACCGTGCGGGACTGGGTGATGGGGTAGCGCTTGCCGCCGATGTCCAGCACCGGGGTCCAGCTGACGGCGCCCTGAACGGTCGAGGAGGTGATCTGCACCATGCCGTCGGCCATGCGCCGGTCTTCGACGAGGGCGATCGTAATGCCGCCGGCGAACTGGAAGCCCTGGCGGGTGGCGTGCTGCTGAACGAGATCGATGAGCTGGTCGGTCAACGACGGGCCGAGCTGCATCATCCGCGCGTAATCGCCCGAGGCCAGGTTCACCTTGAAGTTATTGGGAACGAGGATGCGGTCGCGGGACACAACGGCGGCATTCGTCTCAAGCTCACGCTTCAGCGCGGCAGTGATCTCGACCGGCTGCAACCCCGATTTGAAGGTCTTCGCGAAGGCGCCGTTGACGGCGCGCTCGAGTCCCTTCTCGAAGTTGTCAAGCAGTCCCACTGGTCTCCCAATCGTGCCGGCGTTGATTCTCGTGGCTAGTGGGCGCGACGACATGTATCTGTCGACGCGCTACGACGATGTTACTTGTGTTCCCAGAAATTCCGCTCGGAAGACGTTTCAAGGGGTCGCTGCGGGGCTCAAGATTCCTGCTCCGACCACTCGATATGGCAAGAGGGCCCTCTGCGTGCTAACCTCTCTAAGTTCGCGCGAGTGGCGGAATTGGCAGACGCGCTGGCTTCAGGTGCCAGTGCTCGAAAGGGCGTGGGGGTTCAAGTCCCCCCTCGCGCACATTGGGAAGTTCGTGAATTACGAACTCAATGTTTGCGAGATGCGAACACGAAGGTCGGAACGGGAGAAAATCCCGTTCCGGCCTTATTTTTTTGCGTTTTTTTCGTCGTTAGGGGGATCATCGGCAGGAACGTGTGGATGGCCCCGGGCCCATCTCCGACTTGGTTATGACGTCAGCTCTTTGGTCGTATTCGGACGTCGACCAATGACCGTAGATAGAACAGCGTCGCCCCAAGCACCGAGGCCAGTACCGGAAGCCAGATGAAGGGCAGAAAGGGTGGGGTGAGGCCGGCCGTTATCGAGAGGGCAACGCCGACCATGAGAACACCAATTGCCCCACCGGTTGCCGGGATTCTTCCCCGGGATCCCAGCAGTCTGAGTAGACGCCGCGTCAAAACGCCTACGGTCAGGCTGATTGCTCCGGCGACTGCGCCGAATACCAACGCGAAAAGGACTGAGTATTGCAGCCAGACGACCAGCACTCCCGGACTGGCTGTGGCGATTACTTCCAACGACGTCGCTGTTGCTGCGGCCACGGCACCAGCCGCTATTGCGATCAAGTACTGACGAGGCATCCTGCAGCGCCGACTCATCTTCATCCCATCGATCCCCAAAGCGACATCCCCTGGCTCCCCAACCGGCCGTACACCTGCGTTCTAGGCGAAGTCTAAGTGGGTTTGAAGTCCTGACCAACGACAACTTCATCGGCATCAGTGACGAGCCCCATACTCTTCGGCCGTCCCTGCTGAGCTGGACTCTTTGGGTGCTTGGCCTGGACAGCGCATCCGCCTGGACTTCAAAGTGCCCAGCAACCGGGCGGCCAGATGGATATCGCGACCTCCCCACATTGGTTGTTCGTGAATTACGAACTCCATGTTTGCGAGATGCGAACAAAAAGTTCGGAACGGCAGAAAATCCCGTTCCGACCTCTTTTTTGGGTGTTTGTCTAGGTCTGATCGGCGGATTGATCGTTGAGCGCTCGTCGCTTGCGCGTTAGGTGACGACTGGCCTGCTTTGTGGGCAGGCCGGTGTCTTCGGTCTTCGTTGTTACTAGTGAATCTTGGTCACGCGTCTCCCGTGGCTAGGTTTGCGACGGCGGTGCTTCGGAGATGGCAGCAAGGCGTGCCGGGTCGCGTTGGCTTTTGCCACGTGGCGTGGAGCTATAACGAGGTTTTCTTAGACGCCACTCGAGATGAATGGCACTTGAATGAGGGTAAACATATTGACTAATTTGACTCGCAAGCATGGGACTGAATAGTCGGCTCTTTAGAAAGCCGGTATTCGAAAACAATCAAGGTCGGACAAAATGACCCCCAGAAATCTGATTGATCGCGGACTCGAATCGAGACTGGGTCTTGGGAGACCTTTCTATCGGGCAACGTTAGTAAAGAGAAACTAATGCGCCCAGGCAAAGCATCGACGGCGCTGGCGATGACGGGCCTAATGGTCTCAAGCATGCTCTTTGTGGGAATTCAAGGAGCAAGCGCCTCCGAATCAAGTCCTCCAGGATCCGGATCTTTCACGCTGGACGTGACGAGCGAAGAACTGGGTTCAGGGCAATCCTCCGACCCCCAGACGTCAGCATTAATTGACAGTCTTGTAGCTGGTGTGGACCAGGCGTCTTACACTTGGGACCAGCGGGCTGTGCCGGCCTCTTCGTTGGCCACGGCTGAAGCCAAAAGTTTCGAAGAGGAATTTGTCTTCCAGGGTGGTTCAGTTATCAACCTTCAAGGCGACGTTCTAAGCCCGAACGCAACTTCCGGGATTGCGAACAGATCCGCATTGGCCGCGGCCGCTTCATCCTCAACAGGTAGGGCGTGGAGTGATGTATGGGGCCTGCACATGACTCTGCCGAGAGATACTCTCGACCGCCTATCTACTCTTGCCGCAACGGGTAGTGCTGCCGCAGGTGCCGTTGCAGCTTTGCTCGCAGCCAATATTGAGGGGTTTCCAGTCTCGACCACTGGAGCTTTCGCCGCAGGTGCAGTGGCACTGGGACTGATCCTCTCTGCCGGTGTTATTCAAGCTTGCAACATCAACGGGAATGGTGCCCAGGTTAACTTCAATTGGATCGCGTGGACTTGTTGGCCGCTATGAACCGAATACGAGTAATACTTGCGGCCTGTGGTCTGCTGCTGCTTGCGCTCAGTATTGTTGGCCAACTCCAAGTCCTTGCTGGGCATCCGTCATTTCTTGACACGTGGACGCTTCCCATCGCAATTCTGGGCGGCGCCAGCGTTATCTGCTCGTTGGTAATGCTGGCCATCAGCAAGGGAAGATTCGGCACAAGAAGAACCCACGGAGGTTAGAGCCCTACCGAGGCGCCCGGAGACTGAGCCTTGGCCCTGCCGACGAAGTGCCCAGCAACCGGGCGGCCAGATCGATATCGCGAAATCCCCACATTGTCGAAGTTCTCGTTAGGAGAATCTCGAAATCGCGTGATGCGAACGAGAAGGCCGGAGCGGGAGAAATCCTTCTCCGGCCATCTGTTTGCATTTTCGTGTGCGGCGTCGACCAGGTGCCTTCGCATTTTCGTAGGTGGAGTCCTTATATGTAGGTGTTGATTCCTTCGACGATGCTCCGCCTCCAGGAGATGGCCTTCCACTGAGCCCATTCGGCGATGACCCACGACATTAAAGGCCTTGCGCCAGTCGGTAGTAGGCCTGGTTCCAACGCACCTCACGCGTGAAGTCGCGCAACGTGGTGTCCTTATCGATCACGAGTAGCTCGGTGCGGGCAATCTCGGCGAAATCGTGGAACACCTCGATGCCGATGGCAGTCGACATGACCGTGTGGTGAGCGGCCCCGGCGGTGAGCCAGGCGGCGGCGGAGGTCTGGAAGTCGGGTTCCGGGCGCCAGACTGCGCGGCCGACCGGGAGGTTCGGCAGCGCTTCTGTGGGCTCCACGACCTCGACGACGTTGGCGACGAGGCGGAACCTGTCTCGCATGTCGGACATGGCGACCACTACTGCAGGACCCGGGTCGGCGTTGAAGACCAGGCGAACCGGGTCTTCCTTGCCGCCGATGCCGAGCGGGTGGATCTCCAGGCTCGGCCGAGCGCTGGTCAGCGACGGGCTCACTTCGAGCATGTGCGCACCGAGGATCAGTTCTCTTCCGGGGACGAGGTCGTAGGTGTAGTCCTCCATGAGGGAAGCTCCACCGGGGAGGCCGGAGCCCATCACGTTGGCGACGCGCACGAGGATTGCCGTCTTCCAGTCGCCCTCCGCACCGAAGCCATAGCCCTGTGCCATCAGGCGCTGCACGGCCAGGCCGGGCAGTTGCCGCAGCGCACCGAGGTCCTCGAAGCTGGTCGTGAACGCGGAGAAACCGCCCTCCTCGAGGAAAGATTTCAGGCCGAGTTCGATTGCGGCGCCATAACGCAGGGAGGCCCGGTGGTCTCCCCCTCTGCGAAGCATCGGGGCGACATCGTAGAGTTCCTCGTATTCGTCGACCAGGGCGTCGATGTCCGCGTCGGAGGCCGCGTGCACCGCGTCTGCGAGCTCGTTCACCGGCCAGGTATTGACCTGCACGCCGAAGCGCAGCTCGGCCTCGGTCTTGTCGCCCTCAGTGACGGCGACGTAGCGCATGTTGTCGCCGAACCGGGCGAGTTTCATCGTGCGGGATGCCGCCCAGCCTGCCGCAGCGCGGGTCCAGGTTCCGATGCTCGCGCTGACAACCGGGTTGGAGACGTGGCCGACCACCGTCTTGCGCGAGACGCCGAGGCGGGTCTGGATGTAGCCGAATTCTCGGTCGCCGTGGGCGGCCTGGTTCAGGTTCATGAAGTCGAAGTCGATCTCGGCCCAGGGCAGTTCCACATTGGCCTGCGTGTGCAGGTGCAGGAGCGGCTTCTGGAGTGCGTCGAGCCCGGCGATCCACATCTTCGCGGGCGAGAACGTGTGCATCCAGGCGATCAGCCCGATCACCCGGTCGGAGGCGTTGGCCTCCAGTGCGGCGCGGCGGATCGACTCGGAGTCCTTGAGTACGGGCTTCCAGATGATCTTCACCGGGATGTCACTGTTTGCGTCGAGTGCGTCGGCGATGGCCTGCGACTGGTCGGCGACCTGGCGGAGGGTTTCCTCGCCGTAGAGGTTCTGGCTGCCGGTTAGGAACCAGACTTCGTAGTGGTCGAGGGTGGTGGAAAGTGTGGGCATTAGAGAAGGGCTCCCTGTGGTTCTTGTCCGTAGACGTTCTGGTAGCGGTTGAAAAGTGAGTCGATGGCGGCCTGTGAGAGCGGAATGAGTTCGCCGCCCTCGCGGGAGATGTGCACCGTGCGGGCGACATCCTCGACCATGACGGCCGCCTTGACGGCGTCGCGGGCGTCCTTGCCGATGGTGAACGGCCCGTGGTTCTTCATCAGCACGGCACGCGAGCGGTGACCGGTGAGGGTCTCGACAATGCCG
>CANFBG010000078.1 GCA_947444785.1 Microbacteriaceae bacterium | reverse complement strand
CGGCGGAGTCTTCTCACCCCCGGTGAACGTGTCCCTCGGCGGCCACGATGCGTTGAATCCCAGGATTGCGCTGGATTCCGTCACCGGCCTGGTTACCGTCGTGTGGACCAGATGGAATGGCACCAACCACGTGGTTCAGGCGAGCAGGTCGCTGGGCGGTGGCGACTTCTCGACGCCCGACGACGTGTCTTCCCCGGGCCAGGATGCCGGTCAGGCCTTTGTCGCGATGGATGCGACAGGTCGAGCGACGGTGATCTTCAAATACGGAGACGGCACCGACATGCAACTGCTATCGAGCACGCTCGCGGGCCCCGAAGTTGTTCCACCGGCAGTGGTTGCCCCCGCAGTTGTTGCCCCCGCAGCCTCTACCCTCGCTGCGACCGGTGCTGACGGATCGGAACTGGCCCTGGCCGCCACGCTGGCGATGCTTCTCGTTCTCGGTGGGCTGGGCTCATTGCTCCTGGCGCGGCGGAATTCGCTGGCCGACTGACACGGCACCTGCCGATTGCTCGGCCTCGGCCCCTCAGCCGTTGGCTATTGCAAAACTGACCCAATGATGAAATAGTCAGTGCACTGAGTATTAGTCACGCCGTCGATGTCGATGGTGAAAGGGTGCGAACAATGCAGTTCCATGAAAACGGATTCCAGGCCGGCGACCCGCTGGTTCACCCGGCCGCGGCTGGCGTGGCCGAGCGCTCAACGGACCTGCCCGCCGAGGTCGACGTGCTGATCGTGGGCAGTGGCCCCGCAGGCCTGCTGCTCGCCGCCCAGCTTGCGGCGTTCCCGAACATCGACACCCGCATCGTCGAGCGCCGCGAGGGCCCCCTAACCCTCGGCCAGGCCGACGGGCTGTCGTGCCGCAGCGTCGAGACCTTCGAGGCCTTCGACTTCGCCGAGCGCTTCATCAAGGAGGCCTACTGGGTGAATGAAACCGTGTTCTGGCGGCCCGACGCAAACAACCGAGAGAACATCGTGCGCACCGGTCGCATTCAGGATGTCGAGGAGGGGCTCTCCGAGTTCCCCCACGTCATCGTCAACCAGGCCCGAGTGCATGACTACTTCCTCGAGAATATGAGAAACTCGCCCAGCCGGCTGGAGGCCGACTACGGCTACGAGACCGTGAGCGTCGAGGTCTCGGAGTCGGGGACGCACCCTGTGACCGTGACCCTGCGGGGCGCCGACGGCCAAGAACGCAGGGTCAGGGCGAAGTACGTCGTCGGCTGCGACGGCGCCCGCAGTGTCGTTCGCAGCTCCATCGGCCGCACGCTGCTCGGCGATTTCGCCAATCACCGCTGGGGCGTCATGGACATTCTGGCGGAGACAGACTTTCCAGACATCCGCCTGAAGGCCGCGATCCAGTCGGCCAACGGCTCCAATATCCTGCTCATTCCCCGCGAGGGCGGCTACCTCTTCCGCCTCTACGTCGACCTCGGCGACGTCGACCCGAACAACCGCGAGGCCGCCAAGAAGGTCAGCACCGACGACATCATCCGGGTCGCCCAACAGGTTCTGCACCCGTACACGCTCGAGGTCAAGGACATCGCCTGGTCGTCTGTCTACGAGGTCGGCCAGCGGGTCACCGACGGCTTCGATGACGTGCCGGATGCGGACCGCGGCACGCGCATGCCCCACGTCTTCATCGCCGGCGACGCCTGCCACACCCACAGCGCGAAGGCAGGCCAGGGCATGAACGTGTCGATGCAGGACACCTTCAACCTCGGCTGGAAGCTCGCCGCCGTGCTCGAGGGCCGGAGCGGCGAAGAGCTGCTTGCGACCTACTCGGGCGAGCGCCACCAGATCGCCCATGACCTGATCAACTTTGACCGGGAGTGGTCGAGCATCATGGCGACCCCGCCGAAGGATGCCGCCAAGCCCGGCCAGGCGGGCATCGAGCCCGAGGTTCTGCAGGAGTACTTCATGAAGGGCGGGCGGTTCACCGCCGGGCTCTCAACCAGGTACCTCCCCTCTGTGCTTACCGGCGAAGACACCTATCAGGCCCTGGCGACGGGCTTTCCCGTCGGCATGCGCTTTCACTCTGCCCCCGTCGTGCGATTGGCCGACGCCAAGCCCCTGCAGCTGGGTCACGTTGCCAAGGCGGATGGCCGCTGGCGGCTCTACGCATTCGCCGACCGCTCCCCGGCCACCGGCCTGGCACCACGCCTTGCCGCCCTCGCGGCATTCCTGGAGAGCGACCCCCTGTCGCCGGTGGCTCGCTTCACCCCGGCGGACCGCGACCTCGACACGGTCTTCGACCTTCGGGCGATCTTCCAGGAGTACCACCGTGACCTCTCGGTGGGAGACCTGCCCGGCATCCTGATGCCGAAGAAGGGCAGGTTCCAGCTCACCGACTACGAGAAGGCATTCACCGCCGACGTTGCGTCGGGCGTCGACATCTTCGATGTTCGCGGCGTCGATCGTGCCCAGGGCGCCCTCGTGGTCGTTCGGCCCGACCAGTACGTTGCCCACGTTCTTCCGCTTGACGCCTTCGAGGAGCTCGCATCCTTCTTCGCCGGCTTCATGCGCGAGGCGGTGTGAGGCGAAGAAGGGGAAACCCTAGGCTGGGGCGATGACCGAGGAAACCCGTGAACCCCAGCGGCACACCGGCTTTCTCCTTCGCCGGGCCCAGCAGCGCCACGTGGCGGCATGGCAGCACGAGGTATCGGGCGACATCACCAACGTGCAGTACGGCGTGCTCGCGGTGTTGGCCAGGCGCCCGGGCCTGGCCCAGAAGGAGATCGGCGAGGAGCTCGACCTCGACCGATCGACCATCGCCGACGTGTGTGTGCGCATGGAGCGGGGCGGCATGATCAGCCGCGTTCAGGACGCGCAGGATCGTCGCCGCAACGTTCTGCACCTGACCGAGCGCGGCAGGGCTGAGCTCAAGCGAGTGGTTCCGCTGGTCGACGAGGTTCAGGTCACGCTGGCCCGAGGCCTGACCGCGGCTGAACACGAGCAGCTCAGGGTGCTGCTCGGCAAACTGCTCGGGGACTGACCTCAGCCATCGCAGACGAGTCCCTCGCCGACGAGCACAACGCCCTGCTGCCGCCGGATGCCTTCCATCTGCCGGTCGGGCGCCCCGTGACCCACAAGGTCTACAGGGACGCCGCGCACCCGTCGAGGCTGCTGCTGCCGTTCACGGTGGGGTAATTCTGGACTTGTGGCTCAGCGGGGCAGGGTGGCGAGGTCCGCCTCGATCTGCAGCACAGCCTCGGAGAGTGCCGGAAGGATTGCGGCCAGGGTGTCGGCGACGGGGCCGCTCGCACCGGTCGACACGTTGACCGCCGCCACCACGGTGCCCCGAGAGTCGCGGATCGGCATCGCCAGCGAGCGGAGGCCGAGCTCCAGCTCTTGGTCGACGAGTGCATGGCCGGAGCGGCGCACCTCCTGAAGCTCAGTGAGCAGTTCATCGAGCGAGGTCTTCGTGAACCGGGTGAGTGCGTGAGGCGAGCTCGCGGTGATGTGGGCGGCGGCATCTGTTTCGGGTAGGGCGGCCAGGAGAACCCTGCCCAGGGAGGTCGCGGAGGCGGGGAAGCGCGTGCCGACCGTGATCTGCACCTGCATGATCTTGCGGCCCGCAGCCCGGGCGATGTAGACGATGTCGCCGGCATCCAGAACGGCGGCGGATGCCGACTCGGCGAGGTCGGCGCTCAGCCGGGCGAGGTGCGGCGAGATGACATCGGCGAGGCCGAGGCCCGACAGGTAGCTGTAGCCGAGCTCGAGCACCCGCGGGGTGAGGGAGAAGGTCTTCGCGTCCGAGCGCACGTAGCCGAGCTGCTCGAGGGTGAGCAGGAAGCGGCGGGTCGTCGCCCTAGTCAGGTCGGTGCGGGCGGCGACCTCGGTGAGGGTCATGCTGGGTGCCTCGGCGGAGAACGCGGTGATGACCGCGAGGCCCCGGGCCAGTGACTGAACGAAGTCGGGGCCGGCGTCGAACGTGCTCGTCTCGGTCATTTTCGAGAAGCCTATGCCAGGGCCGTCGTCGAGGCCGTCGTCGAGGTCGCGTCGATCAGGGGGAGCCCAGTGAGCTCCCGGAGAGAGGCCACGGTCGCCCCGCCGAAGAGTTCGGTCACCGAGACGCCGGTAGCAGCGGCTGCGCTGGAATCGATGTCGAAGACCGCGACCTCGGTGAAGATGCGGGTGACGCAGCCGAGACCCGTGACGGGGTAGCTGAGTTTCTCGACGAGCTTGGAGTCGCCGGCCTTGGTGGTCAGCTCCATCATGACGAAGACCTTCTTGGCGCCGACGGCCAGATCCATGGCGCCCCCGACGGCGGGGATCGAGCCGGGTGCCCCCGTGTGCCAGTTGGCGAGGTCGCCGGAAGCCGAGACCTGGAAGGCGCCGAGCACGGCGATGTCGAGATGGCCGCCGCGCATCATGCCGAAGGAGTCGGCGTGGTGGAAGTAGCTGGCGCCGGGGAGGGCGGTCACCGCGATCTTCCCGGCGTTTATCAGGTCGGGATCGATCTCGTCGCCGTGGGCTTCGGGGCCCATGCCGAGCATGCCGTTCTCGGTGTGCAGGATGACTTCCTTTGCGGGGTCCAGGAAGTTGGAGACGCTGGTCGGCAGCCCGATGCCGAGGTTCACATAGGCGCCCTCGGGGATATCGGCGGCGACCCGCTGGGCCATCTCGGTGCGGGTCAGGGGCGCTGTGCTCATGAGGAGGCCTTTCCGGCGGCGAGGACTACCCGGTTCACGAAGATTCCCGGCGTGATGACGTTCTCGGGATCGAGCTCGCCCAGCGGCACGACTTCGGAGACCTGGGCGATCGTGATCGCCGCGGCGGTCGCCATGATCGGCCCGAAGTTGCGGGCGGTCTTGCGGTAGACGAGGTTGCCCCAGCGATCGGCCCGGTGCGCCTTGATCAGCGCGAAGTCGGCATGCAACGGGGACTCGAAGACGTAGCCGCGTCCGTCGATGATTCGACTCTCCTTGCCCTCGGCCAGCAGAGTGCCGTAGCCGGTGGGCGTGAAGAATCCGCCGATTCCGGCGCCGGCGGCCCGGATTCGCTCCGCGAGGTTGCCCTGGGGCACGACCTCGAGTTCGACCCTGCCCGCCCGGTAGGCCTCGTCGAAGATCTGCGAGTCGATCTGGCGGGGGAACGAGCAGATCATCTTCGCCACGAAGCCGCTCTTGATCAACAGGGCAAGCCCGACCTCGCCGTTGCCGGCGTTGTTGTTCACGATGGTGAGGCCCGAGGCACCGTGCCGGATCAGCGCGTCGATGAGTTGAACCGGCTGGCCGGCCTGGCCGAAGCCGCCGATCATGACGGTGGCGCCATCCGGAATATCGGCGACGGCGGCATCCACGTCGTCCACGATCTTTGAAACCACGGCTTTCCCATCTGTTCGCATAGCGCACAACTGTTCGCAAATAAAGCCTAACAAGAATCAGCGTCGAGGGTGCATCGAGTCGGGGGAAACCCGGCCAGGACCCCCGAAACGGTAGTGTATAAATGCCCGAAACGGTAGTGTATAGACTCCAGAAACGGTAGTGTAGAAAAATGGACTACATGCCGCGCATAGTCGATGCCGAACTTTCCAGCCTGCTCAAGGGGCTTCCGGCTATCTCCCTCGACGGCCCAAAGGCTGTCGGAAAGACCGCCACGGCGTCACGTCACGCGGCAACAGTCATTCCCCTTGATGACCCCGACCAACTCACGCTGCTTCAGGCGGACCGTTCACGAATAGCCAGGGTTCCCCAGCCAGTCCTCCTGGATGAGTGGCAGAAGGATCCAGCGATGTGGGATGCCGTTCGTCGCAACGTCGATCAGGACGCCAGGCCCGGGCAGTTCATTCTCGCGGGAAGCGCGAGCCCGGCTGTGGCACCCACGCACTCAGGTGCTGGACGCATAGTGCACCTCCGGATGCGGCCGATGGCCTTCTCGGAACGAAGTCTCACTCCGCCCACCATCTCGCTCCGCGAACTCCTCATGGACGCGACCGTGCCAATTGACGGGGAAAGCCCTTTGACGCTCACGGACTATGCGGCTGAGATAACCAGGTCGGGATTTCCCGCGATTCGGCTTCAGTCAGAGACGTTCCGGACGGCGACTCTCGATGGCTACCTATCGGCGGTCATCGAACACGACTTTCCTGACGTCGGATACTCAGTCCGGCGTCCTGCGACCCTTCGAGGGTGGCTCGCGGCCTACGCTGCCGCGAGTTCGACGACTGCGAGCTTCGACAGCATCATCCGCGCGGCGACCCCGGGCGAGGCAGCCAAGCCGTCCAAGACAACAGCACAGGATTACCGCGAGGTGCTCGCCAAGCTGTGGTTGCTCGATCAGGTCCCCGGGTGGATGCCCAGCAGGAATCGGCTCAAGGGCCTGGGGCTGGCGCCCAAACACCAGCTCGCAGATCCCGCCCTGGCGGCACGTCTGCTTCGGGTGTCGGCCGATGCTCTCATCAGCAACGCGGCTATCGGTCCCGCCGAGCTGCGCGACGGGCCAATGCTGGGTTCCCTGTTCGAATCCCTGGTGACTCTGAGCGTCAGGGTCTACGCCCAGGCTGCGGGGGCATCCGTCTTTCATTTGCGGACTCACGGCGGCGAGCACGAGGTAGACCTCATCATCGAGCGGCCCGACGGCCGCGTTTTGGCACTCGAGGTCAAGCTCTCGGGGACCGTCGACGACAGGGACACTCGGCACCTCAAATGGCTGGCGGCCCAGATCGGACCCGACCTACTCGATGCGGCTGTCATCACCACGGGCACTGTCGCCTACAGGCGCCCCGACGGCATAGCGGTCATCCCCTTGGCGCTGCTCGGTCCGTAGGATGTGGAGCATCAATGGGGAGGAATCCAATGGATGCGACATCCGACGTTTTCGACGCACAGCCCGACGATTTTCAATCGGTTTCGATTCAGCTCCAGTCGCTCGGCGCGCACCCGAGATTCGGCGGCGCCATCCGAACGATTCGCTGTCTCGAGGACAACGGACTGGTGAAGAAGGTTCTGAACACCCCCGGCAACGGCGATGTCCTGGTGGTCGACGGCGGCATGTCCCTGCGCTCGGCCCTCATGGGCGACATGATCGGCGCCAGCGCTGTCGAGAACGGCTGGTCGGGCGTGGTCATCTTCGGCGCGATCCGCGACCGGGTCGAGCTCGCGAAACTGCCGCTGGGCATCAAAGCGCTGGGGAGCAATCCGCGAAAGAGCTCCAAGGACGGCGTGGGCGAGGTCGATGTGGTGCTCGAAATCGACGATGTGACTTTTCGACCCGGCGCGCTGATCGTCTGTGACGAAGACGGCGTTCTCGTCGAGTTCTGAGCCGCGCCCGCCTGTATTACATTCCGCTGGTAAGTTGTGTCGACTGCGATCGAAACGGCGATTCGCACGGCCTGAAGGACGAAGATGACGAAGCCTCAACGCAGTGTTCTCCTCGCCTGTGCCGCGGGCATTCTCGCCCTGGCAATCGCTGTCGTTGGCGCTGGTTCGGCAGCCCTGGCGGTGTCCCTGACCTGGTCTGACCCCGTTGATTTCACCACTGCGACAGCGTCGAACCCGGCCCAGGTCGCCGCCGATCCGCTGGGGCTTGCGACCATCGTCTGGGTGCGCAACAACGGCACCTCCCGCGTCGTTCTGGCGACAACCTCGCAGAGCGGCGGCACGTACTCGTCGGTGACGCAGGTCTCGCTCAACGGCGGCGATGCCGAGGACCAGCGCATAACGACGTCTGCATCCGGGCTTGCGACCGTGGTCTGGGTTCGCTTCAACGGAAGCAACTACATCGTGCAGGCGAGCAGGTCCCAGAGCGGGGGCCCGTGGTCGACGCCGGAGAACCTGTCGTTGCCGGGAAGTGACGCAACGGCGCCCCAGATCGCCACCTCCGCCGGCGGAGCCGTGACCGTCGTCTGGTACCACGCCGACGGCATCCACAGCATTGTCGAGGCGAGTAGGTCACAGGGAACCGGCGGCTGGTCGGCGCCAGAGACCGTGTCCACCCTCGGTACGAATGCGTTGGACCCGCATGTTGCGGTTTCCCCGACCGGCGTCTCCACGGTCGTTTGGTTCCGCTCCGACGGCAGCACCGGCGTCGTTCAGTCGAGCACATCCCGGCCTGCGGGCGGGTGGTCTTCACCTGCGGCTGTGTCGAACACCGGGAACGACTGGACGAGCCCGAGGATCGCCGTCTCGCCGACGGGCCTTGCGACGGTCGCCTGGAGTCGATCTAACGGCACCAACACGATAATCCAGTCGAGCGCGTCCTGGAACGGGGCGATCTGGTCGACGCCGGCGGATCTCTCTCTGCCCGGCGGAGATGCCAGCGGGCAGCAGCTCGTCGTTTCGACGGACGGCCAGGTGACGGTCGTCTGGAGTTGCTTCGACGGGACTCGTCACATCATTCAGGCGAGCACGGCGAACAATGGCCTGGCCTTCGGGGTGCCCACGGATCTCTCCTCGGCCCCCTTCGATTCCCGGGACCCCCACCTCGCGGTGTCGCCAACGGGCCTGGTCGTCGTGATCTGGAAGGCCTCCGGATTCGTTCAGACGAGCATGGCCCAGGACGGCGGCGCGTTCTCGGCACCCCTCACCGTCGCACCCGGCATCCTGTCATCTGCGACGAATGTCGCGGTCGACGGCTTTGGGTTGATGACGGCCGCCTGGATGTCTACCCAGCCCGGCAACGTGGTTCAGGCGAGCACATTCCAGGGTGCCGTCGTCATCCGGCCGCCGGTGATCGTGCCCACGCCTCAACCGGGTCCCGGCTCCTCAGCCGCTGGCGTGGGATCGGACGCCGCGACGCTGGCGGCCACGGGAACCGACATGTCGGCTCTCCTCGCGGCTGCCGGCATCGCCCTGCTTCTGCTGGTGGCCGGCGTCGGTGTCACCGGGTTGGTGACCCGGCGCGACTAGCGGATGCGGCCGCGGAGCGACGTGCGCCCGGCTGCCGCACCGGCGACGAGCAGGACGAGGCCAGCGAGGGTGACGACAAGACCTGTGACGGCCGACCGGGTGGTCGATGTCGCGCCCGTGTTGGCCAATGCGGGAGCTGTCGCGCTCGATGCCCCGCCGGTGGGCTCGCCCGTTACCGGCGGCACAATGACCGGGTCGGCGGCGAACTGCGCCAGCCAGAGCCGGATGCTGCTCGTGCTGGTGTCGTAGTTCGTCATGCTGAAGACGAGCTTTTTGACGGCGACGCTCGGCCGCAACCAGGCCGAGGCCCCGGTCGTTCCCCACAGGCTGGTGTTGGAGCCATCGCCGACGTAGACACCGCCGCCTTCCACAGAGATGGGCGGGACATCGGTGTCTGAGTTGCAGACGTCGGGGGCAGTCTGGGTGACCTGCGGGCAGAAGTTGAATGCCAGATCTGCGGGAAGAGCGGCGGCGGTACCCTGAAGCTCGGTTCCGGTGATCGTATTGTCGTTGGCGTCGAATGCGGAGACGTAGACGTCGTCGGAGTCGACATCTGAGACGGCCAGGCCCAGCTTGGCCGCCTCGATCGGGCTGTCGAAAGTGACGGTGATGTCGGTCAAGCCGTAGCGCAGGGGACTGTGGCGCAGCTGGGGGATGCCGACCTTCAGGTAGTTGTTTGTCGCCGAGGGGCCGTTCGTGCCGAAGACTGCACCGATGGGAGTGTCGGTGGTGAAGAACTCCTGGTCGTAGGTGTCGGTGTTGATATCGGTGCCGGCCTGGGTCAGGTGCGTGACGATCTCCGGGCTCAGGCCCGGGCTGATGTGGGAGGCAGACCAGCTGGCATGAATGAGGCCCGCGTCGAAGCCGACCTCGCCGGCCAAGCCGGTGTTGTCCACTGTCCAGATTCCCCAGGGGTTCGACGGGGTGGCCTGTGCCGCGGCGGGCGCTGCCAGAAGGAGCAGCACGGCGGTTGCGGTGACGGCGCCGGCAACGGTGCGGCGTCGGGTGGAGGTCTTCATCGGTGCGTTCCTTGATCGGTCGAGACAGGTGGAAGCACACTATCGACCGGTGTCTGGGGGTCGTCGTTGAAGTGAGGGTTAGCAATCGGTGCGTCCGTTTCAGCCGAGTACGGCGAAAGGCCGTCACCCTCAGAGAGCGACGGCCTTTCGTTTTGTTCGGTTGTTTCTTTGGGGCTAGAGCACGCTCTTCGGCAGGCGGTGCACCGTTACGGCGCCGACCGCGTCGAACGGATGCAGCGGGTCAGGGTTCTCGGAACCCGTCGGGCCGCCGAGACGTGAGTGCACAACGGCGCTCATCACGGCAAAGGCGTCGTCCTTGGTCCAGCCCTTCGTCTCCACCAAAAACTTGAAGACGTCTTCATAGCCTCTGGTGATGCTCTCCTGAACAGGATGCCCGAGGCCGACGAAGATCCACTCGTCTTCGGTCTCCACCCGGGGCGCCCGCAATGCGGAGAATCCGGGCGAGGTGGCCTTGATGAGCTCGACGCTGATCACGGCGACGCCCTCGGCCTCGAGCGCGATGAAGGAGGACTCGCCCTCCGCCATCATCGCGTGGATGTCGCCGATCGAGAGCAATGCCCCTTCGACGGCCACGGGCAGGTAGACAACAGACCCGGGACGGCAGTCCGTGAGGTCCATGTTGCCGCCCTGCGCATAGCTCGGCATGATCGTCGAGTTCGCGCCGGTGGCCGGAGCCGTGCCGATGCAGCCGATCATCGGCAGCGGTTGGAACGTGTGCCGCTGTGTGACATGGATGCCATCGGCGTCGATCGGCAGCTGCCGGGTGAACATCTCAGATCCCATGACGTTGCGGAGCGCGCCGGCGCCGGGCATGCTGACCGACCAGGCGTAGTCCTTCAGTCTGATCTCGTGGATCGTGACCGCAAGAGTGTCGCCGGGCTCGGCGCCCTCGACAAAGACCGGGCCGGTGACGGGATTGATCTCCGCCACCAGCTTGGCCATGTCGTGATGCCCGTGCAGCTCGGCATAGACGGCGTCGCTCGTTTCGAAGGCGATGCGCTCTCCCGTTCCCGGGGTGATCCGCAGTGCCGGCTCGTACTCGGCCGAGAACCCGGCCTTGCCGTGCTCCTTGCCGAGGAAGTGCTCAGTGATGCTCGTCATCGGATGGCGGGCTCAGCGCCCTCTCCCATCACCTCGGCCTCGCCGCTCAGGTCGGTCTTGCGGCCGGTGCGGCGGTAGTAGACGAAGACGCCGGCGCCGATGATGAGCCAGACGATACCGCCCACCTTGGCGTTGATGTCGGCGTTCAGCAGCACGTAGCCGATGATCAGGAAGCCCAGCACCGGAACGACGAGGTGCAGCAGGTAGTTCTTGGACTTCTTCTTGAACAGGTAGAACACGACGACAGACACGTGCAGCATCATGAAGCCGAACAGGGCGCCGAAGTTCACCAGCGACGCGATCAGGT
>CANFBG010000077.1 GCA_947444785.1 Microbacteriaceae bacterium | reverse complement strand
CATCTGGCCGTCCTGTTACCGACTGTTGCCACTGGCGCCGTGGGCTCGCTGCTCAGCGCCCTGCGATCCAGCGTGCACCACGAAAGCAGCCTGACGTACTCGGTTCGCCTCGAATCCACGGTGCTTTGGCTGGGCTCGCCGAGCAAGTGGACCGACGATCGAATAGGACGAGTCTCGGACACGATCGTGGGTGCAGGGTTGTCGGCTTTCGTCAGTGACACTGCGTCTGGCCTCGACGGGTTCCGGTCTGCATTCCACCAGTCGACCCAGGTCGAAAATACCTGCGTGGCGGTGCCGAGCGCCGTGTCGGTCGTGAAATACACGGATGTTCAGCTGGAGATTCTGCTGCTGCAGAACCCGAAGCTTGCCCAGGAATTCGTCGCGCGAGAACTCGGGCCGCTGTCGGAAAACACCGTCGAGGCTGCAAAACTTCGAGCCACCATCGACGCCTCTTTTCGATTCGGAAGTCACGTCGGCGCGGCTGAATACCTCCAGCTCCACGAGCATTCCGTGCGCAATCGCCTCCAACGCGCGCAGGACCTGCTTGGTCCGCTGCAGGAACGACGCACTGAGATTCAGGTTGCTCTCCGAATGTGGCGCCTGCTCGATCGTCCCTGACCGGCCTCTCGCGGGAATGCGCGACCACAACTTACGGCTCTCGTCATGATCCCATCTTCAAACTCATGATTCGGGCCAGTGTGCAGAGTTTCCCTGTCCGTTTTACTGAACTCTAGGTTCGAGTTGGACGACAAGGGAGTAGGCCAATGACCTCACGCACGCTTATTACAAATGGAACCGTCATCACGGTGGATCCCCTGCTTGGAACTATTGAGAACGGTGATGTTCTCATCGAGGATGGAAGGATTGCCGCGGTCGGCGTAGGACTTCACGCGGCTGACGCGGAGGTGATCGATGCCACCGGAACGATTGTGATGCCGGGCTTCATCGACTCCCATCGCCATCTTTGGCAGTCGGTCATCCGACACATCGGATCGGACTGGACACACGGACAGTACCTCACGGGAGTGCATCTCGGGCTGAGCGGCGACTTTCGTCCAGTCGACACCTACAACGGCAATCTGCTGGGCGCGTTGGAGGCCCTCGACGGGGGAATCACCACACTTCTCGACTGGTCGCACAACCTTGATACCCCCGAGCACAGTGATGCCGCGGTCGAGGCGTTGGTGGCCTCCGGGATGCGCTCGGTGTTCGCCCACGGTGGCGGTGCCCGGATGTGGAATCTGCCGAGCACGGTGCCGCACACCAGGGACGTCCTGCGGATAAAGGACCGGTACTTCGCGAGCGATGACCAGTTGGTGACGATGGCATTCGCGCTCCGCGGCCCACAATTCAGTACCCCGGAGGTTGCCGAAGAGGACTGGAAGCTCATTCAAGAACTGGGCACCCGGGTCACAGTGCACAACGGTGACGGCGAGTGGGGCAAGCAGCGGCCGGTGGCGTGGATGCATGAGCACGGAATGCTGAACGAGAAAGTGACCCACGTTCATTGCTGTTCCCTCGCCCCTGACGAATTCCAGATGATCGCCGATTCGGGCGGCACGGCCTCGGTGTCCGCTGATGTCGAAGCCCAGATGGGCCTGGGTTGGCCCGCCACCGGGCGTCTCCTCGACGTGGGCGTGCGACCAAGCCTCTCCGTCGATGTCTGCGTCTCCAATGGCGGCGACATGTTCAACGCGATGAAGGCAACAATCGGCATCCAGCGAGGCCTCGACAATGCAGCGGAACAGCGCCCCGGGGAGCAGGACAGTGTTCGGCTCAGCTGCATGGACGTCATCGAATTCGCCACGATCGAAGGCGCCCGAGCGTGTGGGCTCGACGGGGTAACCGGCTCCCTGACACCCGGCAAAGATGCTGATGTCATCATTGTCCGGGCCGATGGCTTGGGTATGACCCCCTTGAACAACCCGGCGGCAGCACTTGTCTACTCAGGCCACTCCGGCCTGGTCGACACCGTGTTCGTTCGTGGCGAGGCCGTAAAGCGTGGCGGCGTGTTGACTCGCGGGGATGTCTCCGATGTCAGGCGACGCGGGATCGAATCGCGCGACTACCTGTTCAACGCCGCACTCGCTCGGCCTTCGACTGCCGATGCCAGGCTGGGTGGATCCTGGATTCCGGGTATCCACAGGGTGAACAGGTGAGCCTTGATGCGGCATCCGAGAAGAACGTCGGGTTTATCGGACTTGGAGCCATGGGGCGACCGATGTCGGACCATCTGCTTGCCGCCGGCCACTCGGTCATCGGTTTCGACGTCTCGGCCCTGGCGCGGGATGCGCATGAGAACAACGGCGGCAGGGTTGCCCTCTCCCTCGGCGACGTGGCAGTGTCCGCGGATGTTGTCGTCACATCGCTTCCTGGCGCATCCGCTCTTCTTGATGTCCTTGAGCAGTTCGGAGTTGCTCGTGCGGGCCGCGCCCGACAAGAGCTGACAGGCCAAGAACCGCTCGTTGTCATCGAGACGAGCACCTTGACGCTGGCGGAGAAGAGGCAGGCTCAGTCCGTAGCGAGCCGGCATGGAATCGCATTGGTCGACTGCACGGTGAGTGGAACGAGCGCGCAGGCGAGGGCGGGGGATCTCGTCGCCTATCTGAGCTCCGACGATGGCCTTGCCGCCGAGCGTGCCCGCGACGTGGTCGCAGGGTTTGCCCGGGAGATCTTCGATGTCGGAGAGTTCGGGAACGGCACGAAGACGAAACTCGTCGCAAACACGTTGGTGGCCATTCACAATCTTGCGGCGGCCGAGGCCCTCCTGCTCGCCACACTGTCGGGACTCGATATCGAGCTCACGATGCGAGCGGTGGCCGCGGGCGCCGGCGGCTCCCGGATGCTGGAGGTTCGAGGACCCTTGATGATCTCGGGCGAGTACGAGCCGGCAACCGCCCGGGTCGAGATCTTCCGAAAAGACATCCGGGCCATCAGGGATCTCGCGGACAAAGCGGGATGCCCCATGCCCCTCCTGGCCGCGGCAACGGTGTACTACGAAGCCGCTGCCGCCCAGGGTCGCGGGGGCCAGGACGCGGCGTGCGTCTTCACCGTACTGCAGGGCATGGCGACCAAGCCGAGCCTGGATCTAGAGCATTCACCTTCAATAATCAGCCACGAAGTTAGGACAGAATCATGAGACTCGGCTACTTTGCAATGCCTCTTCACCCGCTGGGTCGTACCTGGCGTGAAACTCTGAAAGAAGATCGCGACGCCGTGATTCTCGCCGATCAACTCGGTTTCTACGATGCGTTCATCGGCGAGCATCTCACCGACCGTCACGAGAACATCACCAATAGCCTGGTCTTCCTGGCCACGCTTATCTCTGACACGACCCAGATCAAACTCGGCACCGGCACGACAAATCTTTCGCATCAACATCCTGTTCTGGTCGCGGCGAATTCCGCCATGTTCGATCACCTCTCCGGCGGCAGATTCATCCTCGGCGTCAGCCCGGGTGCGTTGAGCTCTGACGCTGAGGTTCTGGGGATTCTTGGCGAGGACCGGGGCAAGCTCTTCGCTGACGCGGTCGAAGTCATAACCGCCGTCTGGGCAGCGGAGCCGCCCTACGATATTCAGCTGCCAGGAAACCGCTTTGCCGTGTCCACCGCAAAAACCATCGACCTGAATCTCGGGGTCGGGGTGCTCCCCAAGCCCCTGCAGCAGCCGCGGCCTGAGATCGTCGGCACGGTCGTTGCACCGTTCTCGAAGGGCGTCATCGCGATGGGGGAGAAGGACTTCCACCCGTTCTCGGCGAACTTCCTGTTGCCCCAGTGGGTCAAGACTCATTGGCCCAACTATGCCCAGGGCAAGGCCAACGTCGGCCAGGTCGCTGATCCCGCCGACTGGCGTGTGGCCCGAACCATCTTCGTCGCAGACACGACGGAGGAGGCGGAGGAGTATGCCATGCGCTCCGAGAACAGTCCGTACCGCTTCTACTACTCGCAGATGTTCACCAAAATGCGCAAGCTGGGGCGGCTTGAGCTCTTCAAGTCGGATCGTGAGATGCCGGATGAGGATGTCACGCTCGAGGGGGTCATGGACAGCCTCGTGATCGCTGGAACTGCAGCGGAGGTGGCGGAGAAGATTCTGGCCTTCCGCGAGGAGACCGGTGACTTCGGGGAAATCGTTTACGCCGGCATGGACTGGGTCGACGAGCGCCTTGCGCGACGGTCGATGGAGTTGATGGCCAAGGAGGTCATGCCCATCATCAACGCCGAGCTGGCGCAATAATGGCAATCGTCGACCCGCCGCTTGCTCTCCCCCCTGACGAGGATCTTTCGCCGGCGCAGACCGAGGCTGCGGATCGCATTCGCTCCGGGCCCCGAGGGGCTCTTTTCGGGCCGTTCGTTCCTCTGCTCCACAGCCCGGTCCTGATGACGCGGCTTCAGCTCGTCGGTGAGTACTTGCGGTTTGAGAGCAGCCTTCCGGGCGACGTCTTCGAGTTGGTCGTTCTTACGGTGGCCCGGCACTGGGACCAGCAATTTGAGTGGGTGTACCACCACCCGCTGGCGTTGCGGGCCGGAGTTCCCGAGTCGGTCATCGAGGATATCGAGGCGAGTCGTAAGCCAAGCGACGGGCGCCCCGAGCTCTCCACCGCCTGGGATGCGGTTCGGTCGCTCCTGGAAACGGGCTCGATTCCCGAGCAGGCCTTCTCTCGTCTGGAGCCGCTCGGAACCGCCGCGATCGTCGATCTGATAGCTGCAGTCGGCTACTACACGACCCTTGCGTTCACCATGAATGTTGCCCGGACGCCCCCGCCTGAGGGCACAGTCACTCTGAAAGAGCGTGTGCGATGACGACGCCTGTGATCCTTCTCCACTCTCTTGGCTCGGATCGGCATTTCTGGCACGACGTCATTCCGCACCTCGCGACTGATCGTGTCTGTGCCCTCGACCTTCCCGGGCACGGGCAGGGGCAGGATCTGCCGGCTGGAGCGGGCCTCGAGTTTCTTGCGGCCTCGGTCATTTCTGAAATGGATGCGATGGGAATAAGGCAGGCAGACGTGATCGGAGTCTCGCTCGGTGGACTCGTGGCGCAGTACCTGGCTTCCCGGTCTCCCGACCGGGTAAGACGAATCGTCCTCGTCGACACGGTAACGGTCTATCCGCAGCAGATGCGGAAGATGTGGACGGACAGGAGCGCTCTGGTTCGAGCGGCGGGCACGGACGCTGTGGTCCAGGCAACCCTGGACATGTGGTTCACGAGCGAGTTCTTGGGTTCGGGTTCGGCTGCCGTGGGTCGAACCCGCGACACGCTCGTGGCGATGTCGGCCGAGCAGTATGCGCGAAACTGCGAACTGTTGGCTGCGGTTGATGTTCAGGATGATGTTGCACGCATCGCCGCTCCCACGCTCGTCGTCTGTGGCGACGGGGACGGTCCGGCATTTGTGGCAGCGGCCCAGTCGCTGGCTGCAGGCCTCAACACTGCATCGCTCGAGTGGCTCGATGGAAGACATGCCGTCGTTCTCGAGCGCCCCGCAGAATTTGCCCAGCTGGTCAACTCTTTCCTGGCCGACCAGGACGTTTCAGAATCGATAGCCATGCAAGCAAACAACGAAGTGAAGGAGATGCGCGATGTCAACAATCGATAGTTCCCATCCGACAATTGACGGACGTCACTTCAGACACGTCGCCGGTCACTTGGCCTCGGGTGTCACGATCATCACAACAGCGGATGATGACGGCCGATTCGGCGCGACGGCAAGCTCAGTGACGTCGCTGTCGGCTGACCCCGCCATGATGATCGTGTGCCTGAACAATGCCACGCCGTCGGCGAATGCGGTCTCTCGAACGGGTAAGTACGCGATCAACGTACTTGGCGAGGGTCACAGCGAGCTCGCCTACCGTTTTGCCTCGCCCAGCAGCGACAAGTTCGCGGGAGTAGCCGTGCGGGAAGGGCTTCAAGGAGTACCGCTTCTCGAAGACGCGCTGGCACATATCGAATGCGAGGTCGTCGACCGCATCATCGGGGGAACACACACGATCTTCGTCGGACGGGTTATCTCGGCCGACGTGGCCGACGGCCAACCGCTTACCTACTTTCGCGGCGGATTCGGTCGCTTCGCCCAGGCTCGAGACGAAGCGGTCTATCGAACCGTTCGTGGGCTCGTTCTCACCAGGCACTACCAGCCGGAGGATGTCGTGACTGTGGCGGAACTCGCCACCGCCCTCGATGCCGAAGAGCCCTCCGTGTTCTACGCGCTTACCCGGCTGGCGGGCGACGGCCTCGTGCGCCGAGAACTTGGCGGCGGCTACCTCGTCCTGCCCTTCGATATCCGTTCATCAGACGCGACGTTCGATGCGCGGCTGCTGATTGAACTCGGAGTGCTCGAGCAGGTCGTTGGCTCAATCCCGGACAGCGCGATAGCCGAGCTCCGGCGCGATTTCGAGAAAATGGCGTCCCTGCTCGTGGATGACCACTTCGTCGATTTCGATTCCTACCTGGAGGCAAACTACAAGTTCCATGAGGGGCTCATCTCCCTCGCAGAGAACCCGCTGCTGACCTCCGTCTTCGAGGGACTCGCCATCAAGCAGGTCATGACTCGAAGCTTTGGCGCCACCTCGGAGAGCTCGCAGTTCTTCGTCGACGTTCAACGCCAAATCATGGACGCCATCGAAGCGGGGGACAAAGCGGCTGCCCAAGATGCAGCGAGAACCTACTCCTCAATCGCCAAGGCCAGGGCCCGCGAGGTGCTCGCGCTCAGCGGGGGAGCGGTGTAGGCGTCGGGCCTGGCCATAGGGCGCTCGCAGGAAGCATTTCTGTAACAATCCGGCAATCAAGCGCGGCTAGAGTTTCAGCATGGTAGACCTCTTCGCTGGCTATGGGGCCACGCTGAAACCCCGCAAGAACATGGGTTCGGCGAGGCCTTGGGACGAGATGTTCCCCGAGCCCACCTCGCACTCCCCGGCTGAAGCCCGTGCGGCTTACAAGGACGTGTTCAACGCCCTGGCGAAGATGACGCAGGAGGAGCTGCGCGGTCGAACCGACGCGCTGGCCAGCTCGTATCTTGCCCAGGGAGTCACCTTCGACTTCGCCGGTGAGGAGCGCCCGTTCCCGCTCGACGCCGTTCCGCGGGTCATCGAGCAGAAGGAATGGGTCGATGTCGAGGCCGGCATCAAGCAGCGGGTGCGCGCACTCGAGGCCTTCCTCGCCGACGTGTACGGGCCCCAGGCGGCGGTGCGCGACGGCGTCATCCCGGCATCGCTGATCGCCTCCTCCAGCCACTTCCACCGGCAGGCCGCGGGCATCGTCTCGGCGAACAACGTGCGCATCCAGGTCTCGGGCATCGACCTCATCCGGGACGAGAAGGGCGCCTGGCGGGTGCTGGAAGACAACGTGCGCGTGCCCAGCGGCGTCAGCTACGTCATCTCCAACCGCCGCGTGATGGCGCAGACCCTGCCCGAGCTGTTCACGTCGATGCGGGTGCGCCCGGTCGGCGACTACCCGAACAAGCTCCTCCAGGCGCTGCGCGCATCCGCCCCCGCCACCGTCGACGACCCGAACGTCGTCGTGCTCACGCCCGGCGTCTACAACTCGGCCTACTTCGAGCACACCCTGCTGGCCCGACTGATGGGCGTCGAGCTCGTCGAGGGCCGCGACCTGTTCTGCTCCGGCGGCCGGGTCTGGATGCGCACCACGGGTGGCCCGAAGCGCGTCGACGTGATCTATCGCCGGGTCGACGACGAGTATCTCGACCCACTGCAGTTCCGCGCGGACTCCCAGCTCGGCTCGCCCGGGCTGCTGATGGCCGCGCGGCTAGGCAACGTCACGATCGCAAATGCGGTCGGCAACGGCGTGGCCGACGACAAGCTCGTCTACACGTACCTGCCCGACCTGATGCGCTACTACCTGGGCGAAGACCCGATCATCCCGAACGTCGACACCTGGCGACTCGAAGACCCGGCGTCTCTCGAAGAGGTGCTCGATCGGCTCGACGAGCTCGTCATCAAGCCCGTCGACGGCTCCGGCGGCAAGGGCCTCGTCGTGGGCCCCGCCGCATCCAAGGACGAGCTCGAGACCCTGCGCAAGCAGCTGCTCAAGGACCCGCGCGGCTGGATCGCCCAGCCCGTCGTGCAGCTTTCGACCATCCCCACGCTCGTCGAGGAGGGCATGCGCCCGCGGCACGCCGACCTCCGGCCGTTCGCCGTGAATGACGGCAGCGACGTCTGGGTGCTGCCCGGCGGCCTGACCCGCGTTGCCCTTCCCGAGGGCGAGCTCGTGGTGAACTCCAGCCAGGGCGGCGGCTCCAAGGACACCTGGGTCATCGGACTTCCCCGGGAGTTCTCGGCCGAGGTCATGACCCGAGACATCCAGGGCCTCGTGCGCGAGCAGGCGGCCAGTGAGGAATTGGAGAAGGAGACGGGCGAGGAGGAGGACGGTGCGCCTCGATCGCACGCCGTCGACCATTCCCCGCACGACAAGCCTCGAACCAACAAGGATCAGGTGCAACAGCAACAGCAGACTGCCGAGACGACTGCAAGCGAGGTGCCTTCATGCTGAGCCGAATCGCCGAGAGCCTCTTCTGGATCGGCCGCTACATCGAGCGCAGCGACGGCACGGCGCGCATCCTGGATGTGCACCTGCAGCTGCTCCTGGAAGACCCGTGGATCGAGGAGAATCTCGCCTGCCGGTCGCTCCTTCACCTCATGGGCAGCGATGTTCCCGACGACGATACCGAGCTGACCCGCGACGACGTGCTGGCCGCTCTCGCCCTGGATCGCACGAATCCGGCATCCATCGCCTACTCGATCGGTGCCGCCCGGGAGAACGCCCGGCGTGCGCGCGAGATCGTGTCGACCGACCTCTGGGAGTGCCTGAACACGACGCGCGCCAAGATGCCTCGCCGCATCTCCAACGAGAAGACCCACGATTTCTTCGCCTGGGCGAGGGAGCGTGCGGCGCTCGCCGTCGGCATCGTCGAGAGTGGCACCAGCCGCGACGAGGCCTGGCACTTCTTCACGCTCGGCCGAAGCATCGAGCAGGCGGATATGACGGCGCGGCTTCTGGCCACCCGCTCGCTCACCGAGGGCAGCGGGCCATCGTGGACCACGATCCTCCGATCGTGCGGCGCGTACGAGACGTACCTCCGCACCTATCGCGGGGCGCCGTCGGCCAAGAACGCGGCCGAGTTCCTGCTGCTCGACCGGCTGTTCCCGCGCTCCATCCTGTTCTCCGTCTCACGTGCCGAGCAGTGCCTCCGGGACATCGCCCCGCACACCGACCGCATCGGCGTCACCGACCAGGCCCAGCGCCTGCTCGGCCAGATCCGCAGCCAGCTGGAGTATCGCCCGATCATGGATCTTCTGCACGACCTGCCGCAGCACATGGACAGCGTCCAGGTCGCGACGAGCGCCGCCTCCGAGGCGATTCGCGAGCGGTACTTCCCGACCAACGCTGCACCGACCTGGACAGGGGAGGCCTCATGAACCGGCTCCGCATCCGTCACTCGACGGGCTACCGCTACGAGGGCGAGGTGGCGGCGTCCTACAACGAGGCGCGCATGCTGCCGGTCACCTCGACCGACCAGTTCGTTCTGTTCTCCAACCTCGAGATCTCGCCCGTCTCCAGCAACCACCACTACGTGGACTACTGGGGCACCCGGGTCTCCTCCTTCGAGGTGCTGACCCCGCACAAGGAGCTCTCGCTCACGGCGACGAGCCTCGTCGAGGTGCGTCCGCGTGTGCACGGCGAGCATCCGGTCGGCTGGGACAACCTCAAGGAGGCGAGCTCCCGCGGCCTCATCTTCGCCGAGCACTCCCGACAGACGCGGCTGACGGCGCCGACCGACGACGTCAAGGCGCTCGCGGCCGAGATCGTGGCGCGGCACACCAGCCCGTGCGACGCGGCACTGGAGATCTGCTCGGCCATCGGCGACGCGATGAAGTACGTCACGGGCGTCACCCACGTGCACTCCACCGCGGCGGACGCCTGGGCCGACAAGCGCGGCGTCTGCCAGGACATCACGCACATCGCCCTGGGAGCTCTGCGCTCGGTCGGCATTCCCGCGCGCTACGTCTCCGGCTACCTGCACCCGAAGCCCAACGCCGAGATCGGCGAGACGGTGACGGGCGAGTCGCACGCCTGGGTCGAGTGGTTCTGCGGCGAGTGGCGCGGCTTTGACCCGACCAACTCGATCGACATCGGCGACCGGCACGTCATCATCGGCCGCGGCCGGGACTACAACGACGTCGCGCCCCTTCGCGGCGTGTACGCGGGACCGTTCGGCTCGAAGCTGTTCGTGAAGGTGGAGATCACCCGCGAGGTCTAGAAGCTCAGGAGGGAATTGGGCCACAATGTCCCTGTGGCCCAATTCACTGATGAGTACGGTATTTCCATCCACTACTACGAGTGGACTGTCGACTCCCCGCGCGGCGTCGTTCAGATCGCTCACGGTCTCGGCGAGCACGCCGGGCGCTACGCCGAGCTGGCCGCCGCGCTGAACTCGGCCGGCTACTCCGTCTACGCCGACGACCATCGGGGCCACGGCCAGACCGGGCTCGCCCAGTATGGCGGCGACCTGTCGAAGATCGGCCGGCCCGGCCCCGGCGGCCTGCGCGCGATCATCACGGGCCTGCGCCAGCTGAGCGCGATCATCCGGCGGGAGAACCCCGGAGTGCCCCTCACCTTCCTCGGCCACAGCCTCGGCTCCCTGATGGCGCAGAAGCTGATCAACGAGCACTCGAACGACTACGACGCGCTCGTGCTTACGGGAACGGCCTATCGCACCCCCGGCTCGATGTTCGCCGGCGACCTCGCGAAGAGCCACCGCCCGATCGATTCCGCAACGGGCAAGCGCGGCGGCACCGGCTTCGAGTGGATGACCCGCGACGAGACCGAGCAGGCCAAGGCGGCGGCCGACCCGCTGATCGTGGAGGCCAGCGCCCTCAAGCTGCTCAGCATCCCCGACGGGCTGCGACTCTTCGGCACGCCCAGCGCGGCGGTGCGCAGCGACCTGCCGATCCTGATCATGATCGGCGAGGACGACGTGCTAGGCGGCGAGGAGAGCATCAAGAAACTCGCCGCCAGCTACCGCGAGAAGGCCGGGGTCACAGACGTCGAGGTGGTCATCTTCGCCGGTGACCGGCACGAGATCTTCAACGAGATCAATCGCGTCGAGGTCTACGCGCGCCTCGTGCGCTGGCTTGACTCCCACGTGTGATCAGCGCGAGTACTGTTGAAAGTCAGGCCCAGCTGTTACAAGACAGGCCTAGCTGACAGGGAGCGCATCCGATGCATGGTGAATACAAGGTTCCGGGCGGCAAGCTCGTGGTCGTCGACCTCGAGATCCGCGATGGCCGCATCGACCAGT
>CANFBG010000076.1 GCA_947444785.1 Microbacteriaceae bacterium | reverse complement strand
GCGGCGCAGCTGGCCGGCCTCCTCCATCGTGGAGAGGTCCTTGCGAACCGTCTCGGGGGTGACATCGAAGTGGATCGCGAGATCGGAAACCCGCACCCGGCCGGCACCGGCGAGCAGATCGGCGATGAGGCCCTGACGCTCTTCTGCGAACACGTGTGACTCCTCGACTCTGAGAACTGCGGCTGGAAAGGGTGGCTTTTGGTTTAGCTGAGATTAGCTGTGTTTATCTTTGTTTGTCAAAATCAAACACAGAAAAACAAAGAATCGCCCTACCCGGGCAACGCCGGCACGGTCTCGGCCGCAACGAACGAATCAGTCGTCTGTGCTGAGCACCACCTTTCCGGTGCCGTCCATGATGAAGCCGTCGGGAACGATCGGGTTTCCGCCGTCGAGCACGAGGCTGGTCGCCCGCAGCGGGGTCATCCCGGAGCGCACAAGATCGGGCCAGGGTGCCCAGTCGTTGGCGTTCAGGGTGTTGCAAAAGAAGCCGCCTTGTTAGGTCACCACGGTGATGAAGGGGTGCGCCCGCTCGGGCCGGCGCTCACCGGGCAGGCACAGGTGCAGCAGGTAGGAGTCCTCGGGGCTGAACCCTAGGGCCTCGAAGGCGTGGGCAACGGCTGCCCAGGGTGACATGTTCGTGTAGCTGTTTTCCTGCACCGCCCGACTGGTGAAGATCATCGGCATTGTGCCGAACCAGACCGGAGGGAAGTCGAGCTGCACCCGACACGGTCGCCGCGATCGCGGGCGGTCTCCTGGGTGCCCGCTGGGGCGCATCCGCTGTTTCGGCCGGATGGCGCGATCTGCTGAATGGCTGGCCGAACCTGGCCGCGACAGATCTGGTCAGCTTGGCGGGGATGGCTACGGCGCGGAGTGATTGAGGCCGCGGCGTTCGCGGCGATCGAGTCGCCAGGTGCGAACGCTGGCGATGATCGACAGCGTGATGAATATGCCGGCGATGACATATGCGGCGGACTTCACCGCCGGGATCGACGCCGCGTAGTAGCCGGTCAGGGTGAGGCCCACGCCCCACGCGAGGGCGCCGACGAGATTGCTGGTGAGGAATTTGTAGTAGTTCATCGCGCCGATTCCGGCGACCCAGGGCACGAACACGCGGGCCCAGGGGATGAAACGGGCAACGGCCACAGACCACCAGCCGTACTTCCTGTAGAAGCCGTCGACGCGATCGATGATGCGGCGCATCCGGGGGCCGCTCCTGCGATCCAGGTAGGGACGGCCGAAGTGGCGCCCCATGACGAAGCCGACCTGGTCGCCGATGAACGCCGCAATGCCCGTGCCGAGCGCGAGCACGGCGATGCTCAGGTTGGGGCTCGCAGCAGCTACCAGGCCCGACGCGAAGAGCAGTGAGTCACCCGTGATGAAGGGGATGAACGCGCCCACGAACAGGCCCGTGCCGGCGAAGACGAGGCCCCAGACCACGAGGTAGAACAGCACGATGCCGCTGGCGTTGAGGAAGTCGCTGAGCTGTTGGTCCAAGACTGCGGTGTGCAACATGAATTCGGTGGCTGTCCTCTGGAAGCTGGTTCGGATTGGTTCTGGAGCGTATGTATATAGCGTGGCAGAGATTTGCGCCAGCCACCTGCCCGGTTGTGGTCATCCGGGCAGAATGGGGACATGGCATCCGTGGTCAGACTCGTTCGACTGAGCGTCGCGCCTCTGACCCGCACGCGGATCTTCCGCTTCCTGGCCCCGCGCACCATGCCCACCGTCGAGCGATGGATCAGGGACCTCAGCGGCGGCCGGGTGCAGTTGAGCGGTCTGCTCGTTCACTCGCTCGTACTCCATTCCATCGGCGCGCACTCCGGCATCGAGCGCCACACCGAGCTGATGTACACGCCGGACGGCCGCGGGCGGGCGATCGTTGCCGGCACCAGTTTCGCCCGGGAGCGGCACCCGGCCTGGACCTACAACCTGCTCGCGCATCCGGACGCCGCAATAAGCGTTCGGGGCCGAAGAATGGCGGTGCGGGCGACGATCATCGGCGACGATTTTCGAGAGCGGGCGTGGCAGCTGATCCAGGCTCAATGGCCGGGGTACCGCGCCTACGAGCGCGACTCCGGCAGAACCGTGAGGCTGTTCATGTTGCAGCCGGTCGCGGAGCCTGACGCCGCAATTCGCGAGAGCGTCACATCATGAAACGCGCTGTGGCAGTGGGTCTGGTGGTCCTGCAGTTCGTGCTGCTCGGCGCCCTCGTCTTCCTGCCGCACGGGTCCCTCTGGCCTGTCGGTGCTCTGGTCTTCGTTGTGAGCATGATCCTCGTCGGTGCGGGCGTCGTGCTCGCCGCCCTGGGAGTGCGAGGTCTCGGTCGGGCCCTGACCGCCAGCCCCATTCCGAAGCAGGATGCACCGCTCGTCTCGACCGGAATCTACGGCCTTCTGCGGAGCCCCATCTACTCGGGACTCATGCTGGGCGGGCTGGGGCTGCTGATGGTTGGCGCATCCGTTTGGCACGGAATCGCCTGGGTGATGCTGGTCGCGCTTCTTGCGGTCAAGACCCGCTGGGAAGAGCGGATGCTCCTGGCCGAGCACCCGGAATATTACGCCTACGGTGCCCGCGTCGGCAGGTTCATCCCCGGGGTCGGGCGTCTTCGCAGGCCGCTGGCCCGCTGAGGCCCAGGGCGGGCAGAAGCACGCCGTCGATCAGGGAGATCAGATACTCGCGGTCGACCGTCTTTCGCAACAGCAGCACGCGGTAGGCGACCATCGACGGGGTCACCAGTGACACGGTGTCGATGTCGCAGTCGGCCGCGATCTCCCCGCGATCCTTGGCCCGCTGCATCAGGGTGCGATTGGCGGTTGCCCGAGGCTGGATGATCGCTGCGTTCGCAGCTTCCGCAAGCTCCGGGGCCTGGCCGATCATTGCCAGGACACCGGCCATGATCTGGAACTTCTTCTCGCCGTCTTCGATGGACTGCGGCTTGATCATCGCGATGAGGTCCCCGCGAAGGGTTCCCGTATCGGGCAGGGGTGCCGTCGCCTCGTGCTTCTTCATGCAGCCCACCGCGTCGATGACGAGCTCTGCCTTGGATGGCCAGCGCCGATAGATCGTGGCTTTTCCGGCCTTGGCGCGGGTGGCGACCATGTCGATGGTCATCCCCTCGTAGCCGGTCTCCGAGAGAACCTCGAGGGCGGCGTCGAGAATCTCTGCATCGCGGCCTAGGTCACGCTTGCGGCCGAGCTTCGTGGGATGGTCGACGACGTGCATGGTGACGTCGTGTGTGAGCATCGCGGCGGGCTTTCGTTTCAAGGGAGAACTCAATGTTACGTGACGGTAAATTCAGGAACTTGGGAGATCCGGAACTCCAGAGTATCGTATATAGTCGCGGTTATGCCTAAAACCTCCTCCGTGTCCTCCGACACATCAGCGGCCACCCCTGTGGTGCACAAGCACTCCCGTCGTTGGTGGACCCTCATTGTCGTCGGCCTCGCCCAGCTCATGGTCGTTCTCGACTCCACCGTCGTGAATATCGCCCTGCCCGCCGCCCAGGCGGACCTCGGCTTCTCCAACGGCGACCGCCAGTGGGTCGTCACCGCGTACTCGCTCGCCTTCGGCAGCCTGCTGCTGCTCGGCGGTCGCCTCTCTGACCTCATCGGGCGCAAGCGCACCTTCATCATCGGACTGATCGGCTTCGCCGCGGCCTCCGCCCTGGGCGGTGCCGCCGACACCTTCGGCACACTCGTCGCGGCCCGCGCGCTGCAGGGTGCATTCGGCGCGCTTCTCGCCCCGACCGCCCTGGCCGTTCTGACGACCACCTTCACGATCCCGAAGGAGCGCGCCCGCGCGTTCGGCGTCTTCGGCGCGATCGCCGGTGCCGGCGGGGCCGTGGGACTCCTGCTCGGCGGCTACCTGACCGAGAACTTCAACTGGCGCTGGAACCTGTACATCAACGTCTTCATCGCGATCATCGGCATCATCGGTGCGATCATCTTTGTCGATCACGTCGCCCGCACCGGCCCCCGCCCGAAGCTCGACATCCCCGGAACCATCCTCGTCTCCGGTGCCCTGTTCGGCCTGGTCTACGGCTTCTCCAACGCCGAGACGAACGGCTGGGACTCGCCGCTCACGTGGGGAATGCTGGCCGGTGCCGTCGTTCTCCTGGTCGCGTTCGTGCTGTGGCAGCGCCGGGCGGCGCATCCGCTTCTCCCGCTGCAGATCGTTCTCGATCGCAACCGCGGTGCGGCCTACAGCTCGGTGCTGATCGCGGGTGCCGGCATGTTCGGCGTCTTCCTGTTCGTGACGTACTACCTGCAGACGACGCTTCATTACAGCCCGATGCAGACCGGGTACTCGTTCCTGCCGATGATCGCGATGCTCGTGCTCGCCGCGCAGCTGTCGACCAACATCTTCGTGCCCCGGTTCGGCCCGAAGGTCATGGTTCCCTTCGGCATGGCGCTCGCCATGGTCGGCATGCTGCTGCTGACGCAGCTCGACACATCCAGCGTGTACGTGCTGAACATCATGCCGCCGCTGATGATCATCGGCTTCGGAATGGGCTCGATCATGCCCGCCTCGATGCAGACGGCCACCCTCGGCGTCGACCGTCAGTTCGCGGGTGTCGCCTCGGCGATGGTCAACACCAGCCAGCAGGTCGGCGGGTCCATCGGAACGGCGCTGCTGAACACCCTCGCGGCCACCGCGGCGACAGACTACATTGCCTCGCACATGCCGGTCACGGCCCAGGTCGCAGCGGATGCCGCGGTCAACAGCTACGCGACCGCGTACCTCTGGGGTGCCGGGTTCTTCGCCGTCGGCCTCGTCCTCTCGGCACTGCTGTTCCGTCGGAAGGGTGACGGCATCTCGCTGTCCAACCCGCACGGCCACGCCGCGCCATCCGCTGCCGCGGAAGCAGCAGACGATGCGCCGGCGATGATGCACTAACCGGTCATCGCACCTCTCTAAGGGAGGAGATTTCGACCTTCACGTCGCTCCACGACGTAACGGGTGGAATCTCCTCCCTTAGCGCTTAAGCGGTCGGCCGAAAGCTGCGGTCGAACCCTGCTGCGGCGTAGATCGCGTCGATCAGCATCATGTTGTTCACCGAGTCGGCGCCCTCCGTCAAGAGCGGGGTGCCGGATGAGAGGCCCGCAACGATCGCCGCGAGCTGATGATCGTAGGTTTCGCCGCCTCGAACGGTCAGCGATGTCGACAGCCCGTCGATCGTCGTGGTGATGCTGTGGCCCTGACTCGGGAAGACCATGTTGTCGACGTGCACCGTTCCCCGGGTGCCGACGATGTCGAGGCTGCTGTTCAGCGGGGTGCCCTCGATCATGCTGGTCGTGACCTGGGCGGTGATGCCCGAGGGGAAGACGAGCGATGCATCCATGCTGATGTCTGCGCCCATCGGGTTGACGCTCGAGGTCGCCGAGATCACGCGCGGCTCCTCGCCGGTGAGGGCGCGGACCCAGTGCGCGGGGTAGCAGCCGAGGTCCATCAGGGCGCCGCCGCCGATGACGGGGTCGTGCCGGATCGAGCGCGGGTCGAACGTCAGCGAGCTCGAGAAGTCGGCGACGAGCGACACGATGTCCCCGAGAACCCCCGAGGAAACGATCGCGTCGATCTCGTGGCTTACGGGGTGGTACCGATCGTGGAAGGCCTCGATCAGGCGATTTCCCGTGGCGTCGGCGGTCGCGCGCATCCGTCTCGCCTCGTCGGCGTTGAGTGCGAAAGGCTTCTCGCAGAGCACATGCTTTCCGGCCTCCAGCGCCGCGATCGACAGCGGGGCATGCCCGGACGCGGGGAGGGCGTTGTACACGAGGTCGATCGACGGGTCGGCCAGGAGCTCCGCATAGGAGCCGTAGGAGGCCTCGATGCCATGCAGGGCGGCGTAGTCAGCCGCAGCCTCGGCACTGCGGGACGCGATCGCGGCGATCACGACGTCGTTCCGACGGGCGGCCGGTCGGATGATGGCTGCCGGGGCGATTCCGGCGGCGCCGAGAATTCCGATCCTGAGTTTTCTTGTGCTGGAGATTGCCAAAGGGGTCATTGTTTTTCCGTCCTAGATCTTGATGCCGGCCATGCCGCCATCGACGGGGAGCAGGGTGCCGATGGTGGATGAGGTGTGGGGGGAGGCGAGGTAGACGATCGCGTGGGCGACCTCGTCGGCGCTGACGAGGCGGCCGAGGGGCTGGCGTGCCTTCAGGGCGGCAGTGGCGGCAGCCGAGTCCTCGGCCGCGGCCAGAAGACGGGCGACCCAGGGTGTGTCGGCGGTTCCGGGCGTGACCGCGTTCACCCGGATGCCCTCGGCAACGTGATCGGCGGCCATCGCCAGGGTCAGGGCCGAGACTGCCCCCTTGGATGCGGCGTAGAGCGCCCGGTTGGGCACGCCGACGGCAGCGACGACCGAGGAGGTGTTGACGATTGCCGCATGTGACGAGCGGCGGAGGTACGGGAGGGCTGCGGCCGACACCCGGGCGATGCCGAGAACATTGACATCGAATACCCGGCGCCACTCGTCGTCGTCGTTCGCGGCAACGTCTCCCGTCGCACCGATGCCGGCGTTGTTGATCACGATATCGATCGCACCGAAGTGGGATGCGACCGTCCCGACGGCGGCGTTCACCTGCACCCGGTCGGTGACGTCGCAGACGACGCCGAACAGGCCGTCGGGCAGGGTGTCTACCGCACGGTCGAGCACGGCGACGCGGGCGCCGCGCTCGGCGAGCAGGGCTGCCGTGGCGGCGCCCAGGCCGCTGGCTCCGCCCGTCACGATCGCGACGAGATTGTTGAACTCACTCATGGGACTTCCTTGCCTTGGGGGTTCTTACGGCTTTATTCGAGGGTCGATGTGCATCTTGGGGCCGTGGCCCGCTCCGGGCGGCCGATGGCCGGCGAGGATCGCGCCGACGCCGTCGAGCCCGACGGTTGCCGCGACGAGCGGCCGCGGGTCGACCGCGCCGGAGGCATAGAGGTCGATGGTGCCCGCAAGACCGGGGGAGGCGCTGAGGATGCCGACGGCGGTCACGTCCTTCAGGGCGAGGATGCGGGTGTCCACGACGCTGGGCGTGCCGGCGAGGCCGACGTAGACGATGCGCTTGGCCGGCTCCACGAGTTCGAGGGCCTTGGCCGGCAGGGATGGGGCGTTGGAGGCGTCGATCACGGCGTCGAACGGCAGGTCGGGCAGCTCGGCCTCGGCCCAGACCCCGGTGAAGCCCAGGGAACGGGCATAGTCCAGCGACCGGCGGGACCGGCCCATCAGGTGCACCTCGACGCCCCGGGCGGCGGCGAACATCGCGGCGAGCAGGCCGATCGTTCCGGCGCCCAGCACGAGCGCCCGGTCGCCGGGGGAGAGATTCGCGCCCTGCACGGAGCGCAGTGCGTTGCCGCCGGGCTCGACGAGGGCGCCGAGCACCTCATCGACAGTGTCCGGCAGTTCGTGAAGCGAGCTGGCGGGCACGGCGAGCTGTTCGGCGAGGGCGCCGGGGAATCCGCCGCGAATGCCCAGCTCGAACCGGAACTCGCAGACGTGCTGGTTGCCGGCGAGGCAGCGGCGGCAGGCACCGCAGCCGAGCATCGTGTCGCCGGTCACCCTCCGACCGAGCCAGCGGGCATCCACGCCGTCGCCTACGGCGGAGACGATGCCGCACCACTCGTGGCCGAGTCGCATGGGGAATGCCGCGTGACCCTCGTGCAGGTACTGCATCTCGCCCGTGAAGAACTCGACGTCGGTGCCGCAGACCCCGACGCGCTCGACATCGATGACGACGTGGCCGGGGAGGGCGACGGGCGCCGGGACATCCTGAACCTCGCTCTCACCGGGGCCGGTGACGACGAACGCCCGCATCGAGCCCTCTCTCACGACGCCGAGCGGGGCGCGAGGACGCCCTGGCGCTGAACGCCGAGCCCCTCGATGCCGAGTTCCATCACGTCGCCCGGCTGAAGCCAGATCGGCGGCGTGAAGCCCATGCCGACGCCCGGAGGCGTGCCGGTGTTGATCAGGTCGCCCGGCTCGAGCACCAAGAACTGGCTGAGGTAGTGCACGATGAAGAACGGATCGAAGACCATCTTCGAGGTGGAGCCGGTCTGGCGCCGAATGCCGTTGACATCGAGCCACATCCCGAGGTTCTGCACATCCTCGATCTCATCCGGCGTGACGAGCCAGGGGCCCGCGGGGTTGAACGTCTCAGCCGATTTTCCCTTGGACCACTGGCCGCCCCGCTCGAGTTGGAACGAGCGCTCGCTGACGTCGTTCACGACGCAGAACCCGGCGATAGCGTCGCGGGCCTCCTCGACGCTGTCCAGATACGAGCTGCGGCGGCCGATCACGATGCCGAGCTCGACCTCCCAGTCGGGCTTCGTCGAGCCCCGGGGGATGCGCACGAAATCGTTCGGGCCGATCAGGGTGTTCGGCGACTTCGTGAAGAGGATGGGCTCCTCCGGAACAGCTTGCCCGCTCTCGGCCGCGTGGTCGCTGAAGTTGAGGCCGATGCAGAGGATCTGGTGCGGCCGTGCGAAGGGCGCACCGATGCGCTCACCGGCGAATTTCTCCGTTGAACCGGATGCTGCGCGCTCGGCAGCGAGGCCCCGCACCCTCTCGATTCCCCCCGAGCCGAAGAACTCCTCGTTGAAGTCCGTCACGACGTCGGAGAGGTCGACGTAGCGGGTGTCGGAGATTCGGGCGACGGGCCTCTCGGAGCCTGCGGCTCCAATGCGCATGAGGAACATGGATCAGTCCTTAGTCGGTGTGGGTTCGTGGCCGGCGACGATCAGCCGGATGGCGGCAAGGTCGTCGATGAGGCTTTTCAGCGGGGTGCGGTAGGCGAGGGCGCTGACGCTGACGGCTCCGGTGGGCACGCTCGGCGAGGTGAGGAAGATGGGCACCGCCAGGCAGTTCACGCCCGGCTCGTTCTCCTGGTCGTCGAGGCTGTAGCCGCGCTCGCGGATGAGTTCGAGTTGGCTGTTCAGCTCTGCCGCCGTGGCCATCGTGTGTGCCGTGGGCCGCTCAAGGGTGCGGTCGCCCATCCACTCGAGAACGGCCTCCTCATCGACAAGCGCATAGGAGAGCAGCAGCTTGCCGACGGCGGTGGCGTGCGCCGGGTTGCGGCCGCCGACCGTTGACGTCAGTCGCATGGCACCCACCGACGGGTCGACCTTGGCGCGGTAGACGATCGCGTCTCTATCGAGCACGGCGTAGTGGGCCGTCTCGCCGAATCGCTCGGCCAGCATTGTGAGGATCGGCTGCACCCGAACGTGATCGGGCTTGGCCTCCTGATAGGCGAACGCCATCCGCAGGAACTCGTCGCCCAGCAGGTAGCGGCCTCGGCCGTCCTGGCCCGCGAGCCCGGCCCGGCGAAGGGATGCCAGCGCCCGGTGCACCGTGGGTTTCGCACTGTTGACGGCCTTCGCCATCTCGTCGAGACTGATTCCCTCGGCGTGCTTGCCGAGCTCGATCAGCACCGCGAGAACCCGGTCGGTGCCGACGATTTTCTCGTCTGTCCTATCGTCGGACCTATCGTCGCCCGAGGGTTCCGTCTCGGCTGCGCGTGAACTAGCATTCATCGTATTCCACATGCTAGACAGTAATTCCAAAAAGCGGAAGAGAGCGCATCCATGACCGAGCGACGAAGCTCCCAGTGGTACGAGGGCACCGACCGGAATGCCTACATTCACCGGGCGTGGATGCGACGGGGCCTGCCCGAGGATGCCTTCGACGGCCGCCCGCACATCGCCATCGCGAACACGGCGAGCGACCTGACGCCCTGCAACTCCCACCTCAATGAGGTCGCCGAGAGCGTGAAGCAGGGCATCTACGAGGCCGGCGGCATCCCGCTGATTCTTCCCGTCGTCTCCCTCGGCGAGACCCAGGTGCGGCCCACCGCCATGCTGTGGCGCAACATGGCCGCGATGGCGACCGAGGAGATGCTGCGCGCGAACCCCATCGACGGGGTGGTGCTGCTGGGCGGCTGCGACAAGACGATTCCCTCCCTCTTGATGGCAGCGGCCTCCGTCGACCTGCCCGCGATCGTCGTTCCCGGCGGCCCCATGCTGACCGGAACGTTCCAGGGCAAGCCGCTCGGCTGCGGCACCGACGTCTGGCGGCTCAGCGAGGAGGTGCGGGGCGGCACCCTTTCCGAGGGAGAGTTCCTCAAGTCCGAGTCCTCGATGATTCGCAGCCGGGGGCACTGCAACACGATGGGCACCGCGTCGACCATGGCGCTCGTCGCCGAGGCGCTCGGCACGATCATCCCGGGACTCGCCGGAACGCCCGCGCCCGACAGCCGCCTGCTGCAGGGGTCCCAGGACACCGGTCGCCTGATCGTCGAGCTGATCGAGGCCGGCCGCCGGCCCAGCACCATCCTCACCAAGGGCTCGTTCCAGAACGCGATCGTGGCCCTGGCCGCGATCGGCGGCTCGACCAACGCCGTGGTGCACCTGCTCGCCATCGCCGGCAGGCTCGGCATCGACCTCACGCTGGATGACTTCGACCGCATCGGCAGCGGGGTGCCCCTGCTGGTCAACCTTCAGCCGGCCGGCCGCTTCCTGATGGAGGACTTCCATCGCGCGGGCGGCCTGCTGTCCGTGCTGCGCGAGGTCAAGGACCTGCTCGATCCCACCGCCCTGACCGTGACCGGCAAGCCACTCGTCTCCTACCTCGACGACGCCCAGATCTGGGACAACGAGGTGATCACCGTTCGAACCGCCCCGCTCCAGCCGGATGCCGGTATCGCCGTGCTCTACGGCAACCTCGCTCCGGGTGGCGCGATCATCAAGCCCGCCGCGGCGTCGCCCGGGCTGCTGACGCACCGGGGACGTGCCGTGGTCTTCGACACCATCGAAGACATGCACGCGCGCATCGACGACCCCGACCTCGACGTCGATGCCGACTCGATCCTCGTGCTGCGCGGCTGCGGCCCCAAGGGCTACCCGGGCATGCCCGAGGTCGCGAACATGCCGCTGCCGAAAAAGCTGCTCGAGCAGGGTGTGCGCGACATGGTGCGCATCTGCGACGGCCGGATGAGCGGCACCGCGTACGGCACCGTGGTGCTGCACGTCACGCCCGAGGCAGCCGCGGGCGGCCCCCTCGCGATCGTTGAGAGCGGCGACTTCATCGTGCTCGACGTTCCGAACCGAGCGCTCTCGATCGACGTGCCGCAGGAGGTGCTCGACGCTCGCACGCCGAACAGGGCCACCCTCGAGGGGTACGCGGCCCCGACCCGCGGCTGGGAGAAGCTCTACGTCGATCACGTGATGCAGGCCGACACCGGCGCCGACCTCGACTTCCTGCAGGGCGCCAGCGGAGACAGGGTCTCTCGTGAGTCGCACTGATGGGCCGAGTCGGCTCCTGAACCGGGTCGCGGTTGTCACCGGGGGAATGAGCGGCCTCGGTGCCGCGTC
>CANFBG010000075.1 GCA_947444785.1 Microbacteriaceae bacterium | reverse complement strand
GTTGCCGCCGAAGAACTCGTTGAGGCGGCCGCGCTGTCGTCGCTGAGCGACCCGACGCCCGAGGGGAAGTCGATCGTCGACCTCGCCGCAGAAACGGGTTTCCGGCACGATGGGGAACTAGCCGGCGACATCGTGCCCTTCACCGCCCAGACTCGGATGAGCGGCATTGATCGCACCGACGGAACCCAGATCAGAAAGGGTGCCGGTTCGGCCGTCATAGCCTGGGTCGGCGAGTCCACACCGCCAAGCCCGGGCGTTCTCGCCGACCTCGACGAGCAGATCCAGCGCATCTCCGGCGTGGGCGGCACCCCACTGGTCGTCGCGACGGGGCGAGCCGACGGCAGCCGTCAAATCCTGGGCGTCGTCTATCTCAAGGACATCGTCAAGGAGGGCATCGCCGAGCGCTTCGCCGAACTCCGCTCGATGGGCATCCGCACCATCATGGTCACCGGCGACAACCCGTTGACGGCCAAGACCATCGCCGCCGAGGCGGGCGTGGACGACTTCCTCTCCGAGGCAACCCCCGAGCAGAAACTCGCCCTCATCCGCCGCGAACAGGAGGGTGGCAATCTCGTCGCGATGACCGGCGACGGTACGAATGACGCCCCGGCTCTTGCCCAGGCGGATGTCGGCGTGGCCATGAATACCGGCACGAGCGCGGCAAAAGAGGCCGGCAACATGGTCGACCTCGACTCCGACCCGACGAAGCTCATCGACATCGTGCGCATCGGCAAGCAGCTGCTCATCACCCGCGGCGCGCTGACCACGTTCTCGATCGCCAACGACGTGGCAAAGTATTTCGCCATCATCCCCGCCATGTTCGCGGGGGTGTTCCCCGGCCTGGCCCTGCTGAACATCATGCAGCTGCACTCGCCGGCCTCGGCGATCATGTCGGCCATCATCTTCAACGCCATCATCATCGTCATCCTTATCCCGCTGGCGCTCCGGGGCGTGAAGTACCGCGCCGCCTCCGCCGCCAGCATCCTGGGCCGAAACCTGCTGGTGTACGGCCTCGGCGGCGTCATCGCCCCGTTCGTCGGCATCAAACTCATCGACCTTCTCATCACCCTTCTCCCCGGCTTCTGAGCCGACGAGACAAATCAGAAAAGACAGGGACATCATCATGAGTTCACCCCGCGGCAGCCTGAGGTTCTACTGGGTCGCCCTTCGCGCAATGCTCGTCTTCACCGCCGTGCTCGGGGTGGCCTACCCCCTCGCGATCACGGTCGTGGGCCAACTCGCACTGCCGACGCAGTCGAACGGCTCACTCGTCGCGGTCGGGGACAACACGATCGGTTCGGCCCTCATCGGCCAGTCGTTCACGGATGCGACCGGCGCGGCACTGCCGGAGTGGTTCCAATCGCGCCCGTCGTCCGCGGGCGCAGGCTACGACGCGTCCGCCTCCAGCGGAAGCAACCTCGGGCCGGAGAACCCGGCCTTGATCAGCGCCATCGGCGACCGGCAGAGAGCCATCGAACGCTCAGACGGCGTGAGCGCCGCCCAGATTCCCGCCGACGCCGTGACCGCATCGGGGTCGGGACTCGACCCACAGATCAGCCCGGCGAATGCGCTGATGCAGGTGCACCGCGTTGCCACGGCGCGGGGACTGACGGATGCATCGGTGCGGGCCCTCGTCGACGCGAGCACACAGGAACGGGATCTCGGCTACCTGGGCGAGCCGACGGTCAACGTGCTGGCGCTGAACATCGCGCTCTCTCGACTGTAGGGTTTCATCATGACCAGAGGTCGGCTGAGAGTGCTGTTAGGGGCGGCTCCCGGCGTGGGCAAGACCTACACGATGCTCGAGGAGGGCCGGCGGCTCAGCGAAGAGGGCAGGGATGTCGTCGTCGCCGTCGTCGAGACCCACGGCCGAAGCGCGACAGCCCTCATGCTCGAGGGTCTCGAGCTGATTCCGCGAAAGGGCGTCACCCACCGGGGCGTTGAGCTCAGCGAGCTGGACCTTGCTGCCGTGCTCGCTCGCGCGCCGGAGATTGCCCTCGTCGACGAGCTGGCCCACACGAACGCCCCCGGCTCAACCCACGAGAAACGCTGGCAAGACGTTCAGGCGATTCTGGATGCCGGGATCGACGTGGTCTCCACGGTCAACATCCAACACATCGAGTCCCTCAACGACGTCGTTCAGCAGATCACCGGTGTGCCGCAGCGGGAGACGCTGCCCGACGCCGTCCTCCGGGGCGCGGACCAGGTCGAGGTCGTCGACCTTGCCCCGCAGGCGCTGCGGGATCGCCTCGCGGAGGGCCACGTGTACCCGGCGGCCCGCATCGACGCCGCCCTGTCGAACTACTTCCGGCTCGGCAACCTCACGGCGCTTCGGGAACTGGCGCTCCTGTGGCTCGCCGACGAGGTCGACACCGCGCTGAATGCGTATCGGGCCGAACACGGCATCGACAGCAAATGGGCGGCCCGGGAGCGCGTCGTCGTGGCGTTGACCGGGGGGCCGGAGGGCGACACGCTCATCCGGCGCGGCGCCCGAATCGCCGCGCGATCATCCGGCGGCGAGCTCATCGCCGTGCACGTGATCAGCCAGGACGGTCTCCGGGCGTCGCATCCGGGCGCGTTGGCCGCCCAGCGGGTATTGGTCGAGAGCCTCGGGGGCGTCTATCACCAGATCGTGGGGCACGATGTGCGCCGGGACCTCGTCGAGTTCGCGCGGGCGGCGAACGCCACGCAACTGGTCATCGGTGTCAGCCGGCGAACCCGGATTCGTGCGGCCCTCAGCGGACCCGGAATCGGGGCGACGATCGTGCGGGATTCGGGCGATATCGATGTGCACATCGTGACCCATTCCGCGGCCGGTGGCTCGTTCGCCCTGCCGCGCCTCGGGGGAGCCCTCGGCCCTCGCCGCCGAGTGGCAGGCTTCCTACTCGCGCTCATCGGTGGGCCCTTGGTGACCTGGCTGCTTGTTTCACTGCGCACTCCGGAATCGATCACCAGCGACGTTCTCGTCTTTCAACTGCTGGTTGTTCTCACAGCCCTCGTCGGGGGGCTGTGGCCCGCGGCATTCGCGGCCGTGCTGTCGGGCGTCGCCCTCGATTACTTCTTCGTAGCGCCCCTCTACGAGGTGACCATCGCCGAGCCCCTGCACGCGGTGGCGCTCAGCCTGTACGTGGTGAACGCCGTACTGGTCAGCTACGTGGTCGATCAGGCGGCAAGGCGCACGCGAGCGGCCCAACGCTCGGCCGCCGAATCGGCCCTTTTGGCTACGATCGCGGGCAGCATTCTGCGCGGCGAAGACGCCCTGCAGGCCCTCGCCGCGAGAACCCGGGAGGCATTTCGGCTGAGTGCGGTCCGCATCGTCGCGGGCGACACCCTGCTCGGCGGTGCCGGGGACTCCGACGGCCAGACCCCGACGTCGACGCTGCCCGTCGGCACCCGGGCGGTGCTTGAGCTGTATGGGCCGGCCATCGAGGCGTCCGAGCAGAGACTGCTGTCGGTGATTGCGATCCAGATCGACGCCGCCCTGGAGCACGCCGATCTGGCCGACACGGCGAGCAGGATCGGACCTCTCGCCGAGGCCGATCGGATGCGCAGCGCCCTGCTCGCCGCCGTCGGCCACGATCTGCGCCGTCCGCTGGCCGCGGCGACGACTGCCATCAGCGGCCTCCGCTCGAGCGAGGTCGTGCTGTCCGCTTTCGATCAGGAGGAGCTGCTCGATACTGCGGGGGAGAGCCTCGACACGCTCTCCGCATTGGTAACGAATCTTCTCGACGTGAGCCGCCTGCAGGCGGGGGCACTGGGCGTGGCCATCAGCCCGGTCGATCTGGCCGACGTCGTGCTCTCGGCGCTGGACGAGTTGGGTCTCGGCCCGGATACGGTCGAACTCGACCTCCCCTCGGATGTTCCCGAGGTCCTTGCCGACGGTGGACTCCTGCAACGCGCGATCGTGAACCTGCTTGCCAATGCCATCCGCTTCTCGCCCCCGGGAACGCCCGTGCGGGTCGCCACCAGCGGATTCGGCCACGCGGTTCAGATTCGGATCGTGGATCACGGCCCCGGGATCCCCTCGGGCCGGCGCGACGAGATCTTCGTTCCCTTCCAACGCCTGGGCGATACCGACAACTCGACCGGTTTGGGCTTGGGGCTGGCATTGTCGCGGGGGTTCGTCGACGGCATGGGCGGCAGTCTCGACGCCGAGGACACCCCGGGCGGCGGGCTGACCATGGTCGTCTCGCTTCCCACGGCAGAAACCGACGGGGCGTCATGAGAATCCTGATCGCTGATGATGATCCCCAGATTCTTCGCGCCCTGCGAATAACGCTCTCGGCCCGTGGCTATGAGATCGTCACCGCAGACGATGGGGCCGCCGCCGTGAATGCGGCCATCGAGCATCATCCCGATCTGGTCATGCTCGACCTGGGGATGCCCCGCCTCGATGGCCTCGCGGTGATCGATGCCATCCGCGGGTGGAGCCAGGTGCCCATCCTCGTCGTGTCGGGCCGGAGCGGTGCCGCAGACAAGGTCGACGCCCTGGACCGCGGCGCGGACGACTTCGTCACGAAGCCGTTCTCGATCGACGAGCTCCTGGCCCGCATCAGGGCGTTGACCAGGCGCATCGCCCCGACCGAGGACGAGCCGGTGATCACCTTCGGCGGCACGACCGTCGACCTCGCCGCCCGCCACATCACGCGTCTTCGCGCGGGCGCTTCGGCAGCGGTACGCCTCACCCCCACCGAATGGCTGATTCTGGACGTGCTCCTCCGAAACCCGGGGAAGCTCGTCACCAAGCAGACGCTGCTGACGGCCGTGTGGGGGCCCCATCACACCAGTGACGCCGGCTATCTTCGCCTCTACATCGCCCAGCTCAGGAAGAAGCTCGAACCGGATGCCGCCAAGCCCCGGTACCTCTTGACCGAGGCCGGCATGGGCTACCGGTTCGCTCCCGAGGGCTGAACCCGACCAGGGCACCCAGCGGCCTGGCCAGTGCAGCTAGGGCAGCAGGTCGAGGCTCAGCACCTCGTCGTAGATGGCGAGGGCCTGGGCCACCTCATCGGCGGTGACGACACACGGGGGTACAACGTGAATGCGGTTGTCCGCCAGGAACGGAAGCAGCCCGCGAGACAGCAGCTCGGCCTTGATGCGGCCCATGACGGCACCGCCGACGGGTTCACGCGTGACCGGGTCGGCGACCAGTTCGAGCGCCCAGAAGACACCGAGGCCGCGAACCTCGCCGATAATCGGATGCTTGGCCGCAAGCTCAGCGAGCCCCGGTTCTAGCGCGTCCCGGCCGATCCGAGCGGCGTTGCCAACGATGTCCTCGTCTGCCATCGCATCCAGGGCGGCCACGATCGAGGCCATGGCCAGCGGGTGCCCGCTGTAGGTCAGGCCGCCGGGGAACACGGTCGTGTCGAAGGTGCTGGCAATCGCATCCGAGATGATGACGCCTCCGGTGGGCACATAACCGGAATTGACGCCCTTGGCGAAGGTGATCAGGTCGGGTGTGACGTCGAAGTTCTGGAACGCAAACCATTTGCCCGTGCGGCCGAACCCCGCCATGACCTCGTCGAGGATGAGGAGCATGCCGTACCTGTCACACAGCGCCCGGAGGCCCTCGAGGTAGCCGGCCGGCGGAACGAGCACCCCGGCGGTACCGGGCACCGATTCGATCAGGATCGCCGCAATCGAGACCGGGCCCTCGGCCTGGATCATGCGCTCCAGGCTGTGCAGGGCGCGCTCGCACTCCTGCTCGGGGCTGGTCGCCCAGAACTCGCTGCGGTACAGGTACGGGCCGAAGAAGTGCAGGTGACCGCGAGCGAACTCGTTCGGGATGCGGCGCCAGTCTCCGGTCGCCACGACTGCCGCGCCGGTGTTGCCGTGATACGACCGGTAGGTGGAGAGCACCTTGTCGCGGCCGGTGTGCAGGCGGGCCATTCGGATGGCGTTCTCGACAGCATCCGCGCCACCGTTGGTGAAGAAGACCTTGTTGAACTGTGCCGGAGCGCGCTCGACGATGCGCAGGGCGGCCTCGCCGCGCGCGAGGTTCGCCGTCGAGGGCGCAACCGTGGCCAGGATGTTCGCCTGGTCGATGATGCCCTTGATGACGGCCGGATGCTGGTGCCCGATGTTCACGTTCACCAACTGGCTCGAGAAGTCGAGGTAGGTTCGGCCGGCGTGATCCCACACCGTGGAGCCCAACCCGCCGGCGAGCACGAGGGGCTTGAGCGCCCCCTGGGCCGACCAGGAGTGGAAGACGTGGGCACGGTCGAGTTCGACGGTGCGCTCGTCGAGTCCAAGCAGAGCCGAGTTCTGGGGGAGGGTTTCGCTCACGGTGCGGTGTCCTTCGTAAGAGGTAGTCATCAGAGCCTACTTTCCTGACGAGTCTGCTACTTAGGAGGCGGGGGAGGGAAGAGGCAAGACTGACGACTTTCCCAGACCCACCATCGCGTCGATCCGCCAATGGTCTGTCGGTCGTCCGCCGTAGGCTTCGAGATATGAGTGGTGTGAGGCTCCGACGGGCAGAAGAAGCCGATCGAGATGCGATCTTTGAGATGATGCGCGACCCCGAGGCCGTTCGCATGGCGGCCTTCACGGCGGCCGACCCGGATGATCGCGGTGCGTTCAACGCGCATCTCACGACGATCTGGTCTTCGCCGACTATCTCGTATTTTGCGATCCTGACAGACGATCTTCTGGTGGGGACGGTCGCGACATTCCCGATGGAGGGTGACCGTGAGGTCACGTACTGGGTTGACCGGGCGTTCTGGGGCCGCGGCATTGCATCGCGGGCGCTGGGCCTGCTGCTCCAGGCGGATGTCACCCGCCCGTTGACCGCGCGCGCCGCGTCAGCCAACTCGCGTTCGATCGCAGTGCTGACAAAGAACGGTTTCGTCGAAACAGGCCGGGAGACATCGTTCGCAGAGGCGGCTGGTGCCGAGATCGAAGAGACGATCTTCGTCCTGACGTGATGCGGGAACTTTCCGGCTCGCCCGGGTCGAGCCGTGTTCCTAGTGTTCTTCTGTCCCGTCGACCAGCCCATTGGCGTATGACACGATCGCCGGGCCGTAGAGAGGAAGGGTCGGCGCGAGCGCGTTCAGAGCGACGCGCAGCGCGTCGCCATCCTGGCCTGCGTCATGAAGGGCAAGGGCCAGAAACGCCTGGGCCGCCGACCCGGTCACGGCGTTGGGAGTTTGACGCCGAAGAAGGTCGATGGCCGACCCGGGATCTCCACCGTTACGAAGTGAACTTGCGAGTTGGATGACTGCCTGCGGGTACCGGTCACCATCAAGTCCATTGGCGATTGCCGCCCGGTAGAGGGGGATTGCGTCGGATTCCCGACCGAGGAAGTCGTGCACGGAGGCCCACTCGTACGCGGCATCGGGATCTGCCACTGGGCGCTCTTCGACAAGCCGTCCCATCGCCGCCATGGCGAGATCAGGCTTGTCTTTATCGGCTGACGCCCAGAACTGATCGACTCGGTCATCCCAGGTTTCACCGGTTGGCTCATCCAGGGAAACGGATGCGGGGTCGAGCGAGGCGAGGTGCTCGGCGTTTCCGAGGAGTGCGGGCCGGTACCGATCGAGTTCCTCGGCCGACACATGACCGGCGAGCAGGGTGAGTAGGCTTCCGAGGGCCGCATCGACCCGGCCGGTCACGTGCAGGGTCAGCGCTTCGAAGGCGCCGAGAGCCACGGAATCGGGGAACTCGTTGCGCGCACGGGCGAACACCGCTTCGGACTCATCGAGCCGGCCGAGGTTTCTGAGAGTGCTGCCGTACTGCAGGTAGCACCGGCGACGCAGGTCACCCTCGAGCCCTGCGACCATGGCGCGCTCGTAGAACTGCGCCGCAGTCTCCTCCTCGCCCGCGGTGTCATACGCGCCGCCGACCTCGTAGAGCAGTCGAGCATCGAGGGGGTGCCTCTCGTAGAGCGGCAGCAGGGCGGCAATCGTCGGCCCCATGTTGTCGCGATCGCGAGCAGCCCCGATGCGATCCAGCTCGTTGTGCAGATCACTGTGCATTGTGATTCTCCCCTTGATCCAGGTGATCTCATTCGAGTTGAACACACCTGTATGACACCCCACGGCTACGTTAGCGGAACGTGGCCGAAAGCGCCGACCGGCTCCGCATCCGAGGCATTTACGACAGTTATCGTGCAAACAGACTTTTTGCGTTGACAACGCGTCTCGGCAGAGCGGACACTGGCTGAAGGTTGTACAAATCGATTTGCAAGGGGGCAAAGGTGATCGACGGACACAGCATCGCGGGCATCATCGACGTCGCCGCCGACGCCGGAGTCAGCCCCACCACGGTGTCTCACGCGTTGAGCGGCAAACGCGCCGTCTCGGCGAAGACCCGACTGAAGATCCAAGAATCAGTCGCCCGATTGAACTACCAGCCCAACCTCGTGGCGCGGGGCCTTCGCAGCCAGCGAACCCACACGATCGCCCTGCTCGTCGCCGACATCAGCAACCCGTACTACCCCGAAGTCGCCAGCGGCGTGCACGACGTGCTCACCCGCGACGGCTACCTGCCGTTCGTCTGCAACACGAACGGCGTAGCGGAAGCAGAGCGCACATTCCTTGCCGAGTTCGTGGCCCGCAGCGTCGACGGAATCATCATGCACCCCATGGCGCTGGCCCCGGCCGAGATCCGCTTCATCGTCGGCCGGCGCGTTCCCGTCGTGATCATCGGCGAGGATGACGGTTCCCACTCTGTCGACTTCGTGCGCTCCGACGACAGAACGGGCATCTCCGCCGGGGTGAGCTATCTGCACGACCAAGGCCACCGATCGATCGGCTTCATCAGCGGGCCGGTGGGAATCGGGCCGGGGGATGCCCGCCTCATCTCCTTCCGACTCGCGGTCGCAGCGCTTGGGCTGAGAACCGACGACGAGTGGATCGCCCGGGGTCCCTACACACGGGACGGCGGCTTGGACGCCGGCGCGCGCATCCTCGCCTCGAGCACGCCGCCGACGGCGATCATGTGCGCCAACGACCTCATCGCCATCGGGGCGATGGACGCGGCCCGCGCCGCCGGGCTGGCAATTCCCAGCGACATAGCGATCATCGGATGCGACAACATCGGCATCGCCGACCTGGTGTCCCCCCGACTCACCACCATCGACAACAATGCACGCGGGGTCGGCATCGCCTGCGCCGAGACCCTGCTCCTGCGCATTGCCGACGGGCCGGATGCCGTCGCCAGGCACACCGCGCTGCCCACCCGGCTGGTCATCCGACAATCGGCCTAGCCGCCATCGATCCAGGCCGCTTCCGGCCTCAAAAACTTCCCACCCAACCCATTTCCCAGGAGAGCTCTATGCAAAAATCGACCGTTTCCGCCCAGCCAGAACTCATCGAGGCCTACCGAGAAACGAACTATGACGCGCTGATCCCGCAGAACCTGCTCTTCGACGAAGTCAAGCAACGCCGCGAGACCGGGTACGACGTCGACCTGATCGTCGAGGAGGCCAATGACTGCGACCCCAACGATCGTGAGGCGGTTCTCGCGCTCGTCGACCGGCTTGCCACCAGCACGCGAACGGCCGAGTGGGCGTACGTGGAGCCCGACACCCTCCCAGAGATCCTGGCGACACTCGGAGTGCTGCCGGAGCCGACCCCCGTCGATGCGGAGACGCTGCGGGACAAGATCTCGGCGGCGTGGTCTGGGCGCATCGCCGGCTGCAACCTCGGCAAGCCGGTCGAGATGGGCTCGCACTGGACCGTCGAGCACATTCGGGAGTATCTGGAACTCGGCGACGCGTATCCGCTCAGGGACTACTTCCCGATTCTCGACCCCATGCCGGAGAGGTTCGAGCTTCGCGACAACTGGCCCTTCACGACGCGCGGCAATGTCAACGGCTCCGCCCGCGACGACGACATCGACTATCCGATTCTGGCGTTGCATCTTCTCGAACTCCACGGCCGCACCCTTCAGCCCGAACACGTGGGGGAGGCCTGGCTGATGCTCTTTCCCCTCACGCAGGTCTACACGGCTGAGCGCGCCGCCTACATCAATCTCGCGACGGGGGTGCCTCAGCGGGACGTGGCGACCGTCCGCAATCCGTACCGCGAGTGGATCGGCGCCCTCATCCGCGGCGACGTGTTCGGCTACGTGCTTCCCGGCGACCCCCTGGCCGCGGCAACACTGGCCTTTCGCGATGCGTCGCTGTCGCACGTCGGCAACGGAATCTATGGCGAGATGTGGGCCGCCGCCCTCGTCTCGGCGGCGTTCGTTTCATCCAGCGCACACGAGGCGATCGTGTCGTCACTGGCCGTCGTCCCGCCCCGGTCTCGTCTGGCGGAGGCCATCCGTCATGTGCTTTCGCTGCACGAGAAGGGACTGAGCTGGGAGGAGGCGCTCGAGGAGATCCGCGCCGCCTACGGCCACTATGCCTGGGTGCACACCATCAACAATGCCGCCGTGATCGTTGCCGGGCTGCTCTGGGGAGAGGGCGACTACACGACCGCCGTGGGGCGCACCGTGATGAGCGGCTGGGACACCGACTCGAACGGCGCCACCGTCGGCTCGGTCGCGGCGATTCTGGCGGGCACGGCGAACCTGCCGGCGAACCTCATCGCGCCGCTTCACGACACCACACGCTCCGCGCTCTTCGGCTACGACGACTCAAAGATCTCAGACCTCGCCGACCGCACCTACCGGCTGGCGACCGAGGGCCTGAAGTAGCCAACGAGACAAGCACAACCAGCCCAACCCGTCGCGGCGTACTGCTGGCCGGAGGCTAGGGTCCCAGTAGTTACATCAACACTCACGTTGCCCAGGCGCGACCAACACCCTGTCCGCGGGGATGAAGACAGCGTATTCGGGACTGCTGAAGGTTTGGTTGTCTCGGTTTCATCGCCAATTCACGACGTTCTTCAGGATGAAGAACCCACCGATTGCGGTGAAATCATATCGGGCTGGGTCGCCAATCCGGGCAGTCAGGGGGATGAGATCACCAGCGAGCCAGACCCGACTCCCCGCCTGAGGTCGTCAACGGCAGCTCCTGCGCGCTCCAACGGGTAGCTGGTGACCTGCGGTCGGAGGTCGAGCTGTTGGGCCAAGCGCAGGAACGCCATGCCGTCGGCCCGGGTGTTAGACGTTACGGTGCGCAGGTCACGCTCGTGAAAGATGCTGGCCTCATATGCCATCGATGGAATATCGCTTAGATGGATGCCGGCGACGACGACGCATCCGCCGGGCGCTGTCGCCGCGAGAGCCATCGGAATCGCCGTTCCGACGGGGGAGAAGATGATCGACGAGTCCAGCGGGACGGGCGGAGTGTCGTTCTCGCCGCCGACGAAGGCCACGTTCATCCGCTTCGCCAGAGCTTGATTTTCTTGACCGCGAGTCATGACGAAGACCTCGGCTCCTGCGGCCATGGCGAGTTGCGCAGTGAGGTGCGCGCTGGAGCCGAAGCCGTAGAGTCCGAGCCGACCGCCCGGCGGCAGCGAGGCGCGCTCGAGTGCACGGTACCCGATGATTCCCGCACACAGCAGGGGAGCAACGAGCTCGGCATCGACGCCTTC
>CANFBG010000074.1 GCA_947444785.1 Microbacteriaceae bacterium | reverse complement strand
TTCGAGAGCCTCGTCAGCCTGGCCAGCGCCCTGGAGATATTTCATGCCGCGGCGCTGGTGCACGATGACATCATCGACAACTCCGCGACCCGTCGCGGCATGCCCGCAGCACACATCCGGTTCGAGACGTTGCACTCCTCCGGCGACTGGGCCGGCTCCGGCACGGCCTTCGGTCGCGCCAGCGCAATCCTGCTCGGGGACCTTCTGCTCGCGTGGAGTGACGAGCTCGTCGCCGACGCTCTCGACACCCTCGAGTCGCGGGAAAGCGCTCGGGAGACACGCCGCGAGTTCAACCGCATGCGAACCGAGGTCACACTCGGCCAGTACCTGGACATCCTGGAGGAGAACGCCTGGCCCTCGGTCGCCGATGACGACGTCCTGAGCCGCGCCGACCGGGTCATCGTCTACAAGAGCGCCAAGTACAGCGTGGAAGCCCCGCTCGTCTTGGGCGCGATGCTCAGCGGAGCAACCGCCGAGCAGGTACAGGCCCTTCGCGAGTTCGGTTTGCCACTCGGCATCGCGTTCCAACTCCGGGACGATCTCCTGGGCGTCTTCGGCGACGAGTCCCTGACGGGCAAGCCCAGCGGCGATGACCTGCGGGAGGGCAAGCGGACCGTCCTGATCGCCATGGCGCGCTCCGAGATGAACGACGAGGCAAAGCTCGACTTTGATTCCCTGCTGGGCTCCCCCACGCTCACCGGCGCCGACATCGAGAGGCTGCAGAAGGTGATTCTTCACAGCGGCGCGGTAGATAAGGTCGAGGCCCTGATCGCCAATCACACGAGCGTCGCCCTGGAGCGTCTCAGTGCGGCCCCGCTCGGCGAACTCGCCAAAGAGGAACTCCGCGCGATGGCGGTTCTCCTGACGGAGCGCCACGCCTGAACCACGGCGCGGCAGAGCGGTTAGGCCAGGGCCTGGGCCACTCGCCGGACTTCGGCCTTGCGTCCCGCGAGCAGGGCGTCGATCGGCGCGGTTCCGAGCGATTCCTCTTCATCCAGCAGCCAGGAGAGGGCCTCGTCCAGCGTGAAACCGCTGTCCTCGAGCAGGATCACCGTTCCCCGGAGCTCGGGCAGAGCCTCGCCGTTCTTGATGAAGTCCGCCGGGACTTTGAGAACGCCGTCCCGGCGCATCGCCAGAAGGGACTTGTCTTCAATTAGCTTTCGAACCCGGCTGGGGGAAGTCCCCAGGAGGTCGGCGGCATCGGGAACATTTAGCCAGACTCTGGCGGGACGATTTTCACTCACGGTCCAAGAGTGCCATGTTCCCGGGCAGGTTGCGCGCTCATCAGGTGCTGGCGAGTCCCTACATCCCGGCATTGACACCCATCCGTTATAGATGTCAGCGTGTAACCGAGGCCAACATGCGGGATTGAGCCGCATAATGAAAAACAAGAAGTGTTTTCAGCGGGAACGGACGGGTAGGACATGGTGCAGGTGGAGCGCTACCGCCCCCGCAGCAAGAAGTCGCTCGTGGGCCTGGCAACGGTTCCGATCTCGGTCGTGATGGCGATCACCTCGCGGTTGTCCGGTCACGGATCCGAACCCGCGCCGGATACCGGACGGCATGGCCGGGCGACCTCCGCCGTTCCGCTCGCAACAGCCCCGGCCCTGGAGGAGGCGGTTGGCAGCGAACCCGTCAACCAGCCACAGCCGACCAAGGACCCTCCGGCCGGCTTCTATCGGGTTGCCGAAGGCGACAGCGTCAGCAGCATAGCGGTGGCCCACGGGCTGTCGACGGCGGCGGTGCTGGCTCGAAACGAGCTCGGCTGGCGAACGCCCATCTTCCCTGGCCAGCTGTTGAGGCTTACCGCAGCGGCCCGGTCCCAGCCCGATTCGTCATCCTCGAAAAGCTGATCGGATCTTCCAACGCTGCCGTGGTGTCGATCACCACAACAAGACCCGGCTCTCTCTAGAATTGACAGTGTGAGTACGCCCCCTGATGACCCCATGATCGGCCGTCTCATCGACGGTCGATATCAGGTGCGCTCTCGCATCGCCCGAGGCGGCATGGCGACCGTCTATCTGGCCACAGACCTGCGCCTCGAGCGCCGCGTGGCCCTGAAGATCATGCACGGCCACCTCGCGGACGAGGGCAATTTCAAGGAGCGATTCGTCCAAGAGGCACGCTCTGCCGCCCGGCTGGCACATCCGAACGTGGTGAACGTCTTCGACCAGGGCCAAGACGTCGACATGGCGTACCTCGTCATGGAGTACCTGCCGGGGATGACGCTGCGTGATCTCCTGAAGGACTACGGGATACTCACGACCGAGCAAACGCTGGACATCATGGATGCCGTGCTGGGCGGACTCGCCGCGGCACACAAGGCCGGCATCGTGCACCGCGACCTGAAGCCTGAGAACGTGCTCCTCGCCGACGATGGACGCATCAAGATCGGCGACTTCGGACTGAGCCGGGCGACATCCGCGAACACGGCCACAGGACAGGCCCTGCTCGGCACGGTCGCGTACCTCTCTCCAGAGCTGCTCACCCGCGGCGTCGCGGATGCCCGGAGCGACATCTACGCGGCCGGCATCATGATGTACGAGATGATGGCCGGCGAGCAGCCCTACACAGGCGACCAGCCCATGCAGGTCGCGTTCCAGCATGCGAACGAGACCGTGCCGCGGCCCAGCCTGAAGAACCCTGCCGTGCCGAGCGAGATTGACGACCTGGTTCTCTGGGCCACCGCACGCGACCCCCAGGACCGACCCGACGATGCGAGCGTTCTCCTCACTGAGCTTCGCGAGGTCGAGAACCGCCTGAATGCCGTTCAGCTGAATACGACCGGGGTGCAGAAGACCATCGTGATGCCCTCGGCAATCGCCTCGGCAATCGCCTCGGGCGCAGCAACGGCCCAGACCCAGATACTCCGCCCCGAGCTCCTTCCCCCGAGCGCCAAGCGCCCTCCGGCCCAGACACCGGTCACTGAGAACGCTTCGCCCCGGTCCGACTCCCCCGCCCAGAAGCTCGCATCCGCAACGGCAATACGTCGCCGTCGGGGATTCTGGCTCCTCGGAATCATCGTGCTCCTCGCCGCCCTGGCGGGGGGTGCCGGATGGTTCTTCGGCGCGGGGCCCGGGTCCCAGGTCGGCATTCCCTCGGTGGCGGGCCAGGCGCCGGCAACGGCGCGGTCCACTCTCGAGGCCCTCGGCTTCGTCGTGACCGATAAGCAGGAGAGCAGCCTGAGTATCGCGGCCGGGCTCGCCGTCGGCACGGACCCGGCTGAGGGGGCCTCGATCCAGAAGGGATCAACCATTGCGCTGCTCGTCTCCTCCGGGCCGGCGATGCTGCCGCTTCCCGAGCTCATCGGCGCCCAGCAGAGCGCAGCGGATGCGGCGCTCACCGCGGCGAAGTTCACCGTCGCCACCCCCCAGCAACTCTTCACTGGGGCTGCGAGCGGCACCGTGCTGGACGCATTGGACAGCAAGGGAACGAGCCTGGCCGTGAAGGGACTCACCGCCGGCGTCAGCTATCCGGAACAGGGCGCCGTGACGCTCGTGGTCTCGGCCGGACCGATTCCCGGCGTCGAGGGCATGACCGTGGACGCGGCCACGGCCGCGCTCAAGGCCGTGGGCCTCGTCGCCGCCCCGGGCGAGCAGGTCTTCAACGACACCGTCCCCGCGGGCAGCGTGATCCAGGGCATCAGGAACTCCGACACCGTCAGACCCGGCGACACCATCACACTTCAGATTTCCCGCGGTCCCGAGCCCGTCGTGATTCCGGATGTCGTCGGCAAGACCTGGGCAGAGGCCAAGCCAATCCTTCAGGCGCTCAAGCTCGACCTGAGCTACAACGCGGCGTTCGACATCCCCGGGGTGCCCGCGATCGCCAAGGTCTCCTCGCTCAACCCGGGCGCCGGGGCGTCGGTTGCCCCGGGCACCAAGCTGACGGTCTCGCTCGTTCTGTAAAACGCCAAAGGGGAGATCCCGCAGCTCTCGCCCGCCCAGCCGGCGTTCAGAGCAGGGGGTCTCCCCGTGGCCTGTTCCTCTTGCGCTACTTGTCGGCGCCGAGCTCTTCCGCCACCAGGAAGGCGAGCTCAAGCGACTGCATGTGGTTCAGACGCGGGTCGCAGAGGGACTCGTAGCGGGTCGCCAGGGCTTTCTCGTCGATGTGCTCGGAGCCGCCGAGGCACTCGGTGACATCGTCACCGGTCAGCTCGACGTGGATGCCGCCCGGGTGCGTGCCGACCGCGCGGTGCGCCTCGAAGAAGCCCTTGACCTCGTCGACGACATCGTCGAATCGACGGGTCTTGTAGCCGAGCGGCGTGGTCAGTCCGTTGCCGTGCATCGGGTCGGTGACCCAGAGCGGCGTGGCGCCGTTGGACTTGACCGTCTCGAGCAGCGGCGGGAGCGCCTCGCGGATCTTGCCCGCGCCCATCCGGGTAATGAAGGTCAGGCGGCCGGGCTCGCGGTTCGGGTCCAGCTTGTCGATGAGGCGCATGACGTCGTCACCGGAGGTGCTCGGACCGAGCTTGACGCCGATCGGATTGCGAACACGGGAGAGGAAATCGACGTGGGCGCCATCGAGGTCGCGCGTCCGCTCGCCGATCCAGAGGAAGTGGCTCGAGGTGTTGTAGGGCGTTCCCGTGCGGGAGTCGATGCGGGTCATCGGGCGCTCGTAGTCGAACAGCAGCGCCTCGTGGCTGACGTAGAACTCTGTGCGCTTCAGAGCCTCGAAGTCTGCGCCGCAGGCGATCATGAACTTGACGGCGCGATCGATCTCACGGGCCAGCTGCTCGTAGCGCACATTCGCGGGGTTCGAGGTGAAGCCCTTGTTCCAGTGGTGAACCTGGCGCAGGTCGGCGAAACCGCCCTGGGTGAAGGCGCGAATGAGATTCAACGTCGAGGCTGCCGTGTGGTAGCCCTTGACGAGTCGCCTCGGATCGGCCTGGCGGGACTCCGGGGTGAATTCGTAGCCGTTGACGATGTCGCCGCGGTACGCCGGAAGCGTGATCTCGCCGCGGGTCTCGGTGTCGCTCGAGCGCGGCTTGGCGAACTGCCCCGCCATCCGGCCCATCTTGATCACGGGCATCGAGGCGCCGTAGGTGAGTACGACCGCCATCTGCAATACGGTCTTGACGCGGTTTCGGATCTGTTCGGCGGTGGCGCCGGCGAAGGTCTCGGCGCAGTCTCCGCCCTGAAGAAGGAATGCCTCACCGCGGGCTGCGGCCGCAAGACGATCGCGAAGGTTGTCTACCTCGCCCGCGAAGACGAGGGGCGGCAGGGCGGCGATCTCGGCGGAGGCAGCCTCGACCGCGACTCGATCGGTCCAGGTGGGCTGCTGCTTGACCGGCAGTTCACGCCAATAGTCCAGACCGGCAATCACTGATTCTTCAGCTTCAATGATCTCTTCAGTTGGGTCTACCACGGGACGTGTTCCGAATCTATTGTGGGATTTTTGGGCGATGGATGACGCCTCTCGGCGTCCATGCCCGCTAGCGAACGGCGTTCGCGCGCTTTTCTTTGACCGACGTCGCATACACGTCTGCATACTCCTGGCCGCTGAGGCGCTGAAGCTCGTACATGATCTCGTCGGTCACACTTCGGAGGATGAATCGGTCGGATTCCAGCCCTTCGAACCTAGAGAAATCTATCGGCTTGCCAATGATGATGCCAATTCGCTTGAGTTTGGGCAGCCGGGTTCCGATCGGCATCACCTTTTCCGTATCGATCATGGCCACCGGAATGATGGGCACCCCTGCCTCGAGAACCATTCGGGCCACACCCGTTCTCCCCCGGTACATCTTGGCATCGGGACTGCGCGTCCCCTCCGGGTAGATCCCGAGGAGGTCGCCCTGGGCAAGCACGGCGAGACCCGTATTCAACGACGCCTCCGAGGCCTTGCCCCCCGAGCGATCGATCGAGATCTGGCCGGTCGCATTGAAGAACATCCGGGTGACCCAGCCCTTCAGGCCCTTGCCCGTGAAGTAGTCGCTCTTGGCGAGGAAAGAAATGCGTCGACGAAGAACGAGCGGCAGGATGACCGAGTCGATCACCGAGAGATGATTGCTGGCAAGAATCGCCCCGCCCGTCTGGGGGATGTTCTCCAGTCCCTTGATCCACGGCCGGAACAGGGTCAGCAGCAGCGGCCCCGCAACGACGCTCTTCATGAACCAATAGAACATGGCGGGGTTCCGTCCTACTTGTTTTCCGCGAACTGGCGGGCGAGGTCTGCCGCGCCGACGACGCCAGCGTCGTTCACCAGCTCGGCGATCATGAACTCGGGCTCCGGGTGGTATCCGCGGGCGGGCAGGTGATCGAGGAACGCAGTGCGGATGGGGTCCAGCAGGAGGTCGCCGGCCTGCGCCACCCCGCCACCGAAAACGAACATCTGCGGGTCGAGCACGGCCGCGAGACTGGCGCAGGCCTGGCCGAGGGAGTGACCGAGCTCACGGAGGGCGGCGACCGCTCCCGGGTCTTCGAGCACCAGGAGTTCGCTCACCTCCGTGCCGGTCAGGACGCCGCCGGCACGTTTGCGGGCCTCCGCCAGCCCCGTGCCGATTCCCCCGGCATCCGCCAGTTCATTGGACAGGCGAAGCAGGGCGCGGCCCGAGCCGTACTGCTCGATGCAGCCCCTGGCTCCGCAACCACAGGGCAGACCGCCGGGCACGACGCACAGGTGGCCGAGTTCGGCTGCGGCCCCGAAGCCGCCGCGGAAGAGCCGGCCGCCCGAGACGATCGCGCCGCCCACTCCCGTGCCGATTGTCAGGATGACCATGTCGCTCACCGGCCGACCCGCACCGAAGCGGAACTCCGCCCAGCCGGCGGCGTTGGCGTCGTTCTCGATGATGATCGGCAGGTCGACGCGACGCTCGAGGCGATCGCGGAATGGTTCGTTGCGCCAGTTGATGTTCGGGGCGTAGTAGACGGTGGAGCGCTCTGCATCGATGAAACCCGCTGCGGCAACGCCCACGGCGCTGACCTCCGCGCCGTCCGACAGGGACTCGATCATCTGAACGACGGCGTTCTCGATCGACCGGCTGTCGGCCGCATCGGTGGGAGTCCGATCGGCCTTGGCGATGCTGCCGTCCTCACGGACCAGCGCTCCCGCGATCTTGGTTCCGCCGATGTCGATTCCGATGGCATGCATGTCAATATCTTTGCGCATCCAGACACATCACCGCGACAGTCCTTCGACCGGGTCAGTCGCTCCTAGCCCCGGGAAGAACCACCGGGTAGGGTGGAAACACACTCTCGGGTCTTCCTGATTGTGCCGCAGAAGGCAATGACCAAACACGCGCCAGCGAGGTTGGGACAGACCTCGTAACGGTGCCAAAGGAGTTACCGTGGATCAGATTTTCGTGCCCCCCGTCGTCGCAGGCGATCCCACCGCGAACGCGACCGACCTTCTGCTCGCCCGGGTGGCAAGTACCCCGCATGCGGCCCTCTTCGCGCTGCCCGTGGGTTCCTCCTGGCGAGACGTCAGTGCAACGGAGTTCCTCGCAGAGGTCAGGGCTGTGGCCAAGGGCCTGATCGCCGCGGGCATCAACCCCGGCGACAAGATCGGGTTCATGTGCAAGACCCGCTACGAGTGGACGGTAATCGACTTCGCGACCTGGTTCGCCGGAGCGGTTCTCGTTCCCATCTATGAGACCAGCGCCCCGAGCCAGATCCAGTGGAACCTGAGCGACTCCGGTGCGGTCGCGATGATCGTCGAGACCCCTGACCAGTTCGCACGATTCGACGAGGTCCGGGCAGACCTGCCCTTGATCGACACCGTGCTCCAGATCGATCTGGGAGCGCTGGACAAGTTGGCGAAGGGCGGTCTCGCAATCAGCGACGAAGACCTAGAGGAGCGCCGCTCCCGGGCCGTCGGCAGCGACATAGCCACCCTGATCTACACATCGGGCACGACCGGGCGGCCGAAGGGCTGCATCCTGACGCATTCGAACTTCGTGGAGACCTGTCGCAACGCCGCCGTGTCTATGAGCGAGGTTCTGGAGGGTGGGGCATCGACGCTGTTGTTTATCACGACAGCCCATATCTTCGCCCGCTTCATCTCGATCCTCTGCGTGCACTCCGGGGTCAAGGTGGGCCACCAGGCAGACACAAAGCAGCTGCTGCCCGCACTCGCAACGTTCAAGCCGACCTTCCTCCTCGCAGTCCCCCGGGTCTTCGAGAAGGTCTACAACTCCTCTGAGCAGAAGGCCGAGGCCGGCGGCAAGGGTGCCATCTTCCGTAAGGCCGCAGACACGGCGATCGAGCACTCCAAGGCGCTGGACGCGGGTCACGTCTCATTGGGGCTGGCCCTGCGCTTCGCGCTGTTCGATCGGTTGGTTCTGGCCAAGATCCGCGTGGCCATGGGAGGGCGCATCCGCTTCGCCGTGTCTGGGTCAGCACCGCTCGGACCGCGCCTCGGGCATTTCTACCGCAGCCTGGGCATGAAGATTCTCGAGGGCTACGGACTGACGGAGACCACCGCGCCCGCGACGGTGAATGTGCCCGGCCAGTTCAAGATCGGCACGGTCGGCCCGCCGCTGCCGGGTGTCGGGATTCGAATCGCCGACGACGGCGAGGTCTCCGTGCGCGGGGTCAACGTGTTCGCCGGCTACTGGAACAATCCGACTGCGACCGCCGAGACGATGGACGGTGAGTGGTTCCGCACCGGCGACATCGGCTCCTTCGACTCAGACGGATTCCTGACCATCACCGGACGCAAGAAGGAGATCATCGTGACGGCGGGCGGCAAGAACGTCGCACCGGCGATCCTCGAGGACCCCATCCGGGCCAATCCCCTGGTCGGCCAGATCATGGTCGTCGGAGACCAGAAGCCGTTCATCTCCGCCCTCATCACCCTCGATCCGGAGATGTTGCCGGCCTGGCTGGCCAACAACGGGCAGTCGGCAGACCTCAGCCTCGCCGAGGCCGCGGAGAATCCGGTGGTTCTGGCGGAGATCCAGCGGGCCGTCGACGCCGCGAACGCCACCGTGTCCCGCGCGGAGTCAATCCGGAAGTTCGTTGTCCTGGCCGTCGATCTGACCGAGCAGAGCGGTCACCTGACTCCCAAGATGACGATCAAGCGCAACGTGATCACGGCCGACTTCGCCACCGATATCGCGCGGATGTACGACTCGGCCCCGGCAACCGAGGGCCAGTCGCTCATTCACTAGAACCAGTCGGACTCCCGAACCTGACGCATGGCCTCGCGCCGGCTCTCCTTGGAGAGCCGGTCGAGGTAGAGCAGGCCGTCGAGGTGATCGGTCTCGTGTTGGAGGGCCTGGGCCATCAGTCCGGTTCCGGCAAGCTCGATCTCGTTGCCGTCGAGATCGATCCCCGTGACGCGAGCGAAGGGGTGGCGAAGTGTCTTGAACCACAGCCCCGGGACGCTCAGGCAGCCCTCGTCGACAAGTTCTGGCTCGCCGGAGGCCTCGACCATCACGGGGTTGATGATGTAGCCCACAACGCCATCGATGTTGTAGCTGAAGGCTCGAAGGTTGACGCCGATCTGCGAGGCCGCGACGCCGGCGCGACCCGGCAGTCTCACACTGTCCATCAGGTCCGTGACGAGGGCGCGGGCCCGGTCGTCCAGGGGCCCGACCGGCTCGGACACGGTCTTTAGGACAGGATCGCCGAAGAGGCGGATTTCACGAACAGTCATTGATTTTCTTTTCAGCAGAGTCACCGCAGAAGTGACGTGTTTACGTTCGAGCAGACCTAGGGCCTGACCCTGCCCTGCGCGACGAATCGGCGTTTCCGGACGGGGGTTTCAGGAATCTTCCTGAACATACCGACCTTTCGAGACACGCGCGTGTTCAGCGAACAGTTAGGTTGTCCCAGCCTAGTAAAGGTAACGTTGGGGCTGTGCATGTACTCAGCGTCAGTTCCCTCAAGGGGGGCGTGGGAAAGACCACGGTTACGCTCGGGCTCGCTTCAGCCGCTTTTGCGAAGGGCCTCCGGACCCTTGTTGTCGACCTCGACCCCCAATCAGATGTTTCGACGGGAATGGACATCCGGATCACCGGACACCTCAACGTCGCAGACGTTCTCGCGTCGCCCAAGGAGAAAGTCGTTCGGGCGGCCATCGCCCCCAGCGGCTGGACCCGTGACCGCGGAGGCAAGATCGACGTCTTGATCGGCAGCCCCTCCGCGCTGAACTTCGACGGGCCGCACCCGAGCATCCGGGACATCTGGAAGCTTGAGGAGGCGCTGGCCACTGTCGAGTCCGATTACGACCTGGTGCTGATTGACTGCGCCCCGTCGTTGAATGCCCTCACCCGCACCGCCTGGGCTGCCAGCGACCGAGTCGCCGTCGTCACCGAGCCCGGCCTGTTCTCCGTTGCCGCAGCAGACCGCGCCCTGCGCGCGATCGAAGAGATCCGCCGCGGACTGAGCCCGAGACTTCAGCCACTCGGCATCATCGTGAACCGTGTCAGGTCTCAGTCGTTGGAGCACCAGTTCCGCATCAAGGAGCTGCGCGACATGTTCGGTCCCCTCGTGCTCAGCCCGCAGCTTCCTGAGCGCACGTCGCTCCAGCAGGCCCAGGGGGCGGCAAAGCCACTGCACGTGTGGCCCGGTGAGGGCGCTCAGGAGATGGCCCGGAACTTTGACCTGCTGCTCGAACGTGTCATGCGCACCGGTCGACTCGGCGAGTACGCCGAGGAGAAGGCCAGCCGCTCCTAGAGCCCGCAGATAAGAAAATGACCGCCGTGCCCTTGGGGCCGGCGGTCCTTTCTATGTCTGGGGTTCTCGCCTAGGAGATCTTCCGGTTGGCCCGGCGCACTGCGAGCTCGTCCTGGGGGTCGAGAACCTGCGAGTCGATCGAGATGAGGGTGTTCTCCACCTCTCGAAGCACCTTGCCCACGGCGATGCCGAAGACGCCCTGGCCGCGACTGACCAGGTCGATGACCTCGTCGTTCGACGTGCACAGGTAGACGCTGGCCCCGTCGCTCATGAGTGTCGTGTTCGCGAGGTCATGGATGCCGGACTCACGCAACTGCTCGATGGCCGTGCGGATCTGCTGGAGCGAGATTCCGGTGTCCAGAAGCCGCTTGACGAGCTTGAGCACGAGGATGTCGCGAAAGCCGTAGAGGCGCTGGGAACCCGAACCGGCGGCCCCCCGAATCGTCGGCTCGACCAGAGCCGTTCGCGCCCAGTAGTCCAGCTGCCGGTAGGTGATTCCAGCCGCCCGGGCCGCCACGGCGCCCCGGTAGCCGACGGACTCGTCCAGATTCGCCATGCCGTCTGTGAACAGGAGGCCGAGGTCGTAGCGGGCCGCGTCGTCGCTCTTGCCGATTTCGCTCATGAAGTCGCTTCATTCATGACACGTGCCTCTTTCGTTCGATCCTGCGATTGGCGAGTGCAGACCGTGAGCAACCCCACGTTCCAAAACTCTAAGTCTGTAGTTGAGGTTGAGTGTTTGAGTCCCGCAATCCCACTGCTCCTACGTTATCGACGCGGGCAGGTCGAGGCAACGATATCGGCGCAAAGTGGTCGGCGTGTCGGCAATGCCCGGTGAGAACGGGTGCAAACTCCGCGTGCAGACTACGGGGCGAACCGACCGAGGGCGGA
>CANFBG010000073.1 GCA_947444785.1 Microbacteriaceae bacterium | reverse complement strand
GGCGAGATGACGATCTGCAGCGGGATCTTGATGTTCTGCTCTGCCCAGTCGCGCTCGAGCTGCGCGGTGGACTCATCGTCGATCGAGAGGTGCACGGCCTCGATCGAGGCGTGGCGGGCCGCAATGGCGTAGTCCAGGGCCTTCAGCACAGGCTTCTGCATGCGCCCGACCAGCACGATGGCGTGGTCTCCCTCATTGCCGAACGTCGTGGTCGCGTCGACCTCGATCTCTACGTTCACGTCGCGGTAGTACCGGTTCACTCCCATCATCAACAGAAACAGGATGGGCATGATCGCAAACACCAGCCAGGCACCATGGGTGAACTTGGTGATGGTGACGACGATCAGCACGACGCCGGTCAACAGCGCGCCGAACGAGTTGATGCTGAGCGAGCGCCAGATCGCGCCGCGGTTGGGCACATCCGTCTTCAATAGCTTCAGCCAGTGCACGACCATGCCGCTCTGGCCGAGGGTGAACGAGACGAAGACGCCGATGATGTACAGCTGGATCAGCTGGGTCAGGCTTGCCTGGTAGGCGATCAGGATGATCGTGGCGAACAGGGCGAGGATCAGCACGCCGTTGGAGAAGACAAGACGATCGCCCCGGGTCAGCATCGCCTTGGGCGCGTAGGAGTCCTTGGCCAGCACCGAGCCGAGCAGGGGGAAGCCGTTGAAGGCCGTGTTCGCCGCGAGTAGCAGAACGGCGGCGGTCGCGGCCTGGATGACGAAGAACAGGAAGGAGTTGTTGCCGAAGACGCTGGAGGCGATCTGGGCGATGAGGCTGCGCTGCGGGATGTTTTCGCAGTCGACGTAGCCGATGAGGTTGCAGGCGGTCTCGGCGTAGTGCACCTTCGCCACGAGCGCCACGATCACGAGGCCGGAGAACAGGATGATGGCGATGCCGCCCATGAAGACGAGCGTCATCTGCGCGTTCTTGACCTTCGGGGTGCGGAACGCCTGCACGCCGTTGGAGATCGCCTCGACCCCGGTGAGCGCGCTACAGCCGCTGGAGAATGCGCGAAGAAGCAGCAGGACGATGGCCGCCTGCGCCAGGCTCTCGCCCTTGACCTCGTAGCCGGCGCTCTCGGCGATGGGCGGGTTGCCCGAGATCGTTTGGATAAGGCCGACGATGATCATCAGGGCCACGCTGGCGGCGAAGAGATAGGTCGGCAGGGCGAAGGTCTTCGAGCTCTCGGCGACGCCGCGCAGGTTGACCGCGGCAAGCAGGACGACGAATCCGACGGCCATCTCGACCCGGAAGTCGTTCAGCATCGGCAGGGCGGAGATGATGTTGTCCACGCCCGAGGCGACGGACACGGCGACGGTCAGGACGTAGTCGACAAGAAGAGCGGATGCGACGATGAGGCCGGGCTTCTCGCCCAGGTTCTTGCTGGCGACCTCATAGTCGCCGCCACCCGAGGGGTAGGCCTTCACCAGTTGGCGGTACGAGGCCACGACCACCGCGAGCAGCAGCACGACGGCGGCGGCGACCCAGGGGGCGAAGCTCAGGAAGGCCAGCCCGCCGATCAGCAGGATCATCAGGAGCTCCTGCGGGGCGTAGGCCACGGAGGACAGGGCGTCGCTGGCGAAGATGGGAAGGGCTAGCTTCTTCGGCAGCAGCTGCCCCTCGAGCTTGTCGCTCGGGAGCGGGTTGCCGATGAACCACCGCTTGGCGGATTTCCCGTCACTAGTCACGATCCAGAAGACTACCCTCTAGACGAACAGAGTCAAGCAGTCGTGCAATACCCCCAGTGTGGGGCTGGTATCGACTGCATGACCGTAGCGGGGCCGGGCCGGGAGCGGGGACCGAAGCCGTTGGTCCCCGCTCCCTCTTCAAGTCGCGACGGGAACAGACCCGTGGACCAGCCGCGACGAGGGAGCGCAATGTGGCGCTGGTCGAAGCTATTCAAGGCCTGTCACGGGGGCGCGATCCGGGTTCTCGAAGCGAAGCATCTCTTCTACGGCGGAGGTGACGTCGACCCAGTGCGTGTTCCGCTCCGGCTGAAACGTCGCCCCGATGCTCGGATCCTGTGTTGGATCCTGGGGGGTGGATGGTGCCCTCTGTGTCATGCGTCTAGGTTCGTTCGGGCGGCTGGCTGCCCCCAGTGCCATAGGTCCCACCGGTTCCGGGCCCCCTGTCACCGGAGGCCTCGTCCCCGGCTGCCCGATAGGCGGCCCTCTTCAGAAGGGCGGTGCGGGCATCCTCGAGCATGGGCTCGTAGAACGCGGTGCGGTAGGCGCTGCCCGTGGTCAGGGAGACCAGGAAGTTCAACGACGAAACGCAGCTCAGGAAGATGGCGGTCTTCAACAGCGCCACGCTGATCGGCATCTCGAGGCCCAGCAGACGCACGGTCTCGGGCGGCCCACCCAGCCACACGGTCAGCACGTGGGGGCTGAACGCCAGCACGCCCAGGACGATGAGGAACACGGTGACGAGCAGGGCGACGATCCCGATCTGCACGCCCTGGGCAAGCACCATCACGACGCTGAGGTTGAACCGCTCGATGCCGGAGAGGGCCGGCCCTGAGCTCGGCCCGCGCGGTCCCTTCTCCAGCCCCGTCAGCTCGCGCCGGGTGACGGGGATGGCGAACAGCAGCCCGAGGGCGATGAAGAACAGCACCACGAGCAGAAGCCGCAGGGCGCTCATGGCGCTCGTGACCTCCCATAGCGGGCGGGCGAAGAACGCGAACAGCACCAGCAGCAGCAGCAGCGGCAGCGCCCGGGTGGCGAGGGCGCCGAGGGCGGCAAGCTCGCTCAGGGCCGTGCGCGCTGCCCAACTCACCAGGGACCCGATGCCGAGAGCGGTCAGGGCGCAGGCGGCGAGCACGATCAGCCCGTTGAACAGGATGCTCGCGCCGACGGTTTCCCCGAGATGCACAACGCCGGGCACGAAGGGGAAGACGAGGACGTAGACGAGCATCGCTCCGATTCCGACCGCCATGCCAGAGCGCGGCCGGCGGCGCAGGATGCGGGCGCTCAGGATCCCCACGAAGACGGGCGCCACCAGCGGCACAAGGACCAGAGCGACGGCGACCGCTACGAGGAGGCTGTCGAGCAGCACCGGTGTGGCATCCGGTATATCGACATTCACCACGAGATCGGTCAGGAAACTGAGCGTGATGAGGAACACGATGAATGGGGCGACCCGGCCCGGCAGGTTGCTCGCCTGGTGCCGGGGCCTGACGAAGTAGGGCAGTCCCATGCGACGCATCCAGAGCTCGGCGTCGCGTTCGCCCGCGTTCCCTGGGCTCGCTGGCATCTCGTCTCCCGTCCGCCGACCGGCCCTAGGGAGACTAGGCCAATAGAATTGTCATTTATCCCTACCCCACACCCGTCGGCAGCCGGCCGGCGGGAGAATTTCGGAGTTCCCATGGCCCCCTCTTCCCGTCTCGATGCTGTCATCGCCCTCGCCAAACGCCGAGGCTTCGTCTTTCCCACGGGGGAGATCTACGGCGGCACCCGGAGTGCCTGGGACTATGGGCCCCTCGGTGTGGAGCTGAAGGAGAACATCAAGCGCCAGTGGTGGCGCCAGATGGTGCAGGCCCGCGACAACGTCGTCGGCCTCGACTCCGCGGTCATCCTGCCGCGCCAGGTCTGGGAGGCGTCCGGCCACGTCGAGGTCTTCAACGACCCGCTGGTCGAATCGCTCATCACCCACAAGCGCTACCGCGAGGATCACCTGCTCGAGGCCTACGAGAACAAGCACGGCCACCCGCCGGTCAACGGCATGGCAGACATCCGGGACCCCGAGACCGGGGATCCAGGACAGTGGACCGAGGCCCGCAACTTTTCCGGGATGTTGAAGACCACCCTCGGTGTGCTTGAAGACGAGAGCGGCATGACCTACCTGCGCCCCGAGACGGCCCAGGGCATCTTCATCGACTTCGCCACCATCCTGAACACCTCCCGCCAGAAGCCGCCGTTCGGCATCGCCCAGGTCGGCAAGGCGTTCCGCAACGAGATCACCCCCGGAAACTTCATCTTCCGCACCCGAGAGTTCGAGCAGATGGAGATGGAGTTCTTCGTTCAGCCCGGCACCGATGAAGAGTGGCACCAGTACTGGATCGACGAGTGCTGGAACTGGTTCATCGGCCTCGGCATGAACCCCGACAACATCCGCCGGTTCGAGCACCCCGAGGAGAAGCTGTCGCACTACTCCAAGCGCACCGTCGATATCGAGTACCGCTTCCAGTTCCCCGGCAGCCCGTTCGGCGAGCTCATGGGCGTCGCGAACCGCACCGACTTCGACCTCAAGACCCACTCCGAGGCGAGCGGCACCGACCTGTCCTACTTCGACCAGACGACGAACGAGCGCTGGATCCCCTACGTCATCGAGCCGTCGTTCGGCCTGACCCGGGCGCTGATGGCGTTCCTCGTCGACTCGTACCACGAGGACGAGGCGCCCAACTCGAAGGGCGGCGTCGACAAGCGCACCGTGCTGAAGCTCGACCCGCGGCTCGCCCCGGTCAAGGCCGCGGTGCTCCCGCTGTCGCGCAACGAGGCCCTGTCGCCGCTGGCCCGCTCGGTCGCGGCCGACCTGCGCCAGCACTGGAACGTCGACTTCGACGACGCCGGTGCCATCGGACGCCGTTACCGTCGCCAGGACGAGATCGGCACGCCGTTCGCGATCACGGTCGACTTCGAGTCGCTCGAAGACAAGGCCGTCACCGTGCGCGAGCGCGACACGATGACCCAGGAGCGCGTCTCGCTCGACCGCCTGCAGGGCTACCTCGCTGAGCGCCTGATCGGATGCTAGTCTCACCCTTCTAGAAGAAGAGAGCTGCCCGGCATGACAGATAGAATTCGCTGGATCTTTGCCGGGCAGCTCGGCGCCGAGTTCGACGACGGCTCTCGGATGCTCCTGATCGAGGCCCGCCAGGCTTTCCAGAGAGCCCCGCTCCACCGGGCCAAGGCCCACCTGCTTCTCTCGGCGGTTCGGCACCGTGCGGCGGCCCTCGGCGACCGCGTCGAATTCCACCAGGTCGAGCGGTACAGCGATGTGATCGCGGGGAGAACCGACCTCGAGGTCATCGACCCGACGTCCTATGCGGCCCGGCGCCTCGTGCGACAGGCGGGGGCCGCCATCCTGCCCAGTCGCGGCTTCGTCTCCACCGAGGCGGAGTTCGCCGAGTGGGCCGCCTCCCGAGGCACCAAGCGCCTGCTGCTGGAGGACTTCTACCGAACGGTGCGCATCCGCACCGGCCTGCTGATGGACGGCCCGACGACTCCCGTTGGAGGCCAGTTCAACTTCGACCACGAGAACCGGCAGCCGCCGCCCAAGCGCGCGGTCACCCTCGGGCTGCCCGAGCCGTGGTGGCCCGAGGAGGACGAGATCGACGCGGAGGTGCGTCGCGACCTCGACCGCTGGCAGGCCGACGGGCTCGTGAACCTGATCGGTGCCGACGGCCCACGGCGCTTCGCCGTCACGCCGGAGGAGGCCGAGCTCGCGCTCGCCGACTTCATCGAGAGCAGGCTGAACGACTTCGGCCCGTTCGAGGATGCGACGCTCACCGGCGACTGGACGATGGCCCACTCCCTGCTGAGCGTGCCGATGAACCTCGGCGTGATCTCGCCGCGCCGGGTCGTGGACGCCGTGGCCGAGGAGTTCACCGCGGGCCGTGCGCCCATCGCGAGCGTCGAGGCGGTCGTGCGCCAGATCGCCGGCTGGCGGGACTACGTCTGGCACCTCTACTGGCACCTGGGCGAGGAGTACACGACGGCCAACAACGCCCTCGGCGCCACGACCCCGATGCCCGATGCGCTGCTGAACCTCGACGCCGATGAGATCGAGGCCAATTGCGTGCGCCAGACCGTGGCGGGCGTGGCCGAGCACGGCTGGGCGCATCACATCCCCCGGCTGATGATTCTCGGCAACCTGGGGCTCCAGCGGGGCTATGACCCGCAGCAGATGAACGAGTGGTTCACGGCGATGTTCGTCGACGGCACCCCGTGGGTGATGCCGGCGAATGTGATCGGCATGGCGCTGCACGCCGACGGCGGAATCGTCGCCACCAAGCCTTACGCCGCGGGCGGCGCCTACATCAACAGGATGACGGACTTCTGCGGTGGCTGTAAGTTCAAGCCGACCGTGCGCCTGGGCCCGGAGGCCTGCCCGTTCACCGCGGGATACTGGGCATTCCTTGACCGGACGGAGCCCGTGCTGCGCTCGAACCACCGCATGGCCCAGACCCTCGGCGGCCTTCGGAAGCTCGTCGATCGCGACGCCGTCGTGGCACAGGAATCCCTGCGCACGACTCTCTAGCGGCTCGCCTATGCTGACCCCATGACAAATCTTGATGGTGCGGTATTTCTGGTCGTGGGGGCTTCCGGGGGATTGGGTTCATTGATCGCCGAGCAGCTGGCCGACGCGGGCGCGGTCGTGGTTCGTGCGGCCCGGAACCCCGCCACGCTGGCCGGACCTGACGCGTACCTGGCCGACCTGACCCAGCCGGGCTCCGCCGAGGGGCTGATGGCCGCCGCGGTCGCCGCGCACGGCCGGCTCGACGGCCTCGTGATCGCGGCCGGCCGGGTTGCCTTCGGCCCGATCGCCGAGGTCACGGACGCGACCCTGACCGAGCTCTTCGAGATCAACGCGCTGGCGCCGATGCGGCTGATCCGCGAGGCGCTGCCGCACCTGACCGTCTCGGCGGCCGAGAAGCGCGAGCCCGTCATCGTCACGATTTCGGGCATCGTCGCCGAGTCGCCCACCGCCGGCCTCGCGTCGTACTCCGCCTCCAAGGCTGCTCTCGCGGGCTTCGTGACCGCGGCCAACCGCGAGCTTCGGCGCGCGGGCATCCGGGTGATGGATGCGCGACCCGGCCACACGGAGACGGCGCTGAGCACGCATCCGATCGCGGGAGCCGCGCCCGCCTTCCCGGCGGGCCTGGCGCCTGAGGCCGTCGCGGCACGAATCGTTCGCGGCATCGTCGACGGCGAGAAAGACCTGCCCAGCGGCTCCTTCTAGGTGTACTGAGCCGACAGGTTAGTGACAGTCGGGGTTGAAAAAGAGAGAACCTCCGGTTCTAGTGGAGATGTCAAAGTCACCACAAAACACGGAGGTTCTCATGCCCCACGCTAATACCCGTCTCACCCTTCACGGAAGGGCCCTACTCATCGAACGAGTCGTCATCGATGGCCGCCCGGTATCCCATGTCGCGAAAGAACTCGGCATCTCCCGGCAATGCGCCCACCGATGGATCAACCGACACCACACCGACGGACCCGACGGACTCCATAACCGGTCCTCTCGACCCCGCCACTGCCCGACCCAGACGAGCGCCGCCGATGAAGCAGCTGTTGTCGTGGCCCGCCTCCTCAATCGTGAGGGCCCGCTGCGGATCGCCGCTGTCACGGGCGTGCCCGCCCGGACCGTGTCTCGAATCCTGGCCCGCTACGACCTCCCGCCCCTGGCCTGGCTGGACCCCGTCACCGGCAACACCATCCGCTCGTCCCGGTCGACCGCAGCACGCTACGAACGCGAACAGCCCGGAGAAATGGTTCATATCGACGTGAAGAAACTCGGCCGCATCCCCGATGGCGGCGGCTGGCGGGCACACGGTCGAGAAGCGACCGTGGCCCAGAAACACAAGAAGATCCGGATCGGTTTCGACTACATCCACGCCGTCATCGATGACCGAACCCGCGTCGCGTACGCCGAGATCCACGCGGATGAGAAAGGTGGCACCGCTGCCGGTGTCCTCGAACGCGCGGCCGTGTTCTTCGCTGAGAACGGGATCCCTCAGATCGAACGGGTCCTATCCGATAACGCGTTCGCGTACCGAAAATCGGTCGCGTTCAAAGACGCCGTCGCGAAGATCGGTGCCGTGCAGCGCTTCATCAAACCGCACTGCCCGTGGACGAATGGCAAAGTTGAACGCTTCAACCGGACGCTAGCGACCGAATGGGCCTACAAACGCAAGTACGTGAGCAACAACGCCCGGGCTGATGCTCTTGCGCCCTGGCTGACGTTCTACAACACTGAACGCATCCACACCGGAATCGGAGCAACACCTCTCAGCCGAGTGTCACCAACCTCATGACTCAGTACATCTAGGCTCTAGGCCGCTGGCCCGTCTGTCTGGAGACGGGCCCGGACCTGGGTCGGGGGCGTCTGCCGGTGCACGCCGAACAGGGGCAGGGTCCAGCCGCAGAGCGGGCCGATCGTCAGCGCGAAGATCACGGTGCCGACCCCGAAGTTGCCACCGAGCAGCCAGCCGACGAGCAGCACCGTGAGCTCGACGCCCGAGCGGCCCACCCAGATCGGCCAGCCCGTTCGGTTGTGGATGCCCGTCATGAGGCCGTCGCGGGGACCGGGGCCGAGGTGTGCGCCGATGTAGATTCCGCTCGCCACGGCGAGCAGCAGTAGGCCTGCCGCGAACAGCAGCACCTGCTGCCAGAGCACGGTTCCCGCAGGGATCAGCCAGAGCCCCAGCTCGATGGCCGGGCCGATCAGCAGCACGTTCAGCACCGTGCCGATTCCCGGCTTCTGGCGAAGAGGTATCCAAAGAAGCAGAACGAGGGCGCCAATCACGACGGTGAGAAGGCCAATCGAGAGTCCGGTCTGCACGACGACGCCCTGGGCGAAGACCGTCCACGGGTCCACGCCGACCACGGCGCGAATCAGCAGTGCGTCCGCGATGCCGTAGAGCAGCAGGCCGATCACGAGGCGGATGATGCGCAGGGGCAGGGTTCTGGTCACAAAGACCAATCCAATTGCACAACTGGCCCTTGTGCAAGAGGCCACCTTCGCTAAAGTGGCCTTATGTTGGAAGCGCAGCTGGGCACCCGGTCGCTCGTGGCGTTGCTCGGCGACTGGCGAAATTCCGCCTCCGGGCCGTCCTATCTGGCCCTCTTCGATCGCATCCGACTGCTGATTCTGGATGGCCGGATCCCCGCCGACACCCGGCTGCCCGCCGAGCGCGAGATCGCGGGGGCGCTCGAGGTCAGCCGCACGATGGTGACGGCCGCGTATCGGGAGCTTCGCGAAGCCGGCTATACCTCGGTGCTGCGCGGCTCGGGCAGTGTCACGCGGCTGCCCGGTCGGGGCATGGGGCCGACGGAGACCGCCGGCTCGGGCCTCATCGATTTCACCCGGGCAACTCTGCCCGCAGCCCCCGGCATCATGGCCGCGACCGAGGCGGCGCTCGGCGCGTACGGCCGCTACCTGGGTGGCACCGGGCTGCACTTCGCCGGCATCCCGGAGCTTCGAGAGGCCGTGGCCGCGCGGTTCACGGCCCGCGGGCTGCCGACGAGCGCCGATCAGATCCTGATCACGAACGGGGCCCAGCACGCGATCTTCCTGGTCTCCCGGGTGCTCCTGGCCCGGGGGGACCGCGCGCTCGTCGAGCAGCCGAGCTACCCGCACGCCTCCGACGCCCTGATGCTCGCGGGCGCGAGGCTCGTGCCGGTCTCGGTGACGGTCGGGGCCGGCTGGGACATGGCGGCGCTCGAGACCGCCATCCGGCGCACGAGCCCGACCCTCGGCTACCTGATGCCCGACTTCCACAACCCCACGGGCGAGTCGATGCCCGAGGAGCTCCGTGAGCGCGTCATCGGGCTGGCCCACGGCCAGGGCACGGTGCTCGTCATCGATGAGACGGCGGGCGAGCTCAACATCGACCGGCCAGGGAACCTCCGGCCCTTCGCGGCCTACGCCGACGCCGCCCAGCGGTCGAACATCATCACGATCGGCTCGGTCGGCAAGAGCGTCTGGGACGGCCTGCGCGTCGGCTGGGTGCGAGCGGATGCGGGCATCATCCAGAAGCTCACGGCAGCCCGACCGGCCGGCGACTTCGGCACCCCGGTGCTCGAGCAGCTCGTCGTCGCGGAGCTGCTGGCGGACATGGATGAGATTCTCGCTGCCCGCAGTGTCCAGCTGCGCACGGGCCGGGACCACGTGCTCGGGGTGATCGCCGAGCGTTTCCCGGAGTGGACCCCCGGGGTGCCCGCCGGCGGAATCGCGACCTGGGTGAACCTCGGCGCCGCGGTGTCATCCCAGCTGACCCTCGCGGCCCGAAGCCATGGGCTCCTGGTCACGGCGGGACCGCGATTCGGCCAGGGGGGAACGCTCGAGCGCTTCATCCGCGTGCCGATCAGCTTCCCGGTTGCGGAGCTCGACCGAGGCCTCGCGGCGCTCGCGCTGGCCTGGCAGTCGTTGCCCAACGGGACCCTTCTCCAGTCGCAGTTCTTCGCCGACGTCGTCTGAGCCGGCTCCCCTCTTTGGGGCGGAAATCCGGGGATCTGGGCATCCGGCCAGTGGCAGTATTGAACGAGGTGCGTCGGCTGAATGAAGCGCCATCGCGAAGTAGCTAGCAGAGGTAGTCCCGTTGCATTTTCTTGCCGTCCTGAGCATGCGCAACCGCGCCCTCATCGCCCTCGTGACCGTGGTCATTGCGATCTTCGGCGGTCTGGCGCTGACGAGCCTCAAGCAGGAGCTGATCCCCTCGATCGAGTTCCCGCAGCTTGCCGTGTTGACGAATTATCCGGGGGCCACCCCCGAGGTCGTGGCGAACGACGTCTCGACGCCCATCGAGAAGGCGATCCAGGGCATCCCCGGCGTCTCGACGACGACGGCGACCTCGAGCACCAACCTCTCGATCATCAGCGCCACGTTCGCCTACGGTACGAACCTGCTGACCAGTGAGCAGAAGATCAACCAGGCCATCAACCGCATCTCCTCCCAGCTTCCCTCCGGTGTCACGCCCCAGGTGCTCACCGGCAGCATCGGCGACCTGCCGATCATCCAGATCGCCGCGACCGGAGCGACAGACAATGCAGACACGTCGGCGCTCGCGGCCGAGCTGCGGGCCCAGACCCTGCCCGCGATCAACAAGATCGCCGGCGTGCGCTCCGCCCAGCTGCTCGGCGACCTCGGCCAGCGCGTATCGATCACGCCCGACCCCGCGAAGCTTGCGGCCGCAGGCCTGACCAACGCCGCCATCAAGGATGCCGTCACTCAGAACGGCCTGCTGATCCCGGCGGGCTCGCTGACCGAGAACGGCCAGTCGCTCACCGTGCAGGCAGGCTCGAAGCTGACGTCCGTCGCCGAGATCCAGGAGCTTCCGCTGGCGCCGGCGGCCGGCTCGGCGGCGGGCAGGGTGACGACGATCGGCAGCGTCGCGACCGTCGCCATCACGAAGGACCCGGTCGCCTCGATCTCGCGCGTCGACGGCAAGCCGGCCCTGACCATCGCCGTCACCAAGCTGCCCTCGGCCAACACCGTCGACGTCTCCAACGCCGTGCGGGCTGATCTTGCAACCCTGGCTGCGGGCCTGAACGGTGCGACGTTCACGGTCGTCTTCGATCAGGCGCCCTACATCCAGCAGTCCATCGAGTCGCTCGCGACAGAGGGAATGCTCGGCCTGTTCTTCGCCGTCATCGTGATCCTGGTCTTCCTCCTCTCAGTGCGCTCGACCCTCGTGACGGCGATCTCGATCCCGACCTCGGTGCTCATCACGTTCATCGCGATGCAGGGTGCCGGCTACACCCTGAACATCATCACCCTGGGTGCGCTCACGATCGCGATCGGTCGGGTCGTGGACGACTCGATCGTCGTCATCGAGAACATCAAGCGCCACCTCGCCAGCCCGGATGGCCAGGCCCGCATCCACGGATC
>CANFBG010000072.1 GCA_947444785.1 Microbacteriaceae bacterium | reverse complement strand
TCACGCATCACGCGCGCATCATCGAGCACCTGCCCGGCGGCACGCTCTCGGGAAACGGCTACCTCGCGCCGCGCGTGCTTGACGGCCTGGGCGCGGTATCGGGTCGTGTGGCCCGGGGCCTGGCCGGCTTCACGCATCCGGGCGCTGAGCGGGTGCTGCAGTGGGACCTCGCCCAGGCGGGCCGCGTTCTCGAGCGCCTCGCGCCCGCCATCCCCGACTTCCACGAGCGCAGCCGGGTGCTCGCTGCCGCTGCCGAGGCGCTGGCGCTCCTCGAGCCGCTCGCTCCCGAGCTCGTTCGGCAGGTCATCCACGGCGACATTGCCGACGACAACGTGGTCTGCAGCGTCGACGACGCCACGGGCTATCGCCTGCCCGACGGCGTCATCGATTTCGGCGATGTGACGCTCTCGTGGCGGGTCGCCGAGCTGGCGGTCACCGTCGCGTCGACCCTGCACCATGCCGGGATGTCGGCCTTGGACTGCCTGCCCGTGATCCGGGCGTTCAACGCCGAACTGCCGCTGAACCTCGCGGAGGCGAGGGCCCTGTGGCCGCTCGTGCTGCTGCGTGCCGGCGTCCTGGTCGCCAGCGGCCACCAGCAGGCGGGCCTGGATGCGGGCAATGACTACGTCTCCGAGGGCATCGAGATCGAGGCGCGCATCTTCGCCGTGGCCGACTCGGTTCCGCTCGACGTCATGACCGGCGTCATCCTGGCGGCGCTCGGCTGGGCGGAGACCGAGGCGGCGTTGGAGGCTGCGGCCGATGCGCCCCCGGAGTCGCCGATCCTGCCCGGCCTTGACCTTCAGGCGGCGGCCGCGATCGACCTCTCCAGCCTCAGCGACGAGCTGGATGCGGGGCGCTGGCTCGACGAATCGGCCGAGGCGTTGGCCGCGGCCGCCGTGCTATCCGCGTTCTCGTCGTTCTCCTCCCACTCGTCCGGTGCCGGTGCCGGTGCCGCTGCCGCGCTCACCCGCTACGGCGAGCGGCGCATGACCCGCACCCTCCCGCTCTCGCCCGAGCCCTCCGCGACGGCGGCCCTTGGCATCGACGTCTACGCCGGCCAGGTGCAGTACGTGCACGCGCCCTGTGCCGGGGTGCTCGAGCGCAGCGACGCGGGCACTGAGCTCGTCACCGCGACCGGGCGCATCGTCTTTCGAAACCTGGACTCGGCCATCGGCTCCGGCACGGAGATCGCCGCCGGGCAGCAGCTCGGCACGATGGGCCGGGTGCCGATGGATGCCGCCGACCTCTATCGGCTGGGGATCCAGCAGGTTCGGGGCCACTCGCCCGCGGCCCCGGAGTTCGTCGACCCCGGGCTGTTCGCGGGCTGGCGGCTCGTGGCCCCCGACCCGTCGCCCCTGCTCGGCCTGGTCATTGCGGCCGGGGATGCCGGTGCGTCGCAGGGCGGTGCGCCCGGCCTGCCCGTCGCCGGCCTGCCTGCCGCCGATCTGCTGCCGAGGCGCTCGGCCCACTTCGCCAGCGTGCAGGAGCACTACTACCAGGACCCGCCGCACATCGAGCGCGGCTGGCGGCATTTCCTGATCGATGAGGATGCGCGCTGCTATCTCGACATGGTGAACAACGTGGCGGCCGTCGGCCACGGGCATCCGCGGATCGCCGACGCCGTGGGCCGCCAGCTGCGAAAGCTGAACACGAACTCGCGCTTCAACTACGCCTCGGTGGTCGAACTCTCGGAGCGCGTCGCGGCCCTTTTGCCGGACGAGCTCGACACGGTCTTTCTCGTGAACAGCGGCTCGGAGGCCGATGACCTCGCGCTGCGAATCGCCTGGGCGTGGACCGGCCGGCGCGATGTCGTCGCCGTGCGGGAGGCCTATCACGGCTGGACGGACGCGACCGATGCGGTCTCGACCTCCGTTGCAGACAACCCCGACGCGCTCGCCAGCCGGCCCGACTGGGTGCACACTGTCCCCGCGCCCAACAGCTACCGCGGCGAGCATCGCGGGGTTCAGGCTGCTCGGTACGGGGCCGAGGCGGCGGACGCCATCCGTGCCTTGATCGCCGAAGGCCGCGCGCCGGCCGCGTTCTTGGCCGAGGCCTACTACGGCAATGCGGGCGGCATGCCGCTGCCCGACGGCTACCTCGAGCAGGTCTATGACGCCGTTCGCGGCGGCGGTGGCCTGGCCATCGCCGACGAGGTCCAGGTCGGCTACGGGCGGCTCGGCCACTGGTTCTGGGGCTTCCAGCAGCAGAACGTCGTGCCCGACGTCGTGGCGATCGCGAAGGCGATGGGCAACGGGCATCCGCTCGGCGCGGTGATCACCCGGCGCGATATCGCCGAGAACTATCGCAACCAGGGCTACTTCTTCTCCTCGGCCGGCGGCTCGCCCGTGTCCTCCGTCACCGGGCTGGCCGTGCTCGACATCCTTGCCGATGAGGGCCTGCAGGCGAACGCGCGCGTCGTCGGCGACCACCTCAAGGCCGCCCTTGAACGCCTCGGCGAGCGGCATGCGATCATCGGTGCCGTGCACGGCGCGGGCCTCTATCTCGGCGTCGAGTTCGTCGTCGACCGTTCGACGCTTGAGCCCGCGACGAGGGAGACGACCGCCATCTGCGAGCGGATGCGCGAGCTCGGCGTCATCATCCAGCCCACCGGCGACCGGCAGAACATCCTGAAGATCAAGCCGCCCCTCACACTGTCGCTCGAGGGCGCCGACTACTTCGCCGCCATGCTCGACCGCGTGCTGACCGAGGGCTACTCGTTCGCAGAAACCACTCGGGGCTAGTTCGGCTGCATCACGTTGAAGGTGGCGCCGGTCGAGTCGGCGATCACCGCGAGGCGGCCGAACGGGGTGTCGTGCGGCGGGTTCGGAACCTGGCCGCCGTTCTCGAGCGCGCGGGCGGCGGTGGCGTCGGCATCCGCCGTCTGGAAGTAAACGCTCCAGGCGCCGGGCGTGCCCTCGGGCAGCACGCCGCCCGCATCCATCACGCCCGCCTGGACATCGGTGCCGGCGCCGAGGTTCGTGTAGCGGAACTCGGGGGTGTCGCTCATGACCTCGGTCGTCCAGCCGAACACGTCGCGGTAGAAGTCGAGGGTCCTGTCGTAGTCCCGGGCCATCAGCTCGTGCCAGACGGGCGCGCCGGGAACGCCAAAGACCGCGTAGCCCGTGAAGGTGCCGGGCTGCCAGACGCCGACGGTTGCCCCGCCGGCATCATCGATCATCGACATCCAGCCCATGTCGGCCACCTCATGCGGCTCAAAGTGCACGTGGCCGCCGTGTTGAAGCGTCGCCGCCGTGACAGCCTGGGCATCCGCCGCCTTCAGGTAGGTGCTCCAGCGATCGGACACGGCGCCGTCGGTGCGGTTGGGCGCCATGCCGGCGACGATCTGGCCGTCGAGGAAGAGGTTGACGTAGCCGCCCATCTCGGCGTTCGGCTCCGTCGCCGTCCAGCCGAAGAGGGCCGAGTAGAAGGCGGTGGAGGCCGCCTGGTCGGTACTCATGAGTTCGATCCAGCAGGGGCTGCCGGCACGAGCGGTCTCGATGGTGGGCATCGCGGTGTTCCTCTGCGGTTCTGGGGTCTAGCGGCGGATCAGGTTCGACAGCACGATAGCGCTTCGCGTGTGATCGACGTTAGGGGCGATCCGCACCTTTTCCAGGGCCAACTCGAGCGAGGGGATGTCCCGGCTGCGCATGTGCACGATCGCGTCGGCGCTTCCCGTGACGGTTCCCGCATCCACGACCTCGGGCACCTGGGCGAGGATGCGCTTGAGCTCCGCCGGGGCGACGGTGCCGCGGCAGAACAGCTCCACATAGGCCTCGGTGACCGTGCCGTCCAGCGCCGGGTCGAGCTGAATCGTGAAGCCGCGGATGATTCCGCTCGCCACGAGCCGGTCGATGCGTCGCTTGACGGCCGAGGCGGAGAGCCCGATCACCTGCCCGATATCGCCGTAGCCGGTGCGGGAATTCAGCTTCAGAAGGTCGAGAATCTTGTAATCCAGGGCATCCATGGTCAAACTCTAGGCGGGATTCTTGCAACAGGCCATGAAATGCGCATGATTCGAGCGCACGAGGCAACACAAAAGGGGATACCTGCGTGCCACACTGAAGTTCAGGCGTGCCCAGACCGAAACCGGTTGCGGCCCCAGGACAGTGTCCGCCACCGAGTATTTTCCTCCCGGAGGCACATCCCATGACCAACCCCACGCTGGCCAGCAGCTCGTCGGCCGTTTCCGCTGTGCGCACCCCCTCGCCGCGGCACTACCTGATGTGCCGCCCCGAGCACTTCACGGTGACGTACCGGATCAACCCGTGGATGGACCCGTCGCTGCCGACCGACACCGCCCTGGCCGTCGCGCAGTGGACGACGCTGTACGACCTCTACCGTTCGCTCGGCCACACGGTCGACCTCGTCGACCAGGTCGAGGGCCTGCCCGACATGGTCTACACGGCCAACGGCGGCTTCGTCATCGGCAACGTGGCCTACGGCGCCAAGTTCACCCACGCCGAGCGCCAGCCCGAGGGCCCCGCGTTCATGGAGTGGTTCCGCGATCAGGGCTACCGGGTGATCGAGCCCCAGAACGTGAACGAGGGCGAGGGCGACTTCCTGCTCGTCGGCGACACAATCCTGGCCGGCACGGGCTTCCGCAGTGCCAGCAACAGCCACGAGGAAGTTGGTTCGATCTTCGGTCGGGAGGTCGTCACCCTGACCCTCGTCGACCCCCGGTTCTATCACCTCGACACCGCCATCTCGGTGCTCACGCCCGACACGGATGACGCCCACGCGAACATCGCCTACCTGCCCGCCGCCTTCGACGCGGCCAGCCAGACCGAGCTCGCGCGCCGTTATCCGGATGCGATCCACGTCAGCGATGAGGACGGGTCGGTTCTGGGGCTCAACTCCATCTCCGACGGCTACAACGTCGTGATCTCCAGCCGCGCGAAGGGCTTCGAGGCCCAGCTCCGCGCCGCGGGCTACAACCCCATCGGCGTCGACCTGTCGGAGCTGCTGCTCGGCGGCGGCGGCGTCAAGTGCTGCACGCTGGAGCTGCGCCGGTAGCTGAGCCTGTAGCTCCTGTTCTGCGGGGCCTGTCTCAAGCAATCCCTCAGCCTGCTGGCAGATAATCAGGCATGGAATCCCTGACCAGCCACACAGACTACGGATCGACGAGCCTCAGCGAGAGCGACGTCGACCCCGACCCGATGATCGAGTTCGCGGCGTGGCTGGCGCGGGCCGAGGAGGCCGGGGTCTACGAGCCGAACGCCATGGTCGTGGGAACCGTCGACGCCGACGGAACGCCCAGCGCCCGCACTGTCCTGCTCAAGGGCCTGGACGCCACGGGCTTCGAGTTCGTCACGAACTACTCCTCGCGAAAGGGGCGTGCCCTCTCGGCGCATCCGGTCGTGTCGTTGCTCTTTCCCTGGTACGCGCTGAACCGTCAGGTGATCGTGCTGGGAACGGCGGAGCGCACCTCGAGCGAGGTGAGCGACATGTACTTCAATCGGCGGCCGCGCGGTGCCCGGGTCGCCGCCCTGGCGAGCGCCCAGTCCCAGCCGGTCGAGGGCCGCGACGTTCTCGAGGCGCGCATCCTCGAGCTCGAGGCCGAGTACCCCGAGGGGGTCGATATCCCGCGGCCCGAGCACTGGGGCGGGGTGCGCGTGACGCCCGCATCGATCGAGTTCTGGCAGGGTCGAACCTCACGCCTGCACGACAGGCTGCTGTTCACCGCCGCCGACGGAGCCTGGGGGATGCAGCGCCTGCAGCCCTGACGCGGGAATAGTCGGGGCGAGGGCGAAGTTACACTGATCAATACGTTTGCATGTATTGCCGCGTGAGTGATACATCGTCTGACAGGAGAGAATTAGCCCATGGACACCGCGAAGAACCCCCAGCCGCCCCTTGAGCTCGGCCTCGATACCTTCGGCGACATGACCCTCGGCGACGACGGGAAGCGCAAGTCGTACGCTGCGGTCATCCGCGACGTCGTCGAGCAGGCCGTCGTGGCGGACGAGACGGGCGTCGACTTCATCGGCATCGGCGAGCACCACCGGGACGACTTCTCGATCTCCGCCCCCGAGGTCGTGCTGGCCGCGATCGCCGGCCGCACCTCGCGCCTCCGGCTGGGCTCGGCCGTCACGGTGCTGTCCTCCGACGACCCCGTTCGGGTGTTCCAGCGGTTCGCGACCCTCGACGCCGTGTCCGGCGGGAGGGCCGAGGTCATCCTGGGCCGGGGCTCGTTCACCGAGAGCTTCCCGCTGTTCGGCCTCGAGCTGCACGACTACGAGGTGCTCTTCGAGGAGAAGCTCGAACTGTTCGCCGAGCTCCTGAAGGAGAGCCCCGTGACGTGGAGCGGCACGACGCGCGCCTCGTTGACCAATATCGAGGTGTACCCCAAGACCGAGGCCGGTCGCATCAAGACCTGGATCGGCGTGGGCGGCAGCCCCGAGTCCGTCGTTCGGGCGGCGCGGCACGGACTGCCCCTGATGCTCGCGATCATCGGCGGCGACCCCGGGCGCTTCGCCCCCTATGTCGACCTGTACCACCGCGCGCTGGCCCAGCTCGAGGCGCCGACCCTGCCGATCGGCGTGCACTCGCCCGGGCACATCGCCGACACCGATGCCGAGGCAAAAGAGCAGCTGTGGCCGCACTACAAGCTGCTGCTCGACCGACTGGGCCGGGAGCGCGGCTGGAGCCCCACGAGCCGCGCCGCGTTCGAGAACGAGGCCGGCCCGCACGGCTCGCTCTACGTCGGCAGCCCCGAGACCGTCGCCCGCAAGATCGCCAACACGGCTGGAGCCCTCGGCCTCTCCCGCTTCGACATGAAGTACAGCTCGGGACCCATGCCGCACAGCCAGCTGATGCGCAGCGTCGAGCTCTACGGCAGCGTCGTGAAGCCTCTCGTGCACGAGCTGCTCGCGGAGCGCGTCTCGGCGTAGTCCGGCCGCCGAGGCCAATTCACGCCGAACACGGGGCTTTTGCCCGGCATCATCCGCTCGCAGACTTGTCAGCGTGCCGAACCTGCGAACCCAAGTCGCCATCATCGGAGCCGGACCCGCCGGGTTGCTGCTCGGGCTCTCGCTCCGCGCATCCGGGGTCGACTCGATCATCGTCGAGCACAGCTCGGCGGATCAGGTGCTGGGCCGGGTGCGGGCCGGCGTGCTCGAGCAGAGCTCGGCCGAGACCCTGACCCGGCTCGGCCTTGGCGAGCGGATGACGGCCGAGGGCATCAGGTCCGACAGGATCTTCCTTCAGGCCGCGGGGCGCAGGCATCACATCGACTTCGGCGCCCTGATCGACCGCCGGGTCACGCTCTACGGCCAGCAGGAGATCGAGAGGGACCTCTTGGCCGCGCACGAGAGGGCAGGCTCGGCGATCTACTTCGATGCCGAGGCTGTCGCCGTGCACGACATCGAGGGCGGGCAGCCGCGGGTCAGCTTCGAGCACGACGGGGCCACCCACGAGATCACCGCAGACTTCATCGTCGGCGCCGACGGAATCGACGGGGTGTGCCGGCGATCCATCCCGCGGCAGGAGATCACCCTCTTCGACCGCGCCTACCCGTTCGCCTGGCTGGGAGTCGTGGCCGAGGTGCCCCCGTCAACGGAGGGCTCGATCTACGCCCTGCACGACGACGGCTTCGCCATGCTGGCCCCGCAGAGCGCCCACGTCTCGCGGCTGTATCTGCAGGTCGACCCGCACGAACTCGTCGCAAACTTCTCCGATGCGCGCATCTGGCAGGAGCTCCAGCTGCGCCTGTCAACGCCGGGCTTCACGCTCGTCGAGGGCCCGATCCTGTCCAAGGTGATCACCCCGATGCGCGCACTCGTCGCCTCCCGGCTCGGCTACGGCCATCTGTTCCTCATCGGTGACGCGGGCCATGTGCTGCCGCCCACCGGGGCCAAGGGGCTGAACGCCGCGATCGGCGACGTGGCCATCCTCTCCGCGGGCCTCGTCGCGCACTTCGGCGGCAGCGACATCCGGCTGGCGGGCTACTCCGACGAGGCCCTGCGCCGGCAGTGGCTGATGCAGCAGTTCGCCCAGTGGATGACCGAACTGCTGCACCGTACCCCGTCATCCTCGATCCTCACCGCGCCGGCCGCCGACTTCAACTACCAGAGCCAGCTCGCCCGCATCGACTACATCGGCAGGTCGGTGCACGCCCAGAGCTCCCTGGCCGAGCAGTACACGGGGCTGCCGTTCTAGAGCCTGCCGGTGGTGGGCGCGGATCGTTAGGCTGGGTGAACCATGACAACGCTGCAGCTGACCGGCTCGATACGCCCGGCTCGAAATGGCGATGCCGCCGCCCCTCTCGTGGTTCTCGGGCCCTCGCTCGGCACGACGACGGCACTCTGGGCGCGCGTCGCTGATCGGCTCGCCGAGCGCTACCGGGTGCTCCGCTACGACATCCCGGGTCATGGCGAGAGCCCCGCGGCGAGCCAGACGTTCAGCATCGGGGACGTCGCCGAAGGCGTCATCCGTCTCGTCGACGCGTTCGGCGGGGCCCGGCCGTTTCACTACGCGGGCATCTCGTTCGGCGGAACCGTGGGCCTCGAGCTCGGCCTTACGCAGTCGCACCGCCTGGCGAGTCTCGCGGTCGTCTGCTCGGCGGCGAAGATCGGCACGACCGACGGATGGCGGCTCCGCGCCGCCCAGGTGCGCGAGGCCGGCACCGCTTCGACGGTTGCCGGCAGTGCAGCGCGCTGGTTCGCGCCGGGCTTCATCGACCGGGACCCCCTGACCGAGGCGGCCGCGCTTTCTTCGCTTCGAACCGTCGACGACGAGTCCTACGCGCTGTGCTGCGAGGCGCTCGCGGAGTTCGACGTGACCGCGCTCGTGTCCGGCATCGCGACGCGCACCGTCTGCATCTCGGGCGAACTCGACCTGCCGACCCCGGCCGCGCAGCTGATGGAGCTCGCAGCCCGGATCCCCGGCGCCTGGTATCGCACCATCGAGGGGGCCGGGCACCTCGTGGCACTCGAGGCCCCCGACACCCTCGCGGAGATGCTGCTCGAGCACTTCGCGATCGCCGACGCGACCTGACCCTGACCCCATCAGCTATCTAAGGAAGACCATGGCCAACCCGACCGGAAACATCCTGCGCGACGTCGTCATCTGCGAGCCGCTTCGCACGCCGATCGGCCGCTTCGGCGGGGTCTTCAAGAACGTGTCGGCCGCCGAGTTGGCCGCCACGGTCATCGCGGGGCTGATGGCGCGCACGGGACTCGACGGGGCCGTCGTCGACGATGTGATCCTCGGGCAGGGCTATCCGAGCGCCGAGGCGCCGCCGATCGCCCGGGTCGCCGCCCTCGATGCGGGCCTGCCCGTCACGGTTGGCGGACTCCAGCTCGATCGGCGCTGCGGCTCGGGCCTGCAGGCGATTCTCGAGGCGGCGATGCAGATCCAGACCGGCGTCAGCGACCTCTGCATCGCGGGCGGCGTTGACTCGATGAGCCAGGCTCCGTTGTACACGGTCGATGCGCGCTGGGGGCTCGTCGGCACTGCCGGGCTGCAGCTTCGGGATGCCCTGGGCCGGGGACGTGAGACCGCCGGGGGCAAGAACTACCCCGTGCCCGGCGGCATGATCGAGACGGCCGAGAACCTGCGGCGCGAGTACTCGATCTCGCGCATGGAGCAGGACGAGCTGGCTGTGCGCTCGCAGGAGCGGGCCGTCGCCGCGGTCGCTGCCGGGGGCTTCGATGACGAGATCGTTCCCGTTTCGGTGCCTTCGCGAAAGGGTGCCGTCGTGGTCAGCGCCGACGAGACGCCGCGGGCCGACACCACCCTCTCGGCGCTTTCTGGCCTGTCGCCGATCATGCTGAAGTCGGATGCCGAGGCGACCGTCACGGCCGGTAACGCCAGCGGGCAGAACGATGCCGCCGCTGTCTGCATCGTGACGACGCCCGAGCGGGCCGCCGAACTCGGGCTGATCCCCTTGGTGCGCCTCGTCTCGTGGGCGCGCGCTGGGGTGTCCCCTGAGCGGATGGGCATCGGGCCGGTACCGGCCTCGGCCAAGGCGCTCTCGCGGGCGGGCCTCACCCTGGCCGATATGTCGCTGATCGAACTCAACGAGGCCTTCGCGGCCCAGGTGCTCGCGGTGTCGCGGGAATGGGGCTTCACCGAGGCCGACTGGGACCGTACGAATGTCAATGGCTCGGGCATCTCGCTCGGTCACCCGGTGGGCGCCACCGGCGCGCGCATCCTCGCCACGGGGGCCCGGCACCTCGAGCGTACGGGCGGCCAGTACCTGCTCGAGACCATGTGCATCGGCGGCGGCCAGGGCCTCGCGGCAGTCTTCGAGCGCGCCTAAGCCGCGCTGCTGCGTGGCCCGTGCTGCGCCGAGATCGTCCACATCGGCCCAAGAGTTCGCGGGATTGCAGTTCTGGACGAACTCGATGATGCGCCGTAGCCCGTGCTGCGCCGAGATCGCCCACAACCGCCCAAACTCACGTGGGATGGCTGTTCTGGACGATCTCGGCGAGGCCGGGTGTCCGTCGAGGCTGTGGAAAGCTCGCGGAACGGTCTGACATTTTGGGGATAACTGCCTCATTTCTGGGGATAACGCCGTTTTGCCTGTGGGAAACTCCGAATCCACCTGTGGATAACCTTGGGGACAACTCCCCCATTTGGGCACCATTGACAGATGCCCCGCCTCGTTCAGATTCCTCCCCAGCTCCTCGATCAGCCCTTCACGGTCGCCACGGGAAGGGCCGCGGGCCTCAGCAACGATCGCATGCTCGGTCCCGACCTTGAGAGCCCGTTCTACGCGGTTCGGTGGCCGCGTGATCAGGCCGTGGGGAAGGCCGGTGGGCCGCATCCGCTCGTTGATGGATTTCTCACCTTGGCTGAGCATCGGCTCTGCGCCGCCTATCGAACGAAGATGGGGGCGGGCCAATTCTTCAGCCACACGACAGCGGCGCGGATCTGGGGAGTGCCACTGCCGAGGGACAGCCGTGGGGGAGCGGACGTGCACGTGTCGACGCGAGCGCCGTCGGTGGCCCCCCGCGGCCGCGGCGTCGTGGGGCATCGACTCGGCGGCCGCGACGTTCTGATTCGCAACAGGTTCGACTTCGCGGTGGCCGATGCCGCGACAACGTGGTGCCAACTCGCCGAACTGCTCAGGCACGATGACCTCGTGGCAGCGGGGGATCATCTCGTCCTGACCCCGGCGCTCCTGGATCCCGGGGACATTCGGCCGCACGTGAGCCTGGCCGAGTTGACCGCGCGGGTCGCGGGGCTGTCGGGGCGGGGTGTTCGGGCCGCTCGACGGGCGATCGTCAGCGTTCGGGACGGAGCAGAGTCCCGGCCCGAGAGCCTCGTGCGCCTGGCCCTCATTCGCGCAGGGCTGCCGGAGCCGGAGCTAAACATCGATATCCGTTCGGCTGAGGGGATCTTCCTCGGGCGCTGCGACATGGTCTATCGGCGATGGCGGGTGATCGTGGAGTACGACGGCGACCAACATCGCACGGACACCGGGCAGTACGAGAAGGACATCGGGCGGGTCGATCGGCTGATCGCCGCCGGGTGGATCGTTGTTCGAATCCGGATGCAGGGCCTCTTCGGGGGATCGGTTGCCTCCGCGGCGCGGGTTGAGGCTGCACTGCGATCGCGAGGGTGGCGGCCCTGACCCGTTCCGCTCGAGGTGGGGTGGGCTGCACGTGCGTCGAGTTCGTCCAGATCGGGC
>CANFBG010000071.1 GCA_947444785.1 Microbacteriaceae bacterium | reverse complement strand
CCCGCACCTTCGCGTACACCCTCGCGCCCTTCATCGAGGCGCCGCTGGTGGCAGCCATCGCCCGATCCCACTCATTCGCGAAGTAGGCCGCGACAGATGATCGGCGTACTCACGGGGTTCGGGATCATCGGTTTCGTCATCGCGGTGGGCTACCTCGTGCAGCGGGCGGGCATCCTGAAGGCCGAGGCGCAGGTGCCGCTGAACCGGCTGGCGTTCTTCGTGACCAGTCCTGCCCTGCTGTTCACCGTGTTGGCCAAGAGTGACGTGCGGGTGCTGTTCTCGTCGTATCTCGTGGTCACGGTGCTCACGGTCGCCATCTCGGTCGGGCTCTACGTGCTCGTCTCGCGGCTGTTCTTCCCGCGGGCGGTGCCCGAGACCGCGGTCGGGGCATCCGCCTCGGTGCACGCCAACGCGAACAACATCGGCCTCCCGGTGGCGATCTACGTGCTGGGGGATGCGCAGCTGGTCGCCCCGCTGCTGCTCTTCCAGCTGATCGTGTTGGGCCCTGCCGTGCTGACCATCCTCGACACATCGACCCGGGGCACGGTGTCCGTGCGCTCCTTCGTCAGCCAGCCGGTGCGGAACCCCATCATCATCGCGTCGATGCTCGGCCTCGTGGTGGCCCTGGTCGGTGTGCCGCTCCCCGGCGCGGTCATGGCCCCGTTCGAGCTGATCGGCGCGGCCACGATCCCCCTGGTCTTGATGACCTTCGGCATGTCTCTCGTCGGTCAGCGCCCCCTCGCCCCCGGCACCGGGCGTCGCGACGTCGTGACCGCGTCGGTGTTGAAGACCCTGGTCATGCCGCTTATCGCCTACCTCTTGGGCCATTTCGCGTTCGGGCTCAGCGGGCAGGCGCTCTTCGCCGTCGTCGTGCTCGCCGCCTTGCCCACGGCCCAGAACGTCTACAACTTCGCAACCCGCTACGAGCGCGGGGTGGTCATCGCGCGCGACACCGTGTTGATCACGACGATCGCCGCGGTGCCGGTGCTCATTCTGATTGCGGCGCTGTTGGCGCCGGCGGCCTAGCTGGACCTAGCCGAAGATCATCATCCGGTCATCGTCGTCCTCGGAGTCGAGGTCGAGGTCGACGACCACCGGCACGTGATCGCTCGGGGCGTCGCCCTTGCGCTCGGCACGGTCGATGAACGCGTTCGAGACCAGGTCGGCAAACGCGGGGGAGCCCATTATGAAGTCGATGCGCATGCCCTCGTTGCGCGGGAAGCGCAGCTGCTTGTAGTCCCAGTACGTGTAGCCGTCGGGCACTCGCTCACGCACCACATCGCTGAGGCCGGCGGTCACGAAGGCCTGGAATGCGGCGCGCTCGGGGGGTGAGATGTGGGTGCTGCCCTCGAACTCGGCGACGTCCCACACGTCCGTGTCGAGGGGGGCGACGTTGAAGTCGCCCATCAGTGCCAGCGGCTGCCCGGGGTTCGCGGCCAGCCACTCCCGGGTGTCCTCGGCCAGTGCGGCCAGCCAGCGCAGCTTGTAGTCGTAATGAGCATGGGTCAGCTCGCGGCCGTTGGGCACGTACAGGCTCCACAGCCGCGTGTCGTTGACGGTGACCCCCAGGGCCCTGGCCTCCAGCGGCAGCGAGCCGTCGTCGGCGACGGGGCCGAAACCGGGCATGCCGGGGAACCCCACGGTGACCTCGGTCATCGGCAGGCGGCTGGCGAACGCGACGCCGTTCCACTGGCTCACCCCGTGTAGCTCGATGTCGTAGCCGGCCTCGGTGAAGGCCTCGTAGGGGAACTGGTTGGGCTTGCACTTGATCTCCTGCATCGCCAGAATATCGACGTCCTGGCGCACGAGCCAGTCGGCGACCCGGTCGACCCGGGCCCTGATCGAGTTGACGTTCCACGTGGCGATGCGCATGCGTCCAGCCTATTCGGGCGCCGTGCTGACCGGATGCCGCCGCATTCCCTAAACTGGAGGCGTGACCACGGCGCGCGAACAACTCATCGACTACATCTCCCGGGAGGCTGTCTTCCACGGCGACTTCACCCTGACCAGCGGAAAGAAGGCGACGTACTACGTCGACCTCCGCAAGGTCAGCTTGGATCACCGGGTGGCCCCGCTGATCGGCCAGGTGATGCTCGACGTGATCGCCGACATCCCTGACGTCTTCGCCGTGGGAGGCCTCACGATGGGCGCCGACCCGGTGGCCACCGCAATTCTTCACCAGGGTGCCGCTCGCGGCCTCGCGTATGACGCGTTCGTCGTGCGCAAGGAGCCCAAGGACCACGGCCGTGGCAAGCAGGTCGAGGGACCCGATCTCGCGGGCAAACGAGTCATCGTTCTCGAGGACACCTCCACCACCGGCGGCTCCCCGCTGGCGGCCATCGCGGCCCTCGAGAAGGTCGGCGCCATCGTCGTGGCCGTGGCCGTGGTCGTCGACCGCAACACGGATGCCCGCGAGCGCATCGAGGCCGCCGGCTACCCGTACTACTACGCGATCGGTCTGGCGGACCTAGGCCTCGAGTAGGCATCGTGCCGACCCCACGTCAGCCTGCGGGGCACTCATTCCCTCGCGGCATTCTCATCACCGTCGTGGGTCTGGGCATCCTTCTGGGCCTGGTCGCCCTCTTCATCGTCGGCGGGCGGTTGGCCGGCGCGGGATCCGCCGCAGCCTCGGCGGCACCCTCGGGGGCACCCTCGCCGAGTGCGAGTGCGAGTGCGAGTGCGGCCGGTGAGAGCTTTACGGGCTGGGCAGACCTGGTCGGCGGGGAGTGCGTCGACCCGTACACCTCCGCGTGGCAGAACGTCTACGTCGTGGTGGACTGTGCGGCATCGCACACGGGGCAGCTGATTGCCCGGGTGCCCATCGAGGCAGGCCCGGGGGCCCCGTATCCCGGCGAGGCGGCCATCGTGGCCCGAGCCGGTCTTGCCTGCCAGGAGCCGACGGTGCTCGATGAGGCCGCCGCGGCGGTCTATGCCGACCTCGAGGCCCAGGCGAGTTATCCCATATCTGCCGAACAGTGGGCCGGCGGCCAGCGTGAGTACCTCTGCTTCGTCAGTCGCAGCTCGGGGGAGCCGCTCCTGGGCAGTGTTGCCGCCAATGCTCGAACATGACCGCAGGAAGGCGGGGCTTGCCGGAGTGACCTGCGCCGGGAGAATGTGACGCTATGACACAACGACGTGGTCCCCGCGCTGTGCTGGCACTCGTGCTGATGGTGGCCGGCATGCTCGCCCTTGCGGGCCCTGCGGCGGCATCCGGCCTGACGCCCGCGATCGCGACCGTGGGGCAGTCCCAGCCCGGGAACGTCGACGACTTCACCTTCGCCAGCTTCTCTGCCGACTATTTCCTCGACAGGGACGCCGACGGGCGCTCCACCCTGAAGACCATAGAGACCCTCGTGGCCCTCTTCCCGGATTCCGACCAGAACCACGGCATCCGACGGGCGATCCCGCTTCGCTACGACGGGCATCCGACCGAGCCCCAGGTCATCGGCGTTCTCGATGGGGCAGGCCAGCCTCGGTCGTTCGCGACGAGCATCTCGGACGACGGCCAGTTCCTGCTGGTCACGATCGCGTCGACCGAGTTCGTTCACGGCGAGCAGACTTACATGATCACGTACACGCAGAAGAACGTCACGCGGTACTTCGCCGATACCGGGCGAGATGAGTTCTACTGGGACACCAACGGCACGGGATGGGCCCAGCCCTTCGGCACTGTGACCGCCAGGGTCTCGATGCCCGCCGACCTCGCTGCAGCGCTCACCGGCGACACCGCCTGCTACGCGGGCAGCGAGGGCGCGACCCGGAATTGCACGATGACCGGCAAGGTCGGCGTGGACGGGGCCATGCAGTTCACCGCCAGCCAGTCCGACGTGGCCGCCTTTGAGAACGTGACCGTCGCCATCGGCTTCCAGCCCGGCACATTCGTGCCCCGGGACGACTCGCCCTGGTCGTCGCTGGCGGCCATCGGCCAGCTCGTGACCATCGTGTTGGCGTCGCTCCTGGCCGCTGCGTCCCTGCTGTACCGCAGGGTCGTGATCAAGGATGCGCGGGGCCGACCCACGATCATCGCCGAGTACACGCCGCCCGCCAATGCCAGCGTGTTCGAGGCCGCGGTGATCGTGCGTCGTACCAAGAGGGCCGCGGCCGCGGGCATCGTCGGACTGGCGGTATCGGGAAACGCGCAGATCATCGAGAGGCCGAGTGAGTCGCGGTTCTCCGCACGTGCCGGCTACCGCCTCAGGTTCCTCACCGCAGAGGGGCTGGACCGTCAGGGCCTCGCCTTCGCCCACGTCTTCTTCGGAGACGGTCTCACCCGCGGCAAGGAGCGCTCACTGCAGAGTCGCGACCAGGAGCTCGCCCGGAAAGTCGTGGGATTCATCCAGCAGACGAAGAATCGCACCTATGCCGACGGATTCCGGCGAAAGAGCGTGCTCTGGGTCGCGCAGCTGCTCTTCGGTGCAGGCGTCGTCTTTGCCGCCTGGTCGTTCTTCCTCGGCACGCAGGCGCTGGACGCGGGGACCGCCGGATTCTGGTACCTGTTCCCGGTTCCCGTCCTGCTGCTGGGCGGCATCCTGATCGATGGCCAGGTCTTTCGGGCGCCGCTCACCGCCGCGGGCGCCGAGCTTCGCGACTACGTCAAGGGGCTGGAGCTCTACATCAGGCTCGCCGAGAAGGATCGGATGCGCGTGCTGCAGAGCCCGGAGGGGGCGCTTTCGACGCCGGTCGCCGCGGCTTCCGGGTCAGGCGAGCTCGATCCGGGCGTCGTCGTCGAGCTGTACGAGAAGCTTCTGCCCTATGCGATCCTGCTTGGCCTCGAGCGGCGGTGGGCCGAGGTGCTCGGCACGTACTACGAGCGACTCGGCAGCCAGCCGGAGTGGTATTCCGGCCTCGGCCCGTTTCAGGTGGGGCTTTTCGCCTCCGGGATCGGAGCCTTCGCGGCCTCGACCGCGGCAAGCTACACAGGCACCGCCACGAGCTCCTCCAGCGGCGGCTCGATGGGTGGCGGCTTCTCCGGTGGCGGAGGCGGCGGCGGTGGCGGTGGCGGGGTCTAGCTCGTGACCAATCGCGCACCGAGGGCCTTCAGCATCGGCAGGGATTTCAGCACCATCTCCTCGACCTCCGCCTGTGGTTCTGACAGGGCGGTGATTCCCCCACCTGTGCCGATTTCGGCCGTGCCGAGAACGCGGTCGAAGACGATGCTGCGGATGGTCATGGAGAGCTCGAGGCGCCCATCGATGCCGAGGTAGCCGAAGGCGCCCGCATAGGCGCCGCGGGGTCCCCGCTCGAGGCGCCAGAGGATCTTCATCGCGCGCGCCTTGGGCGCCCCGGTCATCGAGCCGGCCGGGAACGCTGAAGCGACGGCGGCGATCGCAGCCATTCCCGGTGCCAGCCGGGCGGTCACGGTGCTGACCAGTTGAAAGACGTTCGCGTACTCCTCGACGGCGAAGAGCGTGGGCACATCGACGGTACCGACCTGGGCCACCCGGCTCAGGTCGTTGCGCATCAGGTCGACGATCATCACGTTCTCCGCGCGCTCCTTCTCGCTCCGGGCCAATTCCTTCCTGAGCGCCGCGTCGGCCTCGGGGGTGTCCCCGCGCGGCCTCGTTCCCTTGATCGGGCGGGTCTCGATCTGCCGGTCGGCGTCGATTCTCAGGAAGAGCTCCGGGCTGGAACTCGCTATCGCGGCCTCGGCGGTCACGATCAGGCCCCCGCGAGGGCCCGGGTTCAGGCGCCGCAGCCGCAGGTAGACGGCCAGGGGGTCTTCGTCGGTCTTGACCGAGATCTGGTTGGTGAGGCACAGCTGGTACGACTCGCCCTCGGTGATCTCCGCCTGGCACGCCTTTATCAGTGAGAGGTAGCGGGCGGGGGAGTGGCGGGGGATTCCGGCAAGGCCGGGTGACGGTGCCGCCGGAGGCTCGAACGGCTTTCCGGGCTCGCGCTCTGCCAGCTCGGCCAGTCGGAGGGCGGTCGTCTCCAGCCAGCTGTCCGCGCCGTCGCCCGCGAAACACGTGAGCACCGTGCGGCGGTTCTCATGGTCGAAGGCGATGACCCGGTCGACGAAGAGCATGGCAGAGTCGGGGCCCGCCGAGTGGGCGAAGGGTGCGCCGAGGGCCCGGGCGCCCGACTCGTAGCCGAGAAAGCCGACCCAGCCCAGGGCGAACGACCCGAGTGAGCCGGGATCCGGTGCGGCGGGCAGCCCGACCGCGCCCAGGGCGTCGAGGATCGTTCCCGGAAGGCGTGCCGAGCGGGAGGTGCTCACCTGCTCGATCTCGACGGAGCCCGCGCTGGGATCTCCCGTCAGGAGGTAGCCGCCGTCACCCAGGGAGCAGAGGTAGGACCAGCCCGATCGGGCGCCGAACCCGGCATCGAGCCAGGCCGCGTGGCGCTCACCGCCGAGAAGCTCGACGAACGCGATCTCCGGGTCGACCCAGGCGACAGACGACTGCGACCGCCGGGCTGTGGCGGCGAGAGCGGCGATCTCCGCGAGCAGGCCGTCTGCCGCAACCCCTGTAGCCACGAATTTCCATTCCCGATCAGCGCCGATGCGAAAGCTGTCGGTCTGGCGATTGTAGTCAAGGATTCTGCCGCGGCAGAACCGGCGACGGGCGCTAGATCTCGTCCGAGAGGAACGGCGCAGGCCGCAGCAGCTCGGAGACCCCGGACAGGATCTCGGAGGGTCGGAACGGGTACTTCTCGATCTCGGCCGCGTCACTGATACCCGAGAGTACGAGGATCGTGTGCAGGCCCGCCTCGATTCCGGCGACGACGTCGGTGTCCATGCGATCTCCGATCATGCCCGTGTTCTCCGAGTGGGCGCCGATCTTGTTCAGCGCCGAGCGGAACATCATCGGATTGGGCTTGCCCACGACATAGGGCTCGCGCCCGGTGGCCTTGGTGATGAGGGCGGCGACGGCACCCGTCGCCGGCGTCGGTCCCTCGGCGCTCGGGCCGGTCGCATCCGGGTTGGTGACGATGAAGCGGGCCCCCGCGTCGATGAGGCGGATGGCGCGGGTGATGGCCTCGAAGGAGTAGTTTCGCGTCTCGCCGACCACGACGTAATCGGGGGCCGTGTCGGTCATGATGAACCCGGCCTCGTGCAGGGCTGTGGTGATGCCGGCCTCCCCGATGACGAAGGCGCTGCCGCCCGGCATCTGTGACTTCAGGAAGGCGGCGGTGGCCAAGGCCGAGGTCCAGATGGCCTCCTCGGGAACCTCGAGGCCGGAGGCGCGCAGCCGCGCGCTGAGATCCCGCGGCGTGAACATCGAGTTGTTGGTGAGCACGAGATAGGGCTTGCCCTCGTCGCGCCACTGCTCGAGCAGCGCGGCCGCCCCGGGGAGGGCGTGGTTCTCATGAACCAGGACCCCGTCCATGTCAGTGAGCCAGCATTCGATTTCGTCGCGACGTGACATGGAATCCCCTTATGGTCGGCCTGAAATCAACTCTACCCGGCGGGACATGAACGCGACCGAAACGGCGATTGCGGCGAGCAGCGCGAGGCTGATCGGCCCCGTGCCGAGCGCCAGGCCGCCGCGCTCGGGGGAGACGGCGAACCAGTCGGCGAACGAGGCCCCGAGCGGTCGGGTGACGATGTACGCGAACCAGAAGGCCACTGTCGCGTTCAGGCCGAAGCGCCAGTAGACGATCGCAGGGATCGCTATGACGACGGCGAACAGGATGCCGGAGGCCAGGTAGCCCAGCTTTAGCGTGTTCGCGGTGAGGTCGCCGGCGGCCGTGCCGAGGGCGAAGGTCGTCAGCACCGTCGCCCAGTAGAACAGCTCCTGTCGCTTCGTTCGGATGTAGTGGATCGAGAGGGATCGCTCGGTGAGGTACCAGAGGGCGAAGACCCCGGCCAGGGCGATGGCGAACCCGATGGTCGACACCTGGTACGAAATGCCGAACTGCACGTGCAGCACATCGGCCGCCATCGTGCCGACGATGCTGACCATGACGACGGCCGACCAGTAGAGCCAGGGCGCATAGGACTTCGCCAGCACCTGGGCCAGGAGCACAACGCCGAGAACGACACCGCCGGTGAGCACAGCGATCACGGGGTCGAAGCTCTTGACGAAGAAGTCGGAGGTAGTCTCGCCCATGCCCGTCGTCAGGATCTTCGCGAGCCAGAACACCCCCGTGACGAGGGGGACCTTGCTGGCGAGGGCCGAAGTCGCCTTCAGGTTGCTCATGCGGTCGGGAAAGCCATGGCGGTGCCGCTCACGGTGATGCTCACGCGACTGCCGACGGCCGGGTTGTCGAGGCTGCGATGGGGTACTCGCACCACCGATTCCGAGGAAGACCCCGGGTTGAGTCGGATGCCCAGCACGACGGCGGCACCGAAAAAGCCTACCGATTCGACTCGGCCCGTGCCACGGGGCTCATCGACTTCGACGGTGAGCTGCTCGGGTCGCAGCATGACGTTGGCCGCGCCTTCCGGGTGGGAGTTGCCGATCGGCACCCGGCCCAGGGCGCATTCCGCAGAGGCCTCTGCCGCGCGGCCGGAGATGACGCCGGGCAGAAGGATCGCGTCGCCCAGGAACAGGGCGGTGCGAACATCCGCCGGGCGCGCGTAGAGCTCGCGCGGGGTGCCCACCTGGGCCAGCCGGCCGTCCCGGATCACCGCGAGCTGGTGGGCGAACGAGAGGGCCTCCGCCTGGTCGTGCGTCACCAGCACGGTCGTGACGCCCTCGGCCTCGAGCAGGGCGGCAACCGCATCCCGGGTGGCCGCCCGGAGGCCGGCGTCGAGGGAGGAGAACGGCTCGTCGAGCAGCATGACCAGGGGTTTGCGGGCGAGGGCTCGGGCCAGGGCGACACGCTGCTGCTGGCCGCCCGAGAGCTGGTCGGGTCGCCGCGTGGCCAGGCCGGCGTCGAGCGACACCATCTCGAGAAGCTCGGCGACGCTCTTCTCGCCCGGGCGCCCCGAAAGGCCGAAGCCCACGTTGGCCCCGACACTCAGATGCGGGAACAGTGAGCCGTCCTGCGAGACGTAGCCGACCGCGCGCTCGTGCGCGGGCACCAGGGCGCCAGGCTCGGCGACGATGCGTCCGCCGATTCGGATGCTGCCCGCATCCGGGGTCTCGAAGCCGCCGAGCAGGCGCAGCAGCGTCGTCTTGCCGCTGCCCGAGGCGCCGACCACGACCGTGCGGCTGCCCGCGGGCACGGTCAGGGTGAGGTCGGTGAGCACCGTGGTTCCGCCGAAGCTCTTGCCGAGGCCGGCGATCTCGATCTGGCTCATGCGGCATTCCCTCGGGGTTCTCGGCTGAATCGGGGTTCTCGGGCGAAGAGGAAGTAGGTCACGGGCAGCGAGAGCAGGATCATCAGCAGGGCGAACGGGGCTGCTCCCACGTAGTCGATGTCGTTGATGCGCGACCAGAACTGGGTGGCCAGGGTGCGGGTGCCGCTCGGCGCGAGGAGCAGCGTCGAGGTCAGCTCGGTCACGATCGCGAGAAAGACGAGGGCAGCGCCGGCGAGCGCCGAGGGGGCGATGTGGCGAACGGCCACGGTGAGAAACGCGGCGAGGGGGCTGCGGCCGAGCGACCGGGCGGCCTCCTCGGCTCCCTCGGGCACCTGGGCCAGGCCGGTGCGCAGGTTCACGATCGCCCGCGGCAGGAACATCAGCAGGTACGCGAGAATGACCAGGGCAGCCGTTTGATACAGCGGATGCACGAGGCGGATGGTGACCGTCACCAGCGCGAGGGCCGTCACGATCCCCGGCAGCGAGCTAGTCAGATAGTTCATCGACTCCAGCGCGCGCGACGCCCTGCTCGGCCGGCGAACCGCGATGAAGGCGATCGGAAAGGCGAGGGCGAGCGTCACGAACGCACCGATGAGGCCGTAGCCGATCGTCGTGATCAGGGCCTGGAGCAGCGCGTCGTCGGCCCACGCCTCGACTCCGCCGGCCACGAGCCAGTGCGCGACGCTCGTAAAGGGAACGACGAGGGCCAGCACGACGATGCCGACGACCAATGCCATGGCAGGCAACTGCCAGCGCCCGAGTTCTCGGCGTCGGGTGGCCCGGGGCACGCCGGAGCCGATGCGGGCATAGCGGGCACGCCCCCGTCCGGCGGACTCGGCGACGAGCAGCACCAGGCAGCAGAGCACCAGCACGCTCGCCAGCGCGGTGGCGCTCGGGCCGTTGAACGTCGACTGGTACTGCTGCACGATCGCGGTGGTGAAGGTGTCGAAGCGCACCATGGCGAAGGCGCCGTATTCCGCGAGCTGGTGCAGCCCGACGAGCAGGGCGCCGCCGACGATGGGCAGCCGGAGCTGGGGCAGGACCACCCGGAAGAAGATCGCCCACGCACCGAGGCCGAGGGCGCCGGCGGCCTCCTCGATCGTGGGGTCCAGTCGCTTGAGCGCCGCAGCCGTCGGCAGGTAGACGAGCGGGAAGTAGCAAAGGGTCGAGATCAGCACGCCCGCCCAGAGGCCGTTCAGCGACGGCACCGCGCTCACCCAGCCGTAGCTGCTGACGAAGGCGGGAACCGCCAGGGGGGCGGCGAGAAGTACCGCGAAGAGCCGGCCGGCCGGCAGCCGGGTGCGTTCGATCAGCCAGGCGGATGCGACGCCCAGCGCGATGGACGCGGGCACCGTGATCAACACCAGCAGGCCCGTATTGGCCAGCAGCTCCCCGACCCGGGCCCGGAAGACGAGGGCGGCGAGGGTGGACCAGCCGGTCGTTGCGACCGAGACGATGATGTAGCCGAGGGGAACCAGCCCGAGCAGCGAGACGGCCCCGGCAATGACCAACAGGGTGCTGGGAAGCCGACGGGTGGGACGAAGGCGTCCCACCCGTGCATCCTTCGACGCTGTTGCTGTTGCCGCTGCCAGAACCATCTCGATCAGACTAGATCAGGCAGATCTAGATCAGTCCCGCCTTGGTCATCAGATCGGTGACCGTCGTGCTGTTCAGCTTGGCCGCATCGAGAGTGGGCGCGTCGAGCTCGGTCAGCGGCGTCAGCTTGGGGTTCGCGGCGACATCGCTGGCCACGGGGTACTCGAATGACGTTCCGGTCGCCAGGACCTCCTGGCCGGCCTTGCTGGTGACGAAGGCCAGGAACGCCTGGGCGGCCGTGGCATTCTTGCTCGAGGCGAGGACACCGCCGCCGGAGATGCTGACGAACGCTCCCGGATCGGCATTCTTGAAGTAATTGAGAGCGGTGTTCTTGCTGTTCTCGCCCGTGCCGTTCTGGTCACCGAACCAGTAGTAGTGGTAGATGACGCCCATCGGGATCTCGCCCGCGTTCACCGCCTTCATCACCGTGCTGTTGCCCTGGTACGCGGTGAAGTTCGACTTCATCGCCACGAGCCACGCCTCGGTGGCGTCGGCACCCTTCAGCTGGAGCATGGCGCTCACGATGGCCTGGAAGTCGGCGCCGGACGGGGACGCCGCCCACTTGCCCTTGAATGCAGGGTCGGCGAGATCCATCAGCGATTTCGGCAGGTCTGCCGGCTGGATCATCGACCTGTTGTAGACCAGCACGGTCGAGCGGGCGGCGATGCCGACCCACTTGCCGCTGGAGGGGCGGTACTCGGCCGGGACCTGGGCGATGGTCGCCGCATCCACATCGGCGAAGAGCCCCGCGTTGTCGACGAGGCTCATCGCGGGGGAGTTCTCGGTCAGGAACACGTCGGCGGGCGAGGCCTGGCCCTCCTGGGCGATCTGATTCCCCAGCTCGGAGTCGCTGCCGTTGCGGAGCGTGACGGTGACGCCGGTTGCCGCGGTGAACTCGTCGGCCCAGACCTGCGTGAGTGCCTCGTGCTGGGCGTTGTAGACCGTGATGGCGCCGCTGGGGGTTGACCCGCCGGCGTTCGGGGCGGGCGTGGTTGAGCTGCAGCCGGTAAGGGCGACGGCGGTGGCTGCCAGGCCGGCCAGGGCGATCAAGAGCTTCTGCTGCATCAGGGTTCCTTTGATTTCGAGCGAGCATCGCCCGCTACTAATAAGGGTAGCCT
>CANFBG010000070.1 GCA_947444785.1 Microbacteriaceae bacterium | reverse complement strand
GTTCGCGGACTTCAACCTCTTTGCGAACATCGGCAACCTCATCGCGTACCGCGACGGCGTGTTCCTGCGCTGGATGCTGAACAGCCTCGCCTACGCCGTCATCGGCGCCACGGTTGCCACCCTGCTGGCGTCGATGGCCGGCTATGCGATCGCGAAGTATGCGTTCAAGGGCCGCGAGACCATGTTCAATGTGATCCTGGGCGGCGTGCTCGTGCCTGCCACGGCCCTTGCGCTCCCGCTGTTCCTGGTCTTCAGTCAGGTTGGGCTCACCAACACGTTCTGGGCGGTGCTGCTGCCCAGTTTCGTCAGCCCGTTCGGCGTATACCTGGCCCGCATCTACGCCAGCTCCAGCGTGCCGGATGAGATCATCGAGGCCGCTCGAATCGACGGCGCCGGCGAGGTGCGCACGTTCTTCACGGTGTCGACACGGCTGATGGCCCCGGCCCTCGTCACGATCTTCCTGTTCCAGTTCGTGGCCATCTGGAACAACTTCTTCCTGCCGTTGATCATGCTTCGCGACGAGAACCTCTTCCCGGTGACCCTGGGCCTGTACGTCTGGAACACCCAGGTCAGCCAGATCCCCGAGATCCGCTCCTACGTGATCATCGGCGCATTGCTCTCGATCATTCCGCTCATCATCGCCTTCCTCAGCCTCCAGCGCTTCTGGCGCTCGGGCCTGGGCTCCGGCGGCCTCAAATAACGGCCCAGCGCCGTTCCCCAATCCCCGGCGAACCAATCGCCGGCCATGTAAAGCCCCACCAAGAACAGCAAGAAAGGATTCACCATGTCACCTCGCATCGCAATCCGTGCAGGCGCACTCGTTGTGCTCACCGCACTCGCGCTCACCGCCTGCTCGACCGGTACCGGAACGTCCGGTGCCACGGCAGCAGCCGCCTGTGCACCGTCCGGCGGAAACGTCAACCTGACGTTCACCAGCTGGCTCCCCGGAATTGACAAGGCCGTCAAGATCTGGAACGACAAGAACCCCGACATCCAGGTCGCCGTTCAGACCGGCCCGAACGGCAACGGCGGAACCTACAAGAACTTCTTCAACCAGATTCAGGCCGGCAACGCCCCTGACCTGGGCCAGATCGAGTACGACGCCCTGCCGAACTTCCGGGTTCAGGACGGCGTCGTGAACATCGCCGACTGTGCTGGCGTCTCCGATGCCAAGAGCCAGTTCGTCGACTGGACCTGGAATCAGGTCTCGTTCGGTGAGACCAATGCCGTTTACGCGGTGCCGCAGGACATCGGCCCGGAGGCCCTGTACTACCGCGCCGACCTCTTCAAGGCCGCGGGAATCCCCATTCCCACGACGTGGGAGGAATATGCAGCCGACGCCGTGAAGATTCGCGCACTGGGTGGCTACATCACCAACTTCTCGCAGAGCGACATCAACGCGTTCGCCGGCCTCGTCTGGCAGAACGGTGGCCAGTGGTTCAATAACGACGGGTCCAACTGGTCTGTGACGATGGACGCCGCCAAGAGCGACGAGGTCGCCAGCTACTGGCAGGGCCTGTTGACGAAGGATCTCGTGGGCAAGGTTGCCCCGTGGACCGACGAGTGGAATGCCGCCTATGACAAGGGCACGATGTGGACCTGGGTCTCCGCAGTCTGGGGCGCCAACACGATCTCCAGCGGTGCCCCGTCGACCGCGGGCAAGTGGGCTGTTGCCCCCATGCCGCAGTGGAAGGCCGGCGACAACGCCGCGGGCAACTGGGGTGGCTCGTCCACCGCGGTGCTGAAGGGAAGCAAGCACCCGTACGAGGCCGCGAAGTTCGCCCTCTGGCTGAACACCGATGCTGACGCGCTCACCGCGATGAACGCCAGCGCAAACATCTACCCGGCGACAACCGCAGGACAGAAGCTCCCCGCATTCTCTGCCGGGCTCCCGTTCTACGGCGGACAGAAGATCTACGATGTGTTCGCCACGGCTGCAGCTCAGGTCAACCCTGACTTCACCTGGGGACCGACCATGACGCAGACCTACACGGATGTCGCTGACGGCTTCTCCAAGGCCCTCGCCGGAAGCGCCACCCTGAGCGATGCCTTGAAGGCCGGTCAGGACAAGACGATCGCGGCCATGAAGGCCGCGTCGATCCCGGTCAAGGGCTAGTCATAGCCCTCAGCTGATCCACCTCCGTGCCGCGGGCTCCAGCTTCGTACTGGATGCCCGCGGTACGGCTGTTCCGCCAGTCATCCACCGGGAGCGTTTCCTACAGAGTGGCGGCCGTGCGCGGGGTGTGGGAGACGAAGCCCGGCTTGCTGACGAGCACGTCCTTCTGCACGAACGGCAGGGGAGGGGAGATCACCCAGAGAACCTGGCTCTCCGTGTCGAGGGGGTTGTGCCAGTTGTGCGACTTGCGCGCCGAGAAGGTGGTCGAATCCCCGGTGCCGAGAATGCGTTCCTCGCCCTCGATCTCGAGAAAGAGCTGCCCCTGGGTCACGACGACGAAGATGGAGTCTGCCTCCAGCGTGTAGGCACCGTCGGATCCGCCGCCCGGCTGCATCGTGGTGCGCATGACCTGAACGTTCTTCTCCTCGACGGGGGTCAGCAGGTACTCCTGCAGGTCGTTGCCGCCCATGTACAGCGGAACGCCGCCGTGCACGACGGGTTCCTGCGGGTAGTTGAAGAGCGACCCGATCGAGATTTCCAACACCTCGCAGATGCGAAGCAGAACGGGAACAGACACCCGCGTCTTGCCGCGTTCGGCGAGGCTCAGGAACCCCTTGGTCACACCGGCCAGCTCGGCCACGCTCGTGACAGACAACCCTTGGGCGAGGCGAACGGCGCGCAGTTGAGGGCCGACGGTCTCCATGCCACGCGCTTCGGTGCTGGGCTTCTTCACCCCTTCATTGTTGCGCATGGCGAGGCAGAAAATACCCTCTTGTTTTACGGCACAAAACCTGAGAAGGTATCGATTAGTGCTACTAAACAGCACGGAAGATCCAGCTCAGGGCAAGGCGCGACGTGATGACAAAGGGGTTTTACATGAGGGCGATCGTCTTTGACGGAACCGATGTCGAACTGTCCGACATCGAGCTCGCTGCCCCCGGACCCGGCGAGGTCGCCGTGAAAATCGCGGCGGCGGGCGTCTGCCACTCCGACCTGCATGTGCTCCGCGGCGAGTGGGATGTTCCCCTGCCGCTCGTCATGGGCCACGAGGGCTCGGGCGTCGTCTCCGCGCTGGGCGACGGGGTGACCACGCTCGCGGTCGGCGACCACGTCGTGCTGTCCTGGGTGCCCAACTGCGGTGTCTGCCGATACTGCCTTCTCGGCCGCCCCGCCCAGTGCGAGATGGTGGCGAACGTCGTCGCCCCCGGCGGCGTGCTGTACGACGGCACCAGCCGACTGTCCCGGAACGGCGAGACCGTTCACCACTACCTCGGCGTCTCCTCCTTCGCCGAGTTCGTCGTCGTACCCCAGTCGGGTGCGATCAAAGTGCGCTCGGATGCCCCGCTCGACCTCATCGCGCTGGTCGGCTGCGCCATCGCCACGGGCGTCGGTGCCGTCAGGAACACCGCCCGGTTCGTAGCCGGCTCGACCGCCGCGGTCATCGGCTGCGGGGGAGTGGGACTCTCGGTCGTGCAGGGCGCCCGGCTGGAGAAGGCCGCCAAGATCCTGGCGGTGGATCTCTCCGAGGAGAAGCTCGACCTCGCAGTAAGGCTCGGAGCAACCCATACCCTCCTGGTCACCCCCGGCATGGATGTCGCCGCCCGGATGAAGGAACTCGTGCCCGAGGGGCTTGACTACGTCTTTGACGCCATCGGTAAGATCGCCACGACCGAGCAGGCCATCGGCGCCCTGGGGCTCGGTGGCAGCGCGGTCGTCGTGGGGCTTCCCCCCACGGGCCAGACCGCATCATTCGACCCGCTCGCGCTCGCCGAGGCCGACCAGCGCATCCTGGGCTGCAACTACGGCTCGACCGTTCCGCAGCGCGACATCCCCCGGCTCGTCGACGAACTGATGTCGGGCGATCTCGACCTCGAGTCGATGGTCTCGGCGCGACGTCCGCTGAGCGAGGCCAAGGCGGCCCTGGCCGACCTCAACTCCGGGCTCGCGCTCCGTCAACTTCTCATCCCCACCCTGTAACAAACCCTAGAGAGGAACCACAATGACCATCAAAGTCGCTGATCATTCTGCAGGACTCGCGCGAAGAAGCGTGACTCCATTCGAAGTACTGGCGCAGAGCGTCGCCAACATCGCGCCCAGCGCCGTCATCGCCTTCAGCCCGGGATTCATGGCTTTGTATGCGGGCAACGGCGCCTGGTTCTCGTTCGCCATCGGCATGGTGATCATCCTGATCGTCGCGCAGTCGGTGTCGGTCTTCGCCCGCCGCCGCGCAGGTGCCGGCTCGCTGTACTCCCTCGTTCGCCCGGCCCTCGGGCCGTGGGGAAGCATGGTCACCGGCTGGGCGCTCTTCATCGGCGTCATCGCCATCGCCTCCGGTTCGCTTGCGGGTGCGGGATTCTTCGCATCCGGCTTCCTCGAAGGGTTCGGCGTCACCCTGTTCCAGCCCATGGGCGGTCAGATCGTCATCGACGCCATCCTCCTGGCCGGTGCGGTCTTCCTGACGATCTCCGGCGTTCGCATCGCTGCGCGGGTCTCGGCAACGCTCGAGGTGCTGTCGATCATCGTGATCGTCATCGTGCTGGTCATCGTGTTGGCCAAGAGCGGAAACGTCATCGACACCGCTCAGCTCTCGCTGAACGGCGCCACGGTCGACGGCATCGTGTTCGCGATCGTGCTCGCGATTCTGGGCTTCGTCGGATTCGAGAGCGCCGCATCCTTGGGCGAGGAGGCGAAGGATCCCTACAGGGCGATTCCCCGCGCCATCCGTCGCGGAGCCATCTTCACCGGCATCATCTACATCTTCGCCACCTACGTGCAGGTTGCCGCGTTCGCCGGCGGGGCCGACGGCCTCGGCAAGAGCCTCTCGCCGATGGATGACCTGGCCGCACAGTACGGCCTCGACGGCTTCGTTCCCATCCTGAACCTGGGCTTCGCCGCATCCTTCATGGCCGTGGTCATCGCGTGCATGACGGTCGCCGGCCGCCTGCTGTTCTCCTGGGGCAACGAGGGTCTCGTCTCGCCGTTCTTCGGCAAGGCCCACGTGAAGCACCGCACCCCGGCTCGCGCCATCTACTCGATCATTCCCCTGGTCTTCGTGCCGGCGGCGATCGTGCTGTCGCTCGGGGTCGCTCCTCTGAGTGCCACGACCTACATCGACACCGTGGGCGTCTTCGGCTACATGTTCGCCTACATCCTCGTCTGCATCGGCGCCCCCATCTTCCTGAAGAAGACCACGGGCAAGAGCGTGGGCTTCACGATGGTGCTGGGGCTGATCGGCGCGGCATCCCTGCTGTACGTCTTCTACGCAAACGTCTGGCCGACTCCGGCGCCGCCGCTCGACTCGCTCCCGATCTACTTTCTCGTCGCGCTGGTCGTGGGAATCGTGTTCTTCGCAATTCTTCGCAGCCGCAAGCCCGAGGTCGCGGCCAACGCGGGAACCTTCGCCGACGACAACCCGGAGCCCGCCGACGACTAGTCGAGGGCGACCGGCCGTCTGGTTTGTGCGCTAGAGAGAGCGGGGCGTGGCTCGTTTTTGAGTCCACGCCCCGCTCGTTCTTTCGATACCCTGTGCACGTGACTTCGACCCATGATGTAAACCCGTTCCTGCACCTTCAGCGCAATGCCGAGGAGAACCCCTCGGGGGTGTTCCTCAAATCCGCCGACCAGACGGTCACCAACGAGAGCGCCCTGGTCTCGACCAAGAAGCTCGCCTACGAGTTGCGCCGGCTGGGTGTCACCCCCGGCGCAGTCATCGCGCTCGACCTGCCCGAGCAGCTGAGCATCATGTTCACCATGGCCGTCTTCCACGAGGCCGCGACCAGCACGATTCTGCCCGCGGGCTACGTCGCCGACGGTGTCTTCGCGATCGACTGGGTCTTCTCCAGCGGCACGCCGACCCAGCAGCAGGGCGCCCGCGTCATCACGGTCGATTCGAAATTCCTGCAGGACGTCGACCAGAACCCCTATGGGATCAGCCCGCGAGAGGGGGCCGCCGACGTGGTGCGGATCGTCTTCTCCAGCGGAACGACGGGAACGCCGAACGCGGTGCCCTTCGGGATCGAGCCGAACGCTGCGGCCGCAGCCGTGATGGGAACCTGGCTGCAGGGGGACCCCTTCCTGATGCTCTTTGACACCGGGGCCGCCTGGGGTTTCGGCGCCTTCGCGCTCAGCGTGCAGCACGGTCGTCCCTATCTCTCTGTGGGCGGGGCCGGGGCTGCGGCCGTCGTGGGGGTTGCCGTCGAGAACTCGGTGACGTCGTTGAAGGCATCGCCGGCGCAGCTGGCCAGTTTCGTCGACGAGCTCGAGGCTCAGGGACTGACCGTGCCCAGCATCCAGAGCATCTTCGTCGGCGGCACCGTCATGTCACCCGACCTCGTCGCTCGGCTGCACCGTGCGACCGGTGGCTGTCGCATCGTCTCGCTCTACGGCTCGACCGAGGGCAGGATGGCTACGGTGCGGGCCTATGAATCGGACGACCCGTTCGATGTCGGCCAGGTTCTGCCCGGCTCCCTTCTCGAGATCGTCGACGAAGACGATGTGGTGGTGCCCGCCGGCCAGGTCGGCCGCATCCGCTATCGGCATCCGAGCATGGCGCACCGGTACCTCGGCGACCCGGAGGCCACCGCGCGGAGCTTTCGAAACGGCTGGTTCTACCCGGGAGACCTCGGACTGTTTCGCCCCGATGGCGGGCTTACCCTCGCCGGCCGGGAATCAGAGGTGCTGAACGCCGGGGGCGTGAAGGTGAACCCCGGCCTGATCGACCTCTTCGTCACTCGAAATCCCCACGTTACGGATGCCTGCAGCTTCGAGTACTCGACGGGCTCGGGAATCGCCGCGATCGGTATTGCCTTGGTGACCCATGACGACCTCGACGTCGAGGCGCTCGTGCGCGACCTTGCGGCTGAGTTCGGCAGCGCGGCTCCCACGCTCGTCGCCAGGGTCGACGCCATTCCCCGCAATGCGGTGGGCAAGCCCCTGCGCCGGGAACTGGCTGAGACTTACGGCCAGGCCACAGCCGAGGGCTAGTTCGCTCGTGTCCTCTGCCGGCGGGTGAGGCCGATAGCCGCTCCACCGAGCGCGAGCAGGGCGATCCCGAGCGGAATCACTGTTCCGGTCGCTGCCGAACCGGTGGCAGCCAACACGGGGCTCCACCCCGCGTAGTACGTCGTGGACTCCGTGACCGGGGCCGTGAAGTCGGCGGGGATCGTGAGCGCCGCATCCGTGAACCAGCCGGTGAAGAGCCAGCCCGTCTCGGTGGGGTCGGCGGGCTTTGCCGGCAGGCCGCCTGCGACGAAGGTCTGGGGCGGCACGGCCGCCCCGTGCCCGTTGTCGACGAAATTCACGGTGACCAGCGGAATCCAGCGAACGACGACCAGGCCGCTGGCGCCCCCGCGCACGTCGAGCGGCGCCGTCAGGGTGATGCCGCCTCCGCCGCCACCGCTGTTCGGGGTGGGAGCGACGAGAGAAACGGGAGTCGTGGCTGCCGGCTGGCCGCCGCCGCAGGTCGCTATGCCGGCGACTGTGCCGTCGCCGACAGCGCCGCCGCCGCCGTAGCAGTCGTCGTCGGTGCTGAAAACGGAACCGGCTGCCGCGAGAGTGGAGACGACGACGCCCGCGCCCCCATCGGTGTTTGCAACCGGGCTCGCTCCGGCGCCACCGCCAGCACCGAACGGTGCAGTGGGGTTGGCGTATGTTCCCGTGGCACCGGCATTCCCGCTTCCGCTGGCGCCTCCGACGAGGCCGTCCAGCGATGCCGAGACGCCGGGTTCCGCGGTCGTGGTCGTCGTGCCATCAAAGACCGTGCTCGCTGTGCGGGCACCGCCGACGACGAGCGTCAGCTCCTTCGGCGTGCTCGCGCCGAAGCCGACGAGCTTGACCTGACCGCCGCCGCCGCCCGCGGAGTAGCCGTTGCTGCTGGTCTTGTCGGCGCCGTCTCCGCCACCGGCTACCAGGAGCACCTCGAGCTGGCTCATCGCCACCGTGGGGGTGAACGTGGCTGTTCCGGAGGTGAAGGTCTGTTCGCAGATGTTGCCCGGGATCAGGGTCGCACCGACTCCGCATTCGGCCGTCGCGGCGCTGGCCGGAGCCGCCCCCAGGAACAGGCTTGCGGCGCCCATGCTCGCCAGCGCGGCGATGGCACTGGCTGCCTTGCGAGAAGAAAAGAACATGGCGACTCCCGATTATCGAACGAGTTGATTATGGCAGGTCAGACGCCCTATCGAAGAGATTCGAGCAGCTGAATCACCCGCACCGGGTCGGTCACCGGGTTTACGAACGCCAGGCGCAGCACGCATCGCCCGCGCCATGTCGTCGGCACGCACAGGATGCTGCCCGAAACGGCCTGCTCGTGTGACCAGGCGCTGTACTCCTCGTCGCTGAAGCCGGGGCGCTCGAAGAGCACGACGGAGAGTTCTGGTTCCCGCACGAGCCTCAGATGCCCAGACGCGGCGATGCCGGCCGCGACGGCGCGGGCGGTGGCAATCGAGGCCTCCACGGCATCCGTGTACCGGTCGGTGCCGTGGGTGGCGAGGCTGAACCACAGGGGCAGGCCGCGCACCCGCCGGCTGAGGTGCAGGGCGAGTTCGCTCGGGTTCCAGACCTCGCGATCGACGTGATCGAGGTAGCTCGCGTGCTGGGCGTGCACCGCGCGGGCGAGCTGCGGCTCGCGGTAGATGAGGGCGCAGCAGTCGTAGGGCGCGAAGAGCCACTTGTGCGGGTCGACGATGAAGCTGTCGGCGAGCTCGATGCCATCGAACCGGGCACGCACGCTCGGTGCCGCCAGCCCGGCCCCGCCGTAGGCCCCGTCGACGTGCAGCCACACGCCGAATTCACGACAGACGGATGCGACGTCGGCGAGGTCATCGATCAGCCCCTCGTTCGTCGTGCCGGCGGAGGCGACCACGGCAAAGACGTCGGGGGAGGCCTCAAGGACCTGGCGAAGCGCTGGCCCGGTGAGGTGCCCGCGATCATCGACGGGCACGTCGACGACGTCGACATCGAGCGCCCTCGCCGCCGAGTGAATAGAGGAGTGCGCGTTCTCGGTGCACGCGAGCTGCCACCCGCCGACAGGGCGCCCGCCGCGCCTCGTCTTGGCGGTCTCCCGCGCGGTCATCAGCGCCGAGAGGTTGCCCGATGTGCCGCCCGAGACGAAGCATCCACCGGCCGTCTCCGGCCAGCCGAGCAGTCCGATGATCCACGCGAGTGCCTCGTTCTCGGCAAAGATCGCCCCGGCCCCCGACTCCCAGAGGCCGCCGAAGATGTTGGCGGAACTCGTCACGAGGTCGAATGCGACCGCGGCCCGGGTCGGCGCCGCGGGCACGTACGCGAGGTTGTAGGGGTCGTCCTGCGACCGGGTCGCGGGCTCGAACACCTCGTCGAAGACGCGCAGGGCCTCCTCGCCGCCGATGCCTTTCGGGGTGATCGTCAGACCGGCGGCCGTCGCCAACTCGGAGGCCGGCCGGGCGGTCGACAGCGGGTCAGTGTGGCGCACCACTCGCTGCGCTGCCCAGTTCACGGCAATCTCTACCAGGGCAGACTCGTCGCCCCAGATCGGATGGGGCTCCACGTGCAGGTCGTCATCGGACGGAGCGGTCATCGCAATCCTCCATTGGGCTGCATCGCGCCAACCTGTTCGGCAGCGAACAATCTATATCTCGACGATAGGTCATTCCCTCACTGTCCGGGGAGCCAGGCCCGCACCTGATCCAGTGCCGTGTCGAGCAGCGCCACCGATTCGACGGCGTCGACCCGCGCGATCACCATGGCGCTGATGTCGAGCGCGGTCAGGGTCCGGGCTCGCTCGAGGGAGTGTTCTGCCCCGGCCGCATCCAGCGCAGCGTGCAGCGCCGCGGTGAGACTCGACCGGTAGTCGTCGACGATTCTGCGAGTCGGTTCGTCGTGCCCGGCGAGGCCCGTCGCACAGTTCACCAGCAGGCATCCGCGGCGTGTGGAGCCCTCGGGCAGACCGGCAACGGCCGTGCGGAGGTCGGTGAAATAGGCCAGGAGGCGGGTCCGGCCGTCGCCATTGCCGCTCAGGATGCCCAGGCGCGGCCGGATGACGCTGGTCAGGTAGTCCTCGACCGCGGCGTCGAAGAGCCCTCGCTTGCTGCCGAAGGCGTGATACAGGCTGGAGCGGTTGAGGCCGGTGGCGTTCTCGAGCTCGGCGAGGGATGCCGCGTCGAATCCTCGGTCCCAGAAGAGGTCGCGGGCCGCCGTGACGACAGCGGTGCGCTCGAATGCCGGCATCCGTCCCATGTCCCGTTCCCGCCTCTTGCCTCAGTGATTTTGTGTACCGTTCGGTCCAGTATAGATTGGCCCTTCCGCCACACGAACTTGAGGAGCCCCCGATGACCTCGTCAACCGGTGCCACCAGTACCCAGATCCAGCTCGCAGCCCGTCCGACCGGCTGGCCGACGGATGCCGACTTCAGCACCGCGCGCATCGAACTGCCGCCGCTGACCGCGGGTCAGGTTCGCGTGGCGAACGAGTTCATCTCGGTCGACCCCTACATGCGCGGCCGCATGAACGATGCCAAGTCGTACGCGGCCCCGTACGCCCTGGGGGAGACCATGACCGGCGGTGCCGTCGGCCGGGTCGTCGCCTCGCTGTCGGACACGGTGGCCGTGGGTGACGTGGTCGTGCACCAGTTCGGCTGGCGCGATCTCGTCCAGGAGGATGCCGCCGCATTCCGGGTGGTCCCCGAGCTAGTCGGCGTGCCGCTCTCGGCCTATCTCGGCGTGCTGGGCATGACCGCCCTCACCGCCTATGTCGGCCTCCTGGATGTCGCCGGATTCACGGAGGGCGACACCGTCTTCGTCTCGGGCGCAGCCGGAGCCGTGGGCAGCATGGTCGGTCAGATCGCTCGCCTGAAGGGCGCCAAGCGGGTGATCGGCTCTGCGGGAAGCGCCGAGAAGGTCGCGCTGCTGACCTCGAAGTATGGCTTCGATGCGGCCTTCAACTACCATGACGGCGCCATCGCCGAGCAGCTCGCAGCCCATGCCCCCGATGGAATCGACGTCTACTTCGACAACGTCGGCGGTGAGCATCTCGAGGCGGCTCTGGCCAGCTTCAACGACGGGGGACGCGCGGCACTCTGCGGCGCGATCTCCCTCTACAACAACACCGAGGCGCCGACGGCACCGCGCAACCTGTCGAACATGATCGGTCGAGGCCTGACCCTGAAGGGCTTCATCGTCGGCAACTACGCGCACCACTTCCCGGCATTCTCGGCCGAGATGACGGCCTGGCTCGCTGCCGGGGAAATCGTCTACGACGAGACGGTCATCGACGGCATCGACAACGCCGTCGAGGCATTCCTTGGCCTCATGCGCGGCGAGAACACCGGCAAGATGCTCGTTCGCACCGCCGCATGACGCAATCGAGTCGATTCCCCGACGGACCCCTGTTCTGGGGCCACTGAATTCGGTTTCACTGCCTGTGCCTCGCCTAGGTTCAAGTGGTGGCGTGTTTCGCGCCCATTGACGGACAGACGTTGACAGGAATGACCCGATGAAGAAACTTCCGGCACTCATTGCCGCAGTGGCACTCACGCTCGTCGGGCTGGGAGTGCAGGCGACTCCGGCGCTTGCCGCGTCGCCGCAGCCGGTTTCGGCGTGCGCGTGTTCGCACCCGCCGATCGGGCCCAGTGTGATCGAGAGCGGCGGAGCGCTCGAACTCGAGGTCCAGCAATTTGTGACCGTCATCCCGAACACGTGCGTTCTCTATATTCTCGACGGGCAGGTGCGGTCGTCGTGGGGGCCGAACGCGACGGTGCCGTTCGCCCAGGCAGCGGTCGGTCCATTCCTGACCATAGCGGCGGGGAGCAGCGTCTATGGGTTGAATATCAACGAGGG
>CANFBG010000069.1 GCA_947444785.1 Microbacteriaceae bacterium | reverse complement strand
TCGGGCGCGTCTGCCGCGTCGAGCCACATGATCCACGGCGGCGTGCGCTACCTCGAGAACGGCGAGTTCCGTCTCGTCCGGGAGTCGGTCCAGGAGCGCAACCGCCTGCTCCGCCTTGCCCCCCACTACGTGAAGCCGCTGAAGACGACGATCCCGATCTTCTCGACGTTCTCCGGCATCCTGTCGGCACCGCTTCGGTTCCTGACGCACAAGCAGCGCGGCAAGACCAAGGAGCGCGGCGCGCTTCTGATCAAACTCGGCCTTTCGGGTTATGACTCCTTCTCGCGCGACGGTGGAAACGTGCCGCGCCATCGCTTCGCCGGAGGAGCGGCATCGCGTCGCAACTTCCCGGCACTCCGCCCTGATGTGAAGTACACCGCGACCTACTTCGACGCGGCCGTCGTCAACCCCGAGCGCCTCGCGCTCGACATTGTGGCGGATGCCAGGGCCACCGGGAGTCACGCCCGCAGCGCCAACTATGTCGAGGCCATCGGCACGACCGCCGGCGGGGTCCTGCTGCGCGACGTCGTCTCCGGCCGCGAGTTCAGCATCGATGCCAATGTCGTGATCAACACGACGGGCCCCTGGACCGACATGACCAACAGTGCCCTGGGAGCGCCCAGCACGTTCATGGGCGGCACCAAGGGATCCCACATCGTGCTCGACAACCCGGAGCTGTTCGCCGCCTGTAACGGGGGAGAGGTCTTCTTCGAGAACAACGACGGCCGGATCGTGCTGATCTACCCGTTGAACGGCAAGGTGCTGGTCGGCACGACCGACCTCGAGGCGGACATCACGAAGCCTGCAGTCTGCACTGACGAGGAGGTCGAGTACTTCTTCGAGCTCGTCACCCACGTCTTCCCGAAGATCGCCGTGGACCGGTCGCAGATCGTGTTCCGCTACTCCGGCATCCGTCCGTTGCCCCGGCACGACGACACCGCCCCCGGCTTCGTGTCCCGCGACTACCGCATCGAACGCACCGACCTCGGAGCAGGTCAAGGCTCGGAAAAGGGCACTCCCATGCTCAGCGTCGTCGGAGGCAAGTGGACCACGTTCCGTGCGCTCGCCGAGCACATCACCAATGACGCCCTGGCGATCCTCGGTGAGTCTCGCTCCGTGAGCACCCTGTCCCTCGCCATCGGCGGCGGCGTCGGATTCCCGGCCGAGGGCCCGGCGCAGAAGGCCTGGGTCGCAGCCAATGGGGCATCCGTCTCTGCCGAGCGCGGTCTCGAGCTTCTGGCCCGCTACGGAACCGGTGCGTCCGCGGTGATCGCGGGAATCCCCGCCCGCGGCGACGCCCCCCTCGAGCACATCCCCGGCTTCAGCGTCGGCGAGCTGGCATACCTCGCCAGCTCCGAGTCGGTCGTGCACATCACGGACATCGTGCTGCGACGCACCACGGTGGCGTTCGTCGGCGGACTCTCGCAGGACGCGTTCGACGAGATCAGCGCCCTGATGGCCGAGACCCTCGGCTGGAGCCCCGCCCAGCACGATGCCGAGCGCGCCTTCGCCGTCGACGAGCTCACCCGGCTGCACGGCCTCACCCTCGTGGCCGCGGCGACGAGTACGTCCCGCGCGGCCTAGCGCCCAGAGGGCACCGGCCGGGACGACATCGATCGTCTCGGCCCGCATGACTTATCTATCTACAACGCAGTCGATACGAAAGGTTCGAAATGAACACTCTAGGAACGGTCTTTCTCTCCGAGATGTTGGGGACCGCGGTTCTGGTCCTCCTCGGCGCGGGGGTGGTTGCAAACGTCCTCCTCGCCAAGACGAAGGGGCTGGGCGGCGGCACCCTGATGATCAACTTCGGCTGGGGCTTCGCGGTCTATGCCGGTGTCGTTGTGGCCTACAACTCGGGAGCCCAGCTGAACCCTGCGGTGACGATCGGCCTGGTCGCGAACGGGACGACGGAATTCGTTCCCGGGATTGCCGTCAATGCCCTGTCGATCCTGACCTATATCGGCGCGCAGATGGTCGGTGCGATCATCGGTTCGATCCTCGTCTTCCTGGCGTACAAGCAGCACTTCGACGCCGAGCCGGATGCCGGACTCAAGCTGGCCGTCTTCTCGACCGGCCCCGGCATCCGCCACTACGGCTGGAACCTCGTCACCGAGATCATCGGCACCTTCGTTCTCGTCTTCGTCGTCATCGGGTTCGGTGGCGGGCGCCAGGGCGAGAGCATGGGCCTCGCATCCCTCGGTGCGCTGCCCGTCGCCATCCTCGTTATCGCAATCGGTGCGAGCCTCGGTGGCCCGACCGGATACGCCATCAACCCGGCCCGTGACCTCGGGCCCCGCATCGCGCACTTCTTCCTGCCCATCAAGGGCAAGGGCTCGAGCGACTGGGCCTACTCGTGGGTTCCCGTCGTCGGCCCGCTGATCGGTGGAACACTGGCCGGATTGGCCGCCACAGTGGTTCTCCCGGTTCTAGGCTGACATCGTGTCGGCGGTTCTTTCCAGCTTCTCTTCGCCCGAGTCCGGGCAGCAAACAGCTAACAAAGGGGTTACAAAATGACTGAGTACGTCATCGCCATCGACCAGGGAACCACGAGCTCCCGCGCCATCATCTTCAATCATGCCGGCGAGGTCGTCTCAACCGGCCAGCTCGAGCACAAGCAGATCTTCCCGCAGGCCGGCTGGGTCGAGCACGACCCCAAGGAGATCTGGAACAACGTGCGTGAGGTCATCGGCCAGGCGCTCTCCAAGGCCGACCTGACCCGGCACGACATCGTTGCCGTCGGCATCACCAACCAGCGGGAGACCGCGGTCGTGTGGGACAAGAACACCGGTGAGCCCGTCTACAACGCCATCGTCTGGCAGGACACCCGCACCCAGGCCATCGTCGACCGGCTCGCGGCCGACGGCGGCGTCGAGCGCTTCAAAGAGAAGGTCGGCCTGCCGCTGTCGACCTACTTCGCCGGCACCAAGATCGTCTGGATCCTCGAGAACGTCGAGGGTGCCCGGGAGCGCGCCGAGGCCGGCGACCTGATCTTCGGCACGACCGACACCTGGGTGCTCTGGAACCTCACCGGGGGCACCGACGGCGGCGTACACGTCACCGACGTCACGAACGCCAGCCGCACGATGTTCCTCGATCTCAAGACGCTGGAGTGGGACGACGAGATCCTCGCCGCGTTCGACGTGCCGAAGTCGATGCTGCCCGAGGTGCGCTCCTCCTCCGAGGTCTATGGCAACGTCGAGAGCTCGAGCCTCCTGCGCGAGGTGCCGATCGCGGGCATCCTCGGCGACCAGCAGGCCGCCACGTTCGGCCAGGCTGCCTTCGACGCCGGCGAGGCCAAGAACACCTACGGCACCGGCAACTTCCTGATCTTCAACACGGGAACCGAGATCATCCACTCGAAGAACGGGCTGCTGACCACCATCGGCTACAAGCTCGGCGATGGGCCGATTCACTACGCCCTCGAGGGATCGATCGCCGTCACAGGCTCGCTCGTGCAGTGGATGCGCGACAACCTCGGCATCATCAAGAGTGCCGACGACATCGAGGCGCTGGCGAACACCGTCGACGACAACGGTGGAGCGTACTTCGTGCCCGCATTCTCCGGCCTCTTCGCGCCGCACTGGCGCTCGGATGCGCGGGGAGCCCTCGTGGGACTCACCCGCTTCGTGAACAAGGGCCACATCGCCCGCGCGGCGCTGGAGGCCATCGCCTTCCAGACCCGCGAGGTGCTCGAGGCCGTCAACGCCGACTCGGGGGTGCCGCTGACCGAGCTCAAGGTCGACGGCGGGGCGACGGCGAACAACACGCTGCTGCAGTTCCAGGCCGACATCCTGAACGTGCCCGTCGTTCGCCCGGTGGTCGCCGAGACGACCGCGCTGGGCGCGGCCTACGCAGCGGGACTGGCCGTCGGATTCTGGAAGAACCTCGACGACCTGCGGGCGAACTGGCAGGAAGACAAGCGCTGGGTCCCCGACATGGACGAGGCCGAGCGCGAGCGCTTGTACCGCAACTGGAAGAAGGCAGTCACGAAGACCCTCGACTGGGTCGACGAGGATGTCGTCTAGGGCTGAGGCCACGCGGGCCGCGACCCGCTGAAACACCCGTGACCTGTCAGTTTGTGCGCCAAATCCTTGCGGATTCGCGCACAAACTGGCAGGTCACCGTGGTTTAACCGGCGTGCGGGGCGGCGGTCGGGGTGGACAGCAGCTGGGCCCGGGTGACGCGGATCATGAAGAACGAGATCGGAGCGCCGATCAGCACCGTGCAGGCGGCCCAGATGAAGGCCGAGGAGTAGCCGCTGACGAGGGACTCCAGCTGCAGGTTGCCCGATGCCGGGTTGGTCACGACGTAGGCGGCGATCGCGGCCGTGTAGATCGCGGTGAACAGTGCACTGCCGATGGACCCGCCGATCTGCTGCATGGCGGCGACGGCAGCGGAGGCAACCCCTGCGTCGCGATTGCTGATGCCCGAGAGTGCGACGTTCTGCAGTGGCACGAACACCAGCGCGAGGCCCAGGCCCAGAAGGATCAGGCCGGGAAGGACGTTCACCGCGTAGATGCCGTCGACGGTCACGAACGACAGCCAGAACAGCCCGGCCGCGGCGAAGATCGGCCCGACGGTCATCGGCAGGCGCACTCCGACTCGGGGCAGCACCCTCGACAGCAGGATCGCGCTGATGGTGATCGTGGCCGTCATTGGCAGGATGGCGAGTCCCGCGGTGAGTGGGGTGAATTTCAGCACGATCTGCAGGTAGAAGGTCAGGAAGAGCAACCCGCCGAGAAGGGCCGCACCGAGAACGGCCGCCACCAGGAAGGCTCCGCCGCGAACCGGGTTCAGGATCACTCGGAGCGGCAGCATGGGATTGGCGACCCTGGACTCGACCCAGACGAACGCCGCCAGCAGCACGACGCCGAGCGCGAGGAAGCCGATGGTGTCGAGCCGGTCCCAGCCCTCTTCGGCCCGCGAGAAGCCGAATACGACCGACGCGAGGCCGCCGACGACGAGGATGGCACCGGGCATGTCGTAGCGGGTGTTGCCCGTGGCGCGGCTCTCGTTGATGAATACAAGGCCGCCGATGACGGCGATCATCGCGATCGGCACGTTCACGAGCAGGCACCACGACCAGCTGGCGTATTCGGTCAGCACGCCGCCAAGCACGAGGCCGACCGCGGCCCCGCCGCCGCCGATCGCACCGTAGACGGCGAACGCCTTGATGCGGTCGCGGCCGGTCGGGAACGTGATGGTGAGGATGGCGAGGGCAGCCGGGGCCAGCAACGCCGCGAAGGCGCCCTGCAGGCCGCGGGCGAGAAGCAGCTGCTCCGTGGTCATCGCGAAGCCGCCGATTGCCGAGGCGACCGCGAAGCCGATCATGCCGACAATGAACGAGCGCTTGCGGCCCCAGTAGTCGGCGATGCGGCCGCCGAGCAGCAGCAGCGAGCCGAACGCCAGGGCGTAGATGGTGACGACCCAGGTGCGATCGCCGTCGGTCATTCCGAGCGCGGTCTGGGCCTGGGGCAGGGCGATGTTCACGATGGTGCCATCGAGCACGACCATGAGCTGGGCGAGGGCGACGACCGCCAGCAGCCACCAGCGGCGGGGATGCGCGGAGTGGTCTATCCGCGTGTCTTCGGGGGCGGGCTCCGTGCCGATTACGGCTTCAGGAGTTGCTGTGGGCAGGGTTGAATCAGGGGCAGACGACATCGCGGGTGTTCCTTCACGGCGAAGAAGTTGATTTCGCCTCAGGTGACGCTACCCGAACGTGGATGTGAGTCCGGCCACGGGCTGAGGAAATCAGCGCCGTGGCCGGCATCCGTTCTGTGGAGACGGTGTTTCAGACCCCGAAGTGCTTCTCGAGCGAGAAGTTGAAGACGCCCGAGTCGAAGTGGTTGTACGACTCGTAGTCGAGCACCTCGTAGAGACGCGCGCGGGTCTGCATATCGGGCAGGCTCGACGTGAGGGAGCCCTCGGCGTTGATCATGTCGAGGCCACGCTCGGCGGCGCCCATCGCGAGACGCAGCAGCGAGACCGGGAAGATCACGATGTTGACGCCGATGTTCGCGAGCTGGGTCGTGGTGAAGAGCTCGCTCTTGCCGAACTCCGTCATGTTGGCCAGGATCGGCACGTCGACGGCGGCCCGAACCGCCTCGAACTCCTCGAGTGAGGCCATGGCCTCGGGGAAGATCGCGTCGGCACCGGCGTCGACGAGGGCCTTCGCCCGGTCGATTGCCGCCTGCAGCCCGTCGACACCACGGATGTCGGTGCGCGCCATGATCAGGAAGTTCGGGTCGCGGCGGGCGTCGACGGCGGCACGGATGCGCTTGATGGCCGTGTCCTCGTCGACGACCTGCTTGCCGTCGAGGTGACCGCAGCGCTTCGGGTTGACCTGGTCCTCGAGGTGACAGCCGGCGACTCCGGCGTCCTCGAGGGTCTGGATCGTGCGGGCGACGTTCATCGGCTCGCCGAAGCCGGTGTCGGCGTCCACGATCGAGGGCAGGTCGGTGACACGGGCGATCTGCTGCGAGCGGCCGGCGACCTCGGTCAGCGTCGTGAGGCCGATATCCGGCAGGCCGAGGTCTGCCGAGAGCACGGCGCCGGAGATGTAGACGCCGTCCATGCCCTTGTCCTGGATCAGGCGGGCAGACAGCGGGTTGAAGGCGCCGGGGAAGCGCAGCAGCTCTCCACTGGCGAGACGCGCGCGCAGTGCGGCTCGCTTGTCGGCGGCCGTGACTAGCGAGTACAGCATCAGAACAGTCCCTTCGGGGAGAAGACGGAGGCGAACAGGCCGGGGCGAGCGGTTACCGTGAGGCCGGCGAGCTCGTGCGGCTCGAGGGTCTGCAAGCGCTGGGCGACGCCCAGGAAGCGCTCGATCTCGCTCTCTTCGAGAACACCGTCGGCAAGACCCCGGAACTTCGCGATGTACTGCTCGCGGGCGAAGGGCCGGGCGCCGAGTGGATGCGCATCCGCCACGGCGATCTCGTCGGTGATGACGGTGCCGTCGGTGAGGGTGATCTCGACGCGGCCGCCGAAGGCCTTCTCCTGCGGCTCGTTGGAGTGGTAGCGACGGGTCCACTCGGGGTCTTCGACCGTCGTGACCTTGTTCCACAGGGTGACGGTGTCGGCGCGTCCTGCACGCTCGGGCGTGTACGAGTCGACGTGGTGCCACGAGCCGTCCTGAAGCGCCACGGTGAAGATGTACGGGATCGAGTGGTCGAGCGTCTCGCGGGACGCCGTCGGGTCATACTTCTGCGGGTCGTTCGCGCCGGAGCCGATCACGTAGTGCGTGTGGTGGCTGGTGTGGATGACGACTCGCACGATGTTCGCGGGGTCCACCAGGGCGGGGTACTGGTTGTGAAGCTTCCGGGCGAGGTCGATCCAGGCCTGCGCCTGATACTCGGCCGAGTGCTCCTTTGTATACGTGTCAAGGATCGCGCGCTTGGCTTCGCCGGCCTCGGGCAGCGGCACCTCGTACGAGGCGTTCGGGCCGTCGAGCAGCCACGCGATCACGCCGTCTTCGCCCTCGTAGATCGGGGTCGGGCTGGTCTCGCCGCGCATGGCACGGTCGATCGCCTCGACGGCCATCTTGCCGGCGAACGCGGGGGCGTGCGCCTTCCACGACGAGATCTCGCCCTTCCGGCTCTGCCGGGTAGCCGTGGTGGTGTGAAGGGCCTGGCCGATGGCCTGGAAGATCGTCTCGACGTCGAGGCCGAGCAGGGTGCCGATGCCGGCGGCGGCCGACGGGCCGAGGTGGGCGACGTGGTCGATCTTGTGCGCGTGCAGGCTGATCGCCTTCACGAGGTCGACCTGGATCTCATAGCCCGTGGCGATACCGCGCAGCAGGTCGTGGCCGGTGCTGCCGGCGTGCTGGGCGACCGCGAGGATCGGCGGGATGTTGTCGCCCGGGTGCGAGTACTCGGCCGAGAGGAACGTGTCGTGGAAGTCGAGCTCGCGGACGGCAACGCCATTGGCCCAGGCGGCCCACTCGGGGGAGACTCGGGTGGCCTGTGGCTGGCCGAAGACGGTCGAGCCGGGAACGAAAGGATGCGCCAGCGCCTGCGAGCGGGCCGATACGACCGGGCGGCGCGTCAGCGAGGCGGTGGCAACAGCGGCGTTGTCGATGATGCGGTTGATGACCATCTCGGCCACCTCGTCGGTGACCTCGACCGGGTCAGCGGCGACCTGGGCGATCTTGTAGGCCAGCTGGCCCTCGCGTGCCAGGTTCTCATCGCTCTTGTGCACGCGAACATTGTGAAGCTTCATCGGGTAGATCCTTTCGATCAGGAGAAACCGGTACGTCGTTATCGCCCTCAGTCTGTATACACAAGATAGTGCTTTGGGGCTCTGGTTGCCAGCTTTTGACCATGAAAACAGCCTCGTGTATACAAAGATCACGACCGATTACAGTGTTCCCATGACACTTTCAGTCGGGTTCGGAGTCGCCGTCGCCCAGTTCGCACCGGGGCCGGACACTGCGGAGAACCTCCTGCGCATCAGGCAACTCGCGATCACGGCGGCCGACAGGGGGGCCAAGATCGTCGTCTTCCCCGAGTACTCGTCGTTCTTCGTGCACCCGATGGATGCCCGGTTCTTTGCCGCGGCAGAGTCTCTTGATGGTCCCTTCGTCGCGTCGCTCGTCGCGCTCGCGGCCGAGTTGGGCATCCATGTCGTGGCCGGAATGGCTGAGGCCACGCGCACGGGCGACCACTTCGGCAACGCCGTCGTCGCCGTCTCGCCGACACACGGCCTCGTCGCCACCTATCGCAAGCTGCACCTCTACGACGCGTTCGGCGCGGTGGAGAGCGACTGGGTGCAGGCCGGTGCGATCGAAGCCCCCGAGACGTTCGTGGTGGATGGCGTGACCGTCGGCCTGCAGACCTGTTACGACATCCGCTTCCCGGAGGTGACCCGCCGCCTCGTCGACGCGGGCGCCGACCTCGTACTCGTGCCGGCCGAGTGGGTGAGGGGGCCGCTGAAGGAGCATCACTGGCGCACCCTGGTCACCGCCCGGGCATTGGAGAACACGATCTACGTCGCAGCCGCGGGGCAGACCCCGCCGGTGGGAATCGGTTCGAGCCTGATCGTCGACCCGATGGGCGTCGAGCTCGCGGCGCTCGGCGAGGCAGCGGATGTCGCGGTCGCCTGGCTGGATCCGGCTCGCATCACGAGCGTGCGTGCCACGAACCCGGCCCTGGCCATGCGCCGGTTCGGCGTGCATCCGCTCTAGTGCGAGAGGGTGCCTAGCGGTCCCGTTCTTCTATCGGCCCAGGCGGGCCAGCTGGGCCGAGGCGCGCTCGAGAACGTCTTCTGTCTTGCAGAAGGCGAAGCGAACGAGTGAGGAGTACTCGCTGGCGAGCTCCTCGTGGCAGAACGCCGAGATCGGCACGCCAACCACTCCGGCGAGGTTGGGCAGCTTGCGGCAGAGCTTGGCGGCGTTCTTGTAGCCGAGGGGAGCGGCATCCGCGATGACGAAGTAGGAGCCCTGCGAGGGGAAGACCTCGAAGCCCGCCTTCACGAGGCCGGCGGTGAGCATGTCCCGCTTGCCCTTCATCGTCTCGGCGATGCCGGTATAGAACGAATCGGGCAGGGCAAGACCCACGGCGACCGCGGGCTGGAACGGGGCGCCATTGACATAGGTCAGGAACTGCTTGACGGCCGTGATCGCTGTGATCAGCTCCGCCGGGGCGGTGACCCAGCCGATCTTCCAGCCCGTGACGCTGAACGTCTTCGCCGCGGAGGAGATCGTGATGGTGCGTTCGCGGGCACCCGGCAGAGAGGCGATCGGTATATGCGGCACGTCAAACGTCAGGTGTTCGTAGACCTCGTCGGTGACGATCAGTGCGTCGTGCTCGTGGGCGAGCTCGACAATGAGCTCGAGCGTCTCGCGGGGCAGCACGGCGCCGGTGGGGTTGTGCGGGTTGTTGATCAGGATCAGCCGCGTGCGGTCGGTGATGGCCGCGCGCAGATCGTCGTGATTCGGCTGGAAGTCGGGCAGGCGCAGCGGAACCGTTCGGTGCTGGGCGCGCCCGAGCGCGATGAGTCCGCCGTAGGCGTCGTAGAAGGGCTCAAGGGTGACGACCTCGTCGCCCTCGTCGGTGAGCGCCAGGATGGTGGCGGCCAGGGCCTCGGTGGCACCCGCGGTCACGAGCACCTCGCGGTCGGGATCGACGGTCAGGCCGTAGAAGCGCTTCTGATGCTCGGAGATCGCCTCGCGCAGAACAGGCATCCCGATTCCCGGCGGGTACTGGTTGACACCGTTCTTGATTGCGCGGCGTGCGGCATCGAGAACCTCGATGGGGCCGTCTTCGTCGGGGAAGCCCTGACCCAGGTTGATGGCGCCGGTGGAGGCGGCCAATTCGCTCATCTCGGCAAAGATCGTCGGTGCGATCTTTCCCTCGGCGGACAGGAGCCCCGCCCCTCGAGCCGTGCGCTGCCAGGAACCGCTGATCGTCATAGCCCCCAAACTTACCCGCTCCAGCGGGATGCCGCCGTTTTCCGCCCGGCCTCGTCGGGTTTCGGCGCGCCTTCTGTGGACAGATCGCCCGGGAATTCGAGGTGCTGTCTACCGTGGGGCCATGACCGGTTTCTGCGTTTCGCGTGCGGCCCCAGCATTTTCCCGACGGGTGATGACCTCGGTCCTCACCTGCCTTATCCCGGCATTGACGCTCATCGGATGCGCCGCCCCGCCGCCGCCCGCATCCCCACCCCCCAGCGCCCCTGTGGCATCCGGGCCCGCCTTCTCCTCTGACGAAGAGGCATTGGCCGTTGCAACGCAGGCTTACGCGGCCTATCTCGCCATGAAGGATGTGATTCTGGCCGACGGTGGTGCTGATCCCAGCCGTATCTATCCCCTGGCAACCGGACAGGCTAGAGATGCCCTCAACGAGAATGCGGCTGAGTTCAGCCTCAAGGGCCTTCGAATCACTGGGCCGACTGCGTTTGACTCGATTTCTCTGCAGAGAACAACTTCGGGTGGGTCGATAGCCGTTTATGTCTGCGACGACGTACTGAAGACTGACCTCATCGGTGCCGATGGCGTTTCGAGAGTCACTTCTGATCGCAACACAAGATCGCCGTGGGAAGTGGTCATCAACGCAGCGCTTGGGTCTCAAGTGACAGTTGAATCCAGGACGCTTTGGACGGGGGAGAACTTTTGTTAATCGCAGGCCGAATATCTCTGGGTTTTGGCTTCACGGTGCTCTTGGTGGCCATATCGCTTGGCACGGCATCCGCAGCGGACTGCTCGGACGAGTCCCTATATGGGTCCGGGTGTGCGGCCGTGTCGGGCGGGGGCGTTGACGTCTCGGGGGAGTCAAGTTCCGGCGGGGGTGACGCGGTGGGCGGCAGCGGGCCCGTCGACCCAGGTGCCGGGCTGGGGTGTGAGGGGCTGGCGGGCTGCGGGGTCGATCGTCCGCTGGACTTCGCTGTTGTGGCCCCTCCCGTTGTCACGCTGGAAGACATCGTGCGCTTCGTGCCGGTCGCCGGGACCGCCGCCATGGAACCGTCCGGCTGGATGGTCGTCGGGCTCGCCACCAACTTCTTCGGCAGTGCCGAGAGGCAGGTGCAGGCCGGAACGGTTCTCGATGCTCCCGCCGAGGTTCGATTCACCCCGGTCTCCTATGAGTGGGACTTCGGTGACGGGCAGTCGCTTTCGTCGCCGTCTCCGGGATCCTCGTGGGCGAACCTTGGCCTGCCTGAGTTCAGCCCGACCATGACCAGCCACGTCTACAGCAGCCCCGGCACCTACACGATTCGGCTCACGGTCTCGTTCGCTGCGGAGTACCGCTTCGGTGCTGACGCGTTCAGCCCGTTGGCCGGCACGGTACCCAGCATGACGAACGAGATCGTGGCGCTCGCGGGCGACGCGCAGACGGTTCTCGTCGGCGACCAGTGCAGGGCAGCGGGGCAGGGACCGGGATGTTGAGCAGGTTCTTCCGGCCGGCAGTTATCGGCCTTGCACTGATCGCCTTGGCCGGATGCGCCGTCACCGCCCCGCAGGCCCCGTCGCCCTCTGGCTCCGCGGCGCAGCCCGCCCCGATCTTCGCAACCGACGAGGAGGCCTTGGCCGCCGCCACGAAGGCCTACGC
>CANFBG010000068.1 GCA_947444785.1 Microbacteriaceae bacterium | reverse complement strand
GGGGGCGCACTGTCTGGAATTCTCGGCGGAAACGAGACGGTGTCGCGCCGGCTGGCCCAGTCCCGCTCGACCAGCTCGTGTGACAGGTTCCGTTCGGAACAGCTCATCTGTGGGGTGCTCTCGGCCGCGCTGGGGATTGTCCTGGTGCTGGCATTGGCCTCATCACGATCTGTGCCGGCGCTCAGCCAGATCGCCCTGCCGATCGTCGCCGGCGGCTGCGGAATCCTTGCACGGGACCTTGTGCTCCGAAGGGCGGCTACGAAGCGGCTCGCGCGCATCCAGAGCGAGCTCCCGACGGTGCTGGAGTTCCTGACGCTGAGCCTCTCCGCCGGGGAGGGTGTGCTCGACTCCCTGCGCCGGGTCGCCCACGTCTCCAACGGTGAGCTCTCCCGGGAGTTCGGTCGCGTCGTTTCCGAGGTCAACACGGGTGTCTCGCTGATCCGGGCGCTCGAGACAAGGGCCGCGGCGCTCCAGCTCGGCTCGTTCACGCGAATGGTCGAGCAGGTCGCGGGAGCGCTTGAGCGGGGAACACCATTGACCGAGGTTCTGAAGGCCCAGGCCCAGGACGCCCGAGACGATGCCAAACGCGACCTATTGGAGGTCGCCGGCACGAAAGAGGTGGCGATGCTTGTTCCTCTGGTTTTCCTTGTCTTGCCCGTGACCATCCTGTTCGCCGTCTACCCCGGCATCTTCGTCCTGCAATCGGGCTTCTGAGCCCGCATCCTAGAGAAAGCTGTTCCCATGTTGCGTATCAAGGCCAGAATCGGTCGGGCAATCAGTGCCGAGGACGGCGATGTGCCCGGCTGGGTGCTGATCACGGTGATGACCGCCGGCCTGGTGATCATCATCTGGGGTCTCGCCGGCCCTGCCCTCAGCGGCGTCTTCGAGCAGGCCATCGACCGAGTCACCGCCTTCTGACGCTGATGCGGGGGTGGGTGCGGGGGATGAGAGACGAGCGAGGCTCTGCCCCGGTCGAGTTCGTGCTCGTCGGCATGCTGCTCACCACCCTGACCCTCGCCGTGATGCAGCTCGCGCTCGTGCTGTTGATTCGAAACACCCTGCAGGATGCTGCGGCGGAGGGGGCGCGGCACGCGGCGCTCGCGGGCAACACCCTCGACGATGGGGTGGCCCGCACGCGCGACCTCATTGCCACCGCGATCGGCCAGGGGTACGCCCGGGACATCGAGGCAGGCTACGGCGAGCAACTCGGGCACCCGTCCACCGAGGTACGAGTTACCGCGCCCCTGCCGCTGATCGGACTGTTCGGCCCGAGTCGCTCCCTGGAGGTGTCCGGTCATGCTGCGCTGGAGATTCTGGCTCGCTGACGATGGCTCGGCGCCGCTGGAGTTCATTTCAGCCGGACTGATCCTCATGGTGCCTCTCGTCTATCTGATCGTGGCGATGGCGGGACTGCAGGGCGCGGCATTCGCCGCCGAGGGCGCTGCCCGTCAGTCGGCCAGGGTCTTCGTCCAGGCGTCATCCCTCGCCGAGGCAGAGCAGGCCTCGAGCCGGGCGGCGTTGTTCGCCCTCGCCGACTTCGGCATCGCCGAGAATGCGGCCCGCCTTGATTACGACTGCCGGCCGGATCCCCGAAACTGCCTGACCCGCTCGGGCACGGTCACGGTAACGGTGCGGGTCGTGGTGCCGCTTCCGCTGCTGCCCGCGTTCCTCGGGCTGGACAACGCGACGAGTGTGCCCTTCGAGGCCAGTGCCACCCAGACTGTCTCCAGGTTCTGGGGATCAGGAGCCGGGTCGTGATGGGCCATCAGGGGTCGTGGATCCGGAGGTTTCACGGGCGGGGTGTGCGGGAGGACGGCTCGACGCTGATCCTCACCGTCTTCTTCGCCGGCCTCGCCCTCACCGTCATCCTGCTGGTCGTGGCCGCCACCAGTCTCTATCTCGAGCGCAAGCGACTCTTCACCGTCGCCGATGGTGCCGCGCTCGCGGGGGCCGAGGCGTTCTCCCTGAGTGACGTCGAGGTCGTCGACTCCGCCGTGCGCGTCACATTGGACTCCGGGGCGGTCTTGGCCAGCGTTGAAGCGCACATCGCGGCATTGCCGATGCGCCAGCTGACGGAGTTGCGCATCGTCCAGGCGCGAACCCTCGACGGCCGGAGCGCGACTGTTACCCTGGCCTCGACGTGGCATCCGCCGCTCGTCTCATTGCTGGTTCCAGCCGGCATCCAGATCGAGGTCACCAGTGTGGCCCGGGCGGTCTTCTTCCCGGGCGGCTAGGTGGCTAAGAGGCTGGGCGGCGTCAGGCGAAGCGGCGTCAGGCGAAGCGGCGGCCCGGGCGCTTCGGAACATAGCGGGGAACGTAGCGGGCGAGGATGCCCGCCCCGACGAAGCCGAGTGCGCCGATGATGGCGGTGGCCACGGGAAGCGATGCCAAGGCGATGATCGCGGCCAGGGCCAGGGGCGCCGCGGCGGTGCCGAAGTCACCGGTGAACCGGAATGCCCCGAGAAATGGCGCGGGGTTTCCCTGCGGCGCAAGGTCGGCTCCGAGGGTCATCAGGATGCCACTGCCGATGCCGTTCGCGATACCGGTGACCACCGTCATGGCGATGAAGAAGATCACGGCGTTCGGCAGATCGTGAGTGACCGAGAGCACCAGCAGGCCGGTGCCGAGGCCGAGCATCGAGGGGATCACGCTCACGAGGCGGCCGTACCTGTCCATGATCTGACCGCTGGCATAGAACAGGGCGAAGTCCATCGCGCCGCCGATGCCGATGATCAGGGCGGTGTTGATCTCGCTCACGCCGATGCTCACGGCCCAGAGCGGCAGGATGACCGTGCGACTCGCCCGGAGCGCGCTGACGACCGCGACGCCGCTGCCCACGCGAAGCAACACCCCGCGGAACATCCAGATGGTTCGGAACAGGCCGGTCGCCTCGTCGCTGACGAGCTTGGCGCCCTCCGTCGCCGGGGTTGGCGGGGCATCCGTCGCCCAGTTCGCCCGAGGGTCTTTCATGAAGATCAGGATGATGATCACCGAGAGGGCGGTGACGATCTGCACCCAGAAGACGACCTGCACCGAGCCGGTCAGGGCGATGAGCCCCGCGGCGATGAACGGGCCCACGAACCAGCCGGCGCGAAAGGTCCCGCCCAGACTCGACAGGGCGCGGGCCCGATAGGCCAGGGGGACGAACGTCGTCATGAAGGCGTGCCGGGCGAGGGCGAAGGTCGCCGCGGCCACCCCGAGCAGGAAGATCCCTGCACCGAGAACCCAGGGGTCGGTGGTGAGAAGGCACAGCACGACGCCCACGACGGAGACGGCCGCGGCGCCGATCATGGCATTCGTCTCACCGACCCGGCTCACGATGATCCCACTCGGGATGTCGCCGATGAGGTTGCCGACCATGATCATCGCTGCGATGAATCCGGCCATGGCGAGGCCGGCCCCGAGGTTCGAGGCGACGGCGGGGATGATCGGGATGACGGCGCCCTCGCCGATCGCGAACAGGACCGAGGGCAGGAGCGCGGGGAGTGCGATGGAGCGAAACTGGAAGTCCGGCGCGTCTGTCGTCATAACTGCTCCAACAATACGCCCGCTGCTTACCGGGAGGCGCCCGGTCGAAACAGGGCCAGCCGGTAGGCTCGAGACATGCAGGACCTTGACTTCTCTCCCCAGATCGCAGCCCTTCGCAGCACCTTCGGCGACATCCTCTCGGTCATCGACACCGATCGACTGAAGGCCGAGATCGCCGACCTCAGTGAGCAGGCCGGTGTTCCCGATCTCTGGAACGACACCGAGAAGGCCCAGAAGGTCACCAGTGCGCTGTCGCACCGGCAGGCCGACCTGGCCAAGGTCGAGAGCATTGCCAGCCGCCTCGACGACCTCGAGATCATGGTCGAGCTCATCAACGACGCCGGCGACGCCGAATCCGCGGTTGAGGCCGAGGCAGAGCTGAAGAGCGTCTCCAAGCTGCTCGGCGAGCTCGAGGTTCAGACCCTCCTGAACGGGGAATACGACGCGCGTGCCGCCGTCGTCACCATCCGCGCCGGCGCCGGGGGAGTGGACGCCGCCGACTTCGCCGAGATGCTGCTGCGCATGTACCTCCGTTACGCCGAGCAGCACAACTACCCCGTGACCGTGCTCGACACGAGCTACGCCGAAGAGGCCGGCATCAAGAGTGCGACCTTCGAGGTGGATGCGCCCTACGCCTTCGGCACCCTCTCCGTCGAGGCGGGCACCCACCGGCTCGTGCGGATGAGCCCCTTCAACTCCGCAGGCAAGCGCCAGACGAGCTTCGCGGCTGTCGAGGTCATCCCGTTGATCGAGACGACCGAGTCGATCGAGATCCCCGAGAACGAGATGCGCGTCGACGTGTTCCGCTCCTCGGGCCCCGGCGGCCAGAGCGTCAACACGACCGACTCCGCCGTGCGCATCACGCACCTTCCGACCGGCATCGTCGTCAGCTGCCAGAACGAGAAGAGTCAGATCCAGAACCGGGCCGCGGCCCTTCGCGTGCTCCAGTCCCGGCTGCTGCTCGTGCAGCGCGAAGAGGAGAGCGCCAAGAAGAAGGAGCTCGCCGGCATCATCACCGCGAGCTGGGGCGACCAGATGCGCAGCTACGTGCTCGCGCCCTACCAAATGGTCAAAGACCTGCGCACCGACCACGAGGTCAACAACCCGAGCAACGTGTTCGACGGCGACCTCGACGGCTTCATCTCGGCGGGCATCCGCTGGCGCAAGAAGAAGACCGACTAGCCGTCGTCGAGTCCTGGCCCCGACTTCGGGACGCGGCACAGGGAACGGATGGCTGGCGCCCAGTCTTTGCATGCATTCGCGGCATTAGGGCGTGGCGCGGCTCTGGGCGAGTGCTTGCCTGCCTAGGCTCATCACGCCATGATTCGATTTGATCACGTATCCCAGATCTACCGTGGGACCAAGAGGCCGGCGCTGAACTCCGTCGACCTTGAGATTCTTCGCGGTGAATTCGTCTTTCTCGTCGGGGCCTCGGGCTCTGGTAAATCGAGCTTCCTGCGCCTCGTGCTGAAGGAGGACAAGCCCACGCACGGCAGCATTCACGTGCTCGGCCAGGACCTCGGCGCAATCTCCTCCCGCAAGATCCCCTACTTCCGCCGCAATCTCGGCGTGGTGTTCCAGGACTTCCGACTGCTGCCGAACAAGAACGTGTTCGACAATGTGGCGTTCACCCTCCAGGTGATCGGCAAGAGCCGCGGTTTCATCCAGGAGGCCGTGCCGGATGTTCTGGCCATGGTGGGTCTCAGCGAGAAGGCCAACCGCCTGCCCCACGAGCTCTCGGGCGGTGAGCAGCAGCGCGTGGCCATCGCCCGCGCCGTCGTGAACAAGCCCGCCATCCTGCTCGCCGACGAGCCGACCGGAAACCTCGACCCGCTGACCAGCGGTGACATCATGCAGGTGCTTCAGCGCATCAATGCGGGCGGCACCACCGTCGTCATGGCGACCCACGACAACTCGATCGTCGACCAGATGCAGCGTCGGGTGATCGAGCTCATTCAAGGCGAGATCGTGCGTGACGAGCGGCAGGGCGGCTACGGCATGACCGCGGAGATCGCCCAGCGTGACGTCGCCATGACCTCCGAGATCGGAATCCCGGGGATGGCCGGCGGTCGCCGCCAGAGCATTCTCACGGCTCCCGTGGTTCCGACCTTCTCCGCACCCGAACCGATCGTCGAGGTTGCCAAGGCCCCGGTTCAGCCCACCTCCGTCCAGGAGGCGCTCATCCAGCAGGCAACGATGGCCCAGCCCGTGCTTCCCCCGCTCACGCCGGCCATGCCAGTTGCCCCGATCGCCGCCCAGTCGCACTCCCGGTTCGCCCCCCAGGCGGCGCCCGGCGAGCCGACTCCGGCCCCCACTGCCGAGGCGCAGGCCCCGCAGGCCGAAGCCCAGCAGCCGCCGATCGCCCCCGTTCCCGAGGTCGGACAGCCGCTGGCCGCGGTCACCGACCAGCTCAGCCTCGCCGAACGCCTGGGCCTCCGCGCCCCGGGCGAGCGCATCGACCCCGCAGCATCGCAGGAAGTTGGCCCCACAACATGAGACTCGGCCTAATCCTTGGCGAGGTGAGCACCGGCCTCCGTCGCAACGTGTCGATGGTCATCTCCGTCGTGCTCGTCACCTTCATCTCCCTGACCTTCGTCGGGGCGGCGATCCTGCTTCAGATGCAGATCGGCCAGATGAAGAACTACTGGTACGACAAGGCCCAGGTCGCCGTCTACCTCTGCACCGCCACCTCCGGGGGCGACCAGTGCGCCTCGGGAGACGCGACGCAGGCCCAGATCGATGCCGTCGACGCGCAGCTGAAGAGCCCAACGCTGGCGCCCTTCATCGACAAGTTCTACTTCGAGAACCACCAGCAGGCATTCGACAACTTCAAGACGCAGTTCGCCGGCAACCCGGTCACCGAGTTCGTCACCCCGGAACTCTTGAATCAGACCTACTGGGTGAACCTCAAGGACCCGTCCCAGTCTGCCGTCATCGCCGAAAGCCTCTCGGGCTACGCGGGGGTGGAGAGCGTCACCGACCAGCGCAGCTACCTCGAGCAGATCTTCTCCGTGCTGAATGCGGCAAGCTACACGGCCGTCGGGGTGGCATCGCTGATGCTGGTCGCGGCGGTGCTCCTGATCGCCACGACCATCCGCCTCTCGGCCTTCTCGAGGCGTCGGGAGTTGGGAATCATGCGCCTCGTCGGGGCATCGAACAGGTTCATCCAGACCCCGTTCATCCTCGAGGGCGTCATCGCGGCGTTCATTGGGTCGGTGCTGGCTGGCGGGGCAATCTGGGGTATCGTGCACTTCTTCGTTCAGGGCTACCTCAGCCCGCAGCTGCCGTTCACGTCGTTTGTGGGAACGAGCGACGCCCTGATCGTCGCTCCGGTCCTGGTCGTTCTCGGCTCGGCCCTCGCGGCGTTCTCGGCCAAGTTCGCGATTACCCGCTACCTCAAGGTCTAGGCAGCAACCGGGCGGGAAGATTACCGCCCGGTCTGAAGTTGTAGACTTCAGGGTCTGCCGGATAATGGCCGGCGTCTAGACATCTCGAGGAGAACTGTGCCCAAGGAAAGCGGTAAAAAGGTCGTCGCGACCAACCGCAAAGCGCGGCACGACTACACGATCGAGGCGACCTACGAGGCCGGCATGGTGCTGAACGGCACCGAGGTGAAGTCCCTGAGAATGGGGCGGGCCTCCCTCGTCGACGGCTACGCGTTCATCGAGAACGGCGAGGTGTGGCTCGACGCCGTGCACATCCCCGAGTACACCCAGGGCACCTGGAACAACCATGCCCCGCGCCGGAAGCGCAAGTTGCTCCTGCACAAGGAGCAGATCCTCAAGCTGCACAACAAGACCAAGGAGGGCGGCTACACCCTCGTTCCCCTCCAGCTCTACTTCCTCGACGGCCGCGCCAAGGTCGAACTCGCCCTGGCCAAGGGCAAGCGCGAGTACGACAAGCGCCAGACCCTCCGTGAGCAGCAGGACAAGCGCGAAAGCGACCGGGCGATCAACTCCAGGAAGAATCTAGGCGATTAGCTCCCGTTTCCGGGGCGGAATCCCGGTAGAAGTGCCACTCTGTAACCTGCTGTAAACATGACAGCGCTAGCGTAGAGCGGTGAACACGAACGCCGACACCCCCGCTACCGATTCCCTGCCCCTCCGGACCGAGGGGAATCGGAAGAACATCCGCGACGAGGTGAACGAGTCCCTTCGCTCAGATGTGCGGCTTCTCGGCGGGCTCCTGGGCCGCGTCCTGACCGAATCCGGCGGGGCCGACCTCCTGGCCGACGTCGAGCGCCTGCGTGCCCTTTCCATCGGATCCTTCGAGGGCGAGGAGGGCGGATCTCTGGATGCTGCCGAGGCCCTGGTCGCGTCGTTCACGCCGGAGCGCGCCGAGCAGGTTGCCCGCGCGTTCACCGTCTACTTCCATCTGAGCAATCTCGCCGAGGAACACCACCGCGTGCGAGTGCTGCGCACGCGTGGCTCCGGCGGTGCCGTCGACGTCACCGCAGACTCCCTTCCCGCGGCCATCGAGCAGATGGTCAAGGAGGTCGGCTCGGCTGAGACGCAGCGCCGCCTCGCGGCGCTGAGGTTCCACCCCGTCCTCACGGCTCATCCGACCGAGGCGCGCCGCCGCGCGGTCGCCTCGGGGATCCGCCGGATCAGCGACCAGCTCACCCAGCGGGATCACACGCTGCCCGGAACACTGGCCGGCGCCGAGATCGAGCGTCGCCTCCTCGAGGAGATCGACATGCTGTGGCGCACCTCCCCGCTGCGCACGACGAGGCCAACCCCGTTGGACGAGGTTCGAACGGCGATGAGCATCTTCGACGCGACCCTGTTCGAGGTCGTTCCGCGCGTGTACCGCCTCCTCGACGACTGGATGCTCGGCGCCTCTGCCGGTGCCGTCCCCGTCAAGGCCCCCGCTTTTCTCCGCCTGGGCAGCTGGATCGGCGCCGACCGCGACGGCAACCCCTTCGTCACCGCCGAGGTCACCAAGGCCGCGGCCGCAATCGCCTCCGAGCACATCCTGCTCGGCCTGGAGCACGCTGCCGAACGCATCGGGAGAACCCTCACGCTCGATGGCGAGGACACTCCGGCGGATGCCCGGGTACTGGCGCTCTGGGAGCACCAGACGGAGATCGCCGGTCACCTGACCGCCCAGATCGGCACGCGCAGCCCGAATGAGCCGCACCGCCGGGTGCTGCTCGTCGTCGCCCGACGAATCGCCGCGACCCGGGTGCAGGATTTCGCGCTCAGCTATGCGCAACCGGAGGAACTGCTCGCGGATCTCGGCATCATCCAGGAGTCGCTGCGGGGCGCAGGGGCAGACCGCAGCGCCAATGGCGAACTCCAGAACCTGATCTGGCAGGTGGAGACCTTCGGCTTCCACCTCGCAGAGCTCGAGGTGCGCCAGCACTCCAAGGTGCATCGCCAGTCCCTGGCCGAGATCCAGGCCGGCGGCGAGCTGGGTGAGATGACGACGGAGGTCCTCGACGTCTATCGGGCCATCGCGTTCCTGCAGAAGCGCTATGGCATGCGCGCCGCGCGTCGCTACGTCGTCTCGTTCACGCAGTCCTCCGCCGACATCGCCACGGTCTATGCCCTTGCAGAGGCTGCGACGGGCCCGGGGGAGACAGTGCCGCTGATCGACGCCGTCCCGCTGTTCGAGACCTTCGCGGACTTGGCCGCCAGCACCCAGATCCTTACGGAGATGATCCAACTCGAGCCCGTCAAGAAGAGGCTTGCCGCCACGGGGCGAAAGCTCGAGGTCATGCTGGGCTACTCCGATTCCTCCAAGGACGTCGGACCGGTCTCGGCGACACTGGCCCTGTATGCGGCGCAGGCCCGCATCGCCGTCTGGGCTGCAGAGAATGACATCGAGCTGACCCTGTTCCACGGCCGGGGTGGCGCCCTGGGCCGCGGAGGCGGTCCGGCGAACGAGGCCGTGCTCGCGCAGCCCAAGGGGTCCGTCGAAGGGCGCTTCAAGGTGACCGAGCAGGGCGAGGTGATCTTCGCCCAGTACGGCGACAAGGCCATTGCCGCCAGGCATCTGGAACAGATGGCCGCGGCGACGCTCCTCGCCTCGAGTCCCTCCAACGAAGAGGCGAACCAGAAGGCGACCGATGACTTCGCGGCTGTTGCCACGAGGATGGACGACGCGTCGCGCATCCGCTTCTTCGAATTGATCAAGGCCGACGGTTTCGCGCCGTGGTTCGCCCAGGTGACGCCGATGGAAGAGGTCGGACTCCTGGCCCTGGGCTCGAGGCCGGCGCGCCGGGGACTCTCGGTCGAGTCGCTGGAAGACCTGCGGGCGATCCCGTGGGTCTTCGCCTGGACTCAGGCCCGAATCAACCTCACCGGCTGGTTCGGCCTCGGCACGGCCCTCGCTGCCATCGGCGACGTCGAGGTGCTTCGCGACGCCTACGCACGCTGGCCGCTGTTCACCGCCATGATCGACAACGTCGAGATGTCGCTTGCCAAGACCGACTCCCGCATCGCGAAGCGGTACCTCGCACTGGGGGACCGGGATGACCTCGCCGGCCTGGTGCTCGAGGAGATGGCGCTGACCAGGGAATGGGTGCACACGACGACCGGGCGGGCCGACTTCCTAGAGGGACGGCCCGTGCTGCGCCGTGCGGTTCACCTCAGGAGTCCCTATGTCGATGCGCTCTCGCTTCTTCAGCTTCGGGCGCTTCGGGCCATCAGGGCGGCAGACAGCGTTGATCCGACCGATGGCCACCACAGGCTTCTGCTGCTCGCCGTCAACGGTGTGGCGGCCGGCCTGCAGAACACCGGTTAGACGTGGCCGCGGGTGGCGCCGTGCCGGTTTCTGCCGTAGAATAAAAGACTGCATCGATACGGTGCATGTGAAGTGCCCATAACTCAACAGCGTGCGATAAAGACCTGCCGCATGGGGATGATCGGTTTCGACATTGCCTGCAAAACTGCGAGAAGCGGGTCGAGGATTCAGGGTTATCTCGTAAACGATCTCTGAAAAATATAAGTGCCAATTCAAAGCGCACTGACTTCGCTCTCGCTGCCTAAGCAGTAGAGCCACATGAAGTCCGTCAGTCCGGGAATGCTCTCTACCCGGGTTCTGGCGCCATCTAGAGAGATTGCTTCCGTGTTACGCCTGAGGGCGCGGAGGGACTTGCACTCGGGCTGGGCTTGTCGACCTAGATGTCCGGAGCAAAGGTCGGAGCCGAGAAAACGATTCAACGGAATACACCCGTAGAAGGCGCAGAATTACAGCAGTGGACGGGAGTTCAATTCTCCCCATCTCCACCATTTGGTTTTTATCGCACGCTGTCTGAGATAGGTCGCGACACGAAGGAGGCGCCCCCGGCAGATGCCGGGGGCGCCTCCTTTCTTCTTCGGGACTACTTCGCCGGGGTCGAGTCCAGCGTCACCGTGCGGCCGTTCAGGGGCTGAACGGGACGGCTGTCGTTGGAGTACGCGGCGGTGAAGGTCGCGATCTGGTCAGCGCTCATCGTGATGGGCGTCGCCATGACGTTCCACTTCACGCCCTCAGAGCAGCCGGGGGTGGTGAGGCTGCCGTCGTAGCGGATGGTGGATTGGTCGGTCGGCAGCAGCGTGCTCCAGTCGAGCTCCGTCTTGGTGTCCTCCGGCACGGCGTCGGCGGCGGCGATCTTGGCAACGAACGGGGCCCAGGCGGCGTTTGCGGCGCCCTCCTTGACGAGCACACCAACGACGGCGATCTTGCCGTCTTCGGTCTTGTGCACGAAGTGGATCTCGAGCGGGAAGCGCTGGCCATTGATCTCGTGCTCGCTCGGGGCGTGCATGTGCAGCTGCAGGAACGGGTACGTCAGACCGTCGAGAACGATGGAGTTCTCACCCTCGGTCAGCGGCTCTGCCTCGACAGTGTGGCCGTTGTTGAAGATACCGGCCTCGTCGGCCTTGTAGTTGAAGACGATGTTGGTCAGGTCAGCCGTCGTCGGGTTCACGATGTCGATGGGGGACTGGGCGCTGCCGTCGGAGCACTTGACGTAGGTCGGGTCGAGGGTGCCCCAGTTGGCGGGACCGGTCGCCCCGTCGTAGGTCCAGGCTGCGGGCTTGGGGGCCGCGGTCGACGTGGCGGTCGGGGTGGTGGTCGGCGTTGCCGTCGTCGACGTGGTGCTGCAGGCGGCGAGGAGGCTGATTGCCGCGAGCTAGACGAGGCTGGCGGTGACAACGGATTTTGTGGAAAGCATGAACTCGGTTTCTATTGGCTGTGTGGTGACTCAGAACACCGAAACCATATCAGTACAGCTAATCTGCCTCTAATCAGCGGTTCAGTCTCGCATCCAGCCAATCGAACATGCGCTGATGCGTCAGGCTTCGGGCCAGCGGTTGGCAATGCAGGCTCGCCCCCTCGGCGGCCAGGAAGGGCGCGATGGTGTGCTCTGCCGAAAGGAGTGCGCCCAATTCCTCCGACTGGCCCGGCCAGAACTGTTCGCCCTCGGGACTCGTGATGAACAGGGGTGTGGCGATCTTTCCGGCAACGTCCTTCAGCGTGTAGTGCGCCACCTCTGTCATCGTGGCGAAGTACCCGGGCTGGGCATAGGGCTGAGCCCG